>CASEJD010000076.1 GCA_949288145.1 uncultured Coriobacteriia bacterium
CACCGTGCTGGGCGTGGCGGCCGGCACGCTCGCCACCGTGGGCGTGGACTACGCACTCCTCAACATCGACGAGATGCAGAACCGCGAAAGCTACAAGGCAGAAATCGTAGACGCCATCGAAGAAGAGCGCGCCGAGATGCTGGCGCTCGTACCGTAAAGGCGTGCGGGCCCTGCCAAATCGGCATCAAACTGGCATGCGCCCTCTACGCTTTTCCAAGCAGCCAATCGAGCGCGTACACTTGCTGGATGCCCTCGTGAGACATAGAGCGCTCGTCATCCATCGTGATGAGGAATTTCGGATAGTTGTCATTAATCGCCCTGAGAGACGAGAGCTCGCGTTCGAGCGTCGCAGGGTTCATGACGCTTTCCGCTACTTGGTAGTACGCTTTTCCACTCGGCCCGTTGGTCACGAAGTCTATCTCCCCAGCAGGCGACTTTCCGACGAAAACCTCCCCTTCGCGCCGCATGAGCTCCAAGAACACAAGGTTCTCCAGCACGCGCCCCGTATCTCGCACGTTGTTCGAGCAGACCATGCGACGAATGCCCATGTCGACAGCGTAGTATTTCCGCTCGAGTTTCAAGATGCGCTTACCGCGAACGTCATAGCGCTTTGCCTCGTACAAAAGGTAGCTTGCGCATAGGCCCTGCAGGTATTCCGAGACCGTAGCGGGAGAGATTTTCGTCCCAGCTGACGTCATGGCGTCAGCGATGCCTTTCGCAGATGTGAGGTTGCCGATATTGTCGAACAGGTACGCCGCCACGGCGCTCAGGCTCGCGGTGTTCGCCACGTTCAATCGCTCAGCGACGTCCTTGAGCAGAATCGTGTTGAGAATGCCCGTGAGATAATCGTGCACAAGGGACTCGTTCCCCTCCAAGGAGGCGATAGCTGGCAGCGATCCTTCGTGAAGGTATTCGGACCACGCACGACGATCGCTCTCTTCCTCGCTTTTGGCGGAACGGTACTCCGCGAAAGACAGAGGCAGCATCTCAATCTCAACGTACCTGCCCGAAAGGAGCGTAGCGAGCGTCCCTTTCAACAAGCGCGAGTTCGAACCCGTAATATACAGGTCGATGTTCGGGCGAACGTACAGGCTGTCCACTGCTTTCTGGAAATCTGGCACGTTCTGGACCTCGTCAAGAACGACGTAGTGCATGTCGTCGGACGTGCATCGGCCCAGCACTTCGTCGTGCAGTGTGTGGTATTCCAGAAATCGCTCGTTCTCGAGCAGCTCTAGATTGATGTGAATAATACGAGAGGCGGAAACCCCCTGCTCTGCCAATCTTCGCTTCCAGAGTTCCATCAGGGTTGATTTGCCGCAGCGGCGCACGCCGGACACGACCTTGATGACATCGCGGTCGCGCCAGCTTTCCAAGCGATCGAGATATGCGTCGCGATTGATATAGTCCATGCAGAGCCCTAACTTTGAAATACATTTAAAAGATAGTCTTAATATTATCGAACTTTTAAACGCATTTCAAAGTTATGAATGCTCCCCTTCGTGGACGTACGTCACGTGACGCCATGGGCCGAACATGCGAAGCGCCCTACTCCCAGCGCCAGTCGGCGCCGGTCTCGTTGGCGGCTTCTTCGAAGTTGCGGCGGACGATCCCTACGTCGATCGCGTTCCACGCGCCCTCTTTCGTAGCGCGTGCGGACACCGTCTTGCCGTCGGCACGCAGCGTGACGTGGAAGTTCTGGGCGTTCATGGCGGTAGGCGCCAGCTGCGCCGCCTCCATGGCGGTCGCGAACCACGTGGGCAGCCCGCCTTCGCTTGCGCTCCCGTCCGCTCCCGCTCCTGCGCCCGCGCCGCTCACAACGCTGCCGCCCTCCACCGTGCACAGCTCGCTGAGCGGCTTCGTCTTGCGGTCGTGGCCTTGCGTCTTGCCCAGGCCGACGGCGATGACGATGCGCACCTTCTTGTCGCCGCGCAGCACCGCCTTCGACTTCTTGCGCGAGCACAGCGCGCACCAGCACGTGTTGAGCCCCAGCTCCTGCGCCGTCAGCACGATGCGCTGGCCCCAGTAGCCGATAGCCTCGTCCGTGTCCTTCCCCTCAGCGCAGAACACGATGGATGCCGTGGCGCCGCGCACGAGCCCGAAGCGCGCCACCACCTGGAAGACCTCCGGGTTGTCCGTGACCAGCTGGATGTCCAGCCCGCTTTTCTGCTCGGCCTCCAGCACCGCGCGTCGTAGCCCGGCCAGCTGCACGCCGGCAAGCGGCTTGTCCAAGTACTCGCGCACCGAATGGCGCGCACGAATCGTGTCGATCGCGCTCATGCCATCACTTCTTCGCGGTGGTATTTTTCGCCGTGGACTTCTTGGCCGTGGTCTTGCGCGCGGTCTTCTTCGCGCCGCCCTTGGCCTTCTTCTCGTCGTCCTTCTCCTTGCCCGGGCAGTCGAAGTTCGGGCAGAGCTTCCACGGGCCGCGGCTCGTGGTCACGATGACCATGGGCGCGCCGCAGTGCTCGCACACCTCTTCGGTGGCCGTGAGCTTGCCGTACTGCGGCAGCGGGTAGCCGGTGCCGCACTCGTCGTAGTTCTCGCAGCGGATGAAGCGCTTGAGCGTGCGCGGGTTCTTCTGCGCGATGAGCTTCGCCGTCTTGCCCGCGGCCTTGCACGTGGGGCACTCGCCCACTTCGAGGTCGGGCTCTTTGTTCGTCGGGCAGTGCGGGTCGATGCAGATCACGCGCGGCTTCGAGCGGAAGGCCGTCACCTTCACCTGCGGCATGCCGCACGTGGGGCACGGCTCGTCCTGCGCCTCAATCTTGCCCTTCGGCAGCGGGTAGGTCACGTCGCAGTCCGGCCAGCCGGCGCAGCCGATGAACATGGAGCGCGTCTTCTGCGACACGCGCAGCTGCAGGTCCTTGCCGCACTTGGAGCATGTGCCCACGTAGGCGTCGGCTGCCACGGCATCCGCCAGGGCGTCCTTCACCTCTTCGGAGTGCGGCAGCAGGCTCGCCAGCTGCTCGGAGAGCAGCGAACGCGAGTTCGCCACCACGGCGTCCTTCGACGTGCGGCCTTCGGCGATGTTGTCCATCTCCTCTTCCAGCTCGGCCGTCATCTCAGGGTGCGTGATGTGCGGCGCGTACTGGTCGAGCGCGTCGCACACCGCCATGCCCAGCTGGCTGGGCTCAATCGGGTCGTTCTGGATGTACTTCACCGTGTACAGGCGCTCGATGATGGAGTGGCGCGTGGACTTCGTGCCCAGGCCCAGCTTCTCCATCTCCTGGATGAGCTTGCCCTGGGAGTAGCGCGCCGGCGGCTCGGTCTGTTTCTTCGTGCAGGTGGCGCCGTTGAAGGCCACCTCCTGGCCTTCGGAGAGGGCGGGCAGCTGCTCGTCCTTCTTAAGACCGTAAGGGTAGATGGCGCGGAAGCCCGGCTTCACGAGGACGTCGCCGCGCGCGACGAACGTCTCCTGCCTCACCGAGAGCGACACCTTCGTGCCCTCCACCACCGCGGCGTCCGAGAGCGTGGCCAGGAAGCGGCGGGCGATGAGGTTGTAGAGCTTGTACTCGGCGGCGGGCAGGTCGTCCGGCGTGGCCGTGGCCGTCGGGTAGATGGGCGGGTGGTCCGTCGTCTCCTTCTTGCCGCGCGTGGCGCGCAGCGGGCCGCCGGAGAGCAGCTGCTTGCAGTACGGCGCGTAGGCCGGGTTGCCGGAGATGCGGCGCACCGTGTCCGCCAGGTCGAGCGAGCTAGGGTAGACCGTGTTGTCGACGCGCGGGTAGGAGATGTAGCCGTCCATGTACAGGCTCTCCGCCAGGCGCATGGTGCGCGCCGGCGTGAGGCCTTCCGCGGAGGCGGCGGCCATGAGGCTCGTGGTGTTGAACGGCACGGGCGGAGCCACCTTGCGGCTCTTCTTCTCCACGGCAGCCACGCGCGCGGTTCGCGCGCCCTCCACATGCGTCATGACGGCGTCGGCCTCGGCCTGCGTCTTCAGGCGCGCGTGCTCGTAGGGTGCCTCGAAGGCGAGCTCGCCCGTGCCGTCCGTGGGGCCCGCGGTGGCGGCGGCGTCGAAGGCACCCTTGATGACCCAGTAGTCCTCCGGCTTGAAGGCCAGGCGCTCGCGCTCGCGCGCCACGATGAGCGCCAGCGTGGGCGTCTGCACGCGGCCGGAGCTGCGCACGTTACCGTAGCCCGCGAACTTCACGAGCGTGAGGTAGCGTGTGAGCACCGCGCCCCAGATCAGGTCGATGTCCTGACGCGACGCGCCGGCGGAGGCTAGGTCCGTGTCCAGCTCCACCAGGTTCGAGAACGCGTGCGTGATCTCTTCCTTCGTGAACGCGGAATAGCGCGCGCGGGAAACAGGCGCCGTGTCGTTCACTTCCTTGATGCAGGAGAGCGCGTCCGAGCCGATAAGTTCGCCCTCGCGGTCGAAGTCCGTGGCGATGACGATGGAGTCCGCCTTCTTCGCCAGGTTCTTCAGGCTGCGGATGATGTCCTTCTCTTTCGGCAGCTTCTCGATGGGCGCGTAGACCAGGTACGGCAGCGCGTCCATCTTCCACGCCTTGAGCTCCACGGAATCCTCCGTGAAGGGCTTTTTCTTTTTGAACGGGGGCTTGGCCAGGCTGTCGGGCAGCTGCGCCGGCAGCATCTCGCCGCCTTCGGTGACGCCCATCCAGCCCTTGGTCTTGCGGTACGTGAGCACGGGAGTGAAATCGGGCTCGAGGATATGGCCGCGCAGGCCGATGGTCACCCATTCCTCGCCGTCCACGTTGAACCGGTAGACCGGCGTGTTGTAGACCTTGTCAGCCTTCGGCTTCGTGGCCCCCAGCAAGTCGGCGATCTTCTGCGCCGCGTCGTTCTTCTCCGTGACGACCAGTTTCATCCAAGCCCTCCCTCTTGTGCGCTTCACACGATGACCCCAGCGTTTGTTTTACGTGTGCGGGGTTGCCGGCGGCGCCGCCATGCCTGGCAGGCCGTTCCCGGCGCAAACTCCCGTAAGCATACACGAAAAGCCGCGGAGCATCCCGCGATGTTCCCGTTTCGTGAGGCTTCAACGGGACGATGCGTCACGATTGGCCGAGGATAAGACCCCCGTAGCAGCGGTTCGCCAACGCACGAACCGCCAAAGCACGGGAAGGCCCGGGCACGCTGCCCGGGCCTTCGGGGTCGTTCGCTTATGCAGTGGTTCCGCGCAACGTGCGCTGGACGCACGACCGCGCTACCCGACGCTGTCGAGCGCCTGCACGGTCTGCACGATGATCTTCGCCATCTGCGCGCGCGTGGCGGTGTCTTGCGGCCTCAAGCTGAGCGTGCCGTCGCCGTTCGCCACGCCCGTGAGGATGCCCTCGTCGCACGCCCAGATGAAGTACGGCTCCGAGTAGCCCGCGATCTCGGGGAGCTGCCAGGCGTCGGTGGTGCTGTCGAACGCCGCGCGGTCGGCGCCGTCGATGTCTGCGCCGCGGCTTTCCGCGAAGCGTCCGATCATAGCGGCAAGCTCTGCGCGGGTGATCGTGTCGCCCGGGCGGACCAAGTTATCGTACCCGGTCATGATGCCCTCTTCTTTCGCCCAGTTCAGCGCGGCAGAGTACCACATATGGTCCTCGACGTCGTCAAAGCCGGTCGTGTCGGCAGGGAACTTCGACTGTTCGATGGAATCCGACGGGTCCTCCACGGCATAGCGGTACAGGGTCGTGGCCACTTGCGCGCGCGTGAGCGTCTCGTCGGCCCCGAACAGGCCGTCGCCGACTCCGCCCATGAGCTCCAGGCGCCCGGCTTCGGCGATCCAGCCTTCGCCCCAGTGGCCGCTCACGTCGCCGTACAGCGGGCCTGCCGGGTCCGTCGCGTACGCCAGCGTGCGGAGTTGGACGGTGCCGCACGAGGCGGTCACCCACGACGTGCCCACGCCCGCGCGCGACAGCCTGCCGTCGGCGCCCACCGAGACCGCGCCCGGCTGCGACGTCGTCCACGCGAAGCTCTCAGGGCGCACCATGGTGGAGCCGAACTCCGGGTTGAGCGCGCGCACGCCCAGCGTCGCTTGCGCACCGGGGTCGAGCTTCATCCAGCCTGCGTACGAGGTAATCCCGGACGCAGCGCGCAGCTCGAGCTGGAACTCGATGCCGCATTCGCTCTGGTCGACGTTGACCGTGCGCCATGACGCCTGGTCGCCTGGGTTGGAGACCGCGTCGGCGGCGGCGTCCCCGAACAGCTGCACCCAGTAGTACGCGCCGTCCGCCTCGAAGCAGCCCACGCCGATGGACTGGCGACTTTCGGTCAGGATGTTCGCTTTATGCCCCGGAGACTGCATCCACGAGCCCATGACCACCACGGGCGACCACTGGCCTGCGGCGATGTTCTCGGCGTACGCCTTGTCACTGACCGTGAAGCAGTCCGTGCCGTCGGGGCGCGTGTGGCTGTAGAAGACTGCGCACTCGGCCGCGCGCTGCATGGCAGCGTCGAGCAGCTCGCGGTCCATGGTCAGCTCGCCGAGCCCGACAGCCCTGCGCTCCTGATTCACCAGGTCGAGCACCTGGTAGGCGTAGTCGTAAAGCTCCGTGCCCTCAGGGATGACGCTCGCGTCGACCGCGCGGTAGTCGCCCGCCCCGTCCTGCTGCAGATAACCTGGGTACACGCCGTCAAAATATGGGCTGCCATCGAACGCCTCGCCCGAGACGTAGGTCAGCTTGTCGCCGAAGGGGAAGCTCGTCAGGCCCGACACGCAGAACGCCCAGCGGCCAATCCACTCGAGCCCTTCGCCGCCCGTCACCTCGACGAGGTCGTAGTTGTTGCCGAACGCTCCGTAGTTCAGCTGCCGCACGCTCTCGGGCAGATCGACGCTCGTAAGCGCCGTGTTGCCGAAGCACGCGTTGCCGATGACCTCCACCGAGGAGCCCAGGTCGACCTCGCACAGGTTCGGGCAGAAATAGAAGTCCTGCCATCCGGCGCACGTACCAAGCTCCTTGACGCCGTCGCCAATGACCACGCGCTCCAGGTTGGGGCAGCGTTGACAAATGTAGCCGTACACCGTGGTCACCGAATCGGGCATGACAAACGACGTGATGCCCGACTCGGAGAACGCATACTCATGGATGGTCGTGAGCCCTTCGGGCAGGACGAGCTCCCTCATCCCCTCCAAGCCGTAGAACGCGTACTCCGCGATCTCGCGCACGGTGCTGGGCACCGTGAAAGACGCGCCCGCGCTTTCCGCCGGGCATGCGTACAGGATGCCGCCGTCCTTCGAGTACAGGACGCCGTCGACCGCCTTGAAGTTCTGCGACGTCGCGGGCACGAGGTATTCGACCGCGGTCGCGCCCGGGGCGATGGAGTACGCGGAATCGTACTCGAACAAGTCCGTCCCGCTCATCACGGAATTGTGCATGACGAACGGCTCGACGACATCGTTGAACTGGATGGACTCAAGGCTGGAACAACCGAAGAACGCACCATCGCTTACAGTCTTCAAGCCAGCCGGCATGACGAACGAGCGAAGTTTCGCGCCGTAGAACGCGTTCGTGCCGACCGACTCCAGCTGGCTGTTCGCAGGAAGCGTCACGGACTCAAGGCCTGTCATGCCCTCGAACGCGAAGTTGCAGATCTCTTTGAGCGAGGACGGCAGGCTGATTGAGCGGACGAACGACAGGTCCCGCTCGGCCAGAAGGAACGTGATCTCCGTCACTGGGAAGCCGCCGAACTCCTCCGGCACGACAATGTCCGCGCTGCTACCGAAGTAGTCGACCACCTGCACCGTGTGCGGGTGGGAGCCGCCCTCGCCGAGCACGTAATAGCCCCAGTCGCCGTCCGTGTAGTAGGCATCCTCGCGCGCGGACGCTTCGCTCGCGGCCTCTATCGCGCGCGCTTCAGCGGCGGACGGTGCGGCAGAAGCGCTCGGCGCGAGCGCGCCGTCCTCCGCCTGCATGTCATCCTGTGCGCCGCTGCCATCGGGCGCCGCGACCGTGACAGTGCCCTCCGGCACGGCCTCTGCCGCCGTGGACGCGACCGCCGGCTCACCGAGCTCGGCGACCTCGCCTGCAGCCTCTTCGGACACTGCCGCCGGCTCCGCGCCCGCAGTTGCGAGCTCCGCTTCGTCCGCGAAGGCGAACGACGGCGCCAGCCCGAAGGCCAGCACGCCCGCCAAGGCGGCCCGCACGAATTTCGTCATGATCCCCATGACTCCCCCGCTTTCTCTCCAAACCAAGCGCCCCCTGGCGCCGATGCGCCCATTCTACTCCGGCGCGCTCGGTTATCGGAGCGGTCGAGCGCTTCAAGCAGCAAGCGAAGGGCATGAGAGGAAGCAGGCGGCCCAGAGCGCACGAAGGCCCGGGCGCACTGCCCGGGCCTTCGGAACCATTCGCTTACGCACGAGCGAGGGCGCTACGCCTTCGCGGCGGCGGGCTCGGCAGCTTTCGCAGCTTCGGCCTCCTCACGCTCGAGGACGAGCTGCATGGCGGCGATGGCGCACTCGATCTGGCCGTCGTCGGGCTCGCGCGTGGTGAGGTACTGCATCTGCATGCCCGGCCACAGCACCACCTTCACCAGCGGGTTCTCGGGGTGGCTGCCCGCCCAGCGCACCGTGATCTCGTACGAGATGCCGGCGATCACGGGCATGAGCAGGATGCGCGCCACGATGACGAGCGCCAGCTTCGGCAGGCCGTCGGGCACGCCCCATGCGCCGATGAGCCCGTTGATGGGCGTGATGGTGTACACCAGGATGGCGATGATCATGACCATGATGAGGAACGCCGTGCCGCAGCGCACGTGCAGGCGCGGGAAACTGCGCGCGTTCTCGGGCGTGAGCGGAAGACCGTGCTCGTAGCAGTGGATGGTCTTGTGCTCGGCGCCGTGGTAGCCGAACATGCGCTTGATGTCCTCCATGCGGCCGATGAGCCAGATGTAGAACACGAACACCGCCACGCGCAGCACGCCGTCCACGATGTTCCACGCAAGCGTGTTCGAGTCGTACTCGCCCACAATCAGGTTCGTGATGGCAGCCGGCACCACGATGAAGAGCACCACGCCCAGCACCAGGCCGAGCACCATGGAGACCATCATCTCCTTGTGCCCGAACTCCACGTCCTCGTCGAGAAAGCCCTTCTTACCATCAGCATCAGGCGTGGGCAGCTTTGCATCGGATGTCGTTTCACCGACCGGAACCTCTTCGAAAACCTCGAGCTTTCGCTGCGCGCCCAAACCGTCAATCATGACGTCCGGACGACCGAAGTCCTCTTTCCAGGAGAAATGCTCCTCCTCCGGCTCCAGCGGCAGTTCTATAGTCTCGGCATTCGGTTCACGTGAGTCGCGTAGCTTAGATTCGTTGACGTCTTTCGCGCCATCCTGCGCGCCCTCGCCGTCCTCGGCGAAGGCGTGCAGCGCGGCGATCTCGAGCGCCTGGTAGCCCAGCATGAGCGACTCCACGAGCGCGCGGCAGCCGCGCACGAGCGGCCAGTACATCCAGCCGTTCTTCTTCTTGCCGGAGGCCAGGTCGTGCTCTTCGGTGTAGATGTTCCCCGAAGGCTCGCGCACGGCGACGGACCAGTTGTACTTGCCGCGCATCATGATGCCCTCGATGAGCGCCTGGCCGCCCACGTGCGTCTTGCGCGCGCCGTCCTCCGAGAACGCGCGGGACAGGTCGGACTTCGTGCGCTCCGCCATCTAGTCGCGCACCACCTTCGGGTACGGCTTGCCGCAGGTCATCTTGCCCTCGGGGCACGCGCCGCGCACGCAGCCGGCGCCCGCGTCCAGGAAGATGTAGGGCGCCGTGGGGCGCGCGAGCTCCAGCATGCGGTGCGCCATCTCGCGGATCTCCCACTGAGCACGGTTGCAGCAGCGCAGGCTGAAGAAGTGCAGCAGCTCGCGCACGTTCATGGTGATGACGATCTTACTTTCTGCCGCGTTCGGCAGCAGATAGCGCGCGTCCTCGGCCGGGATGCCCAGCTCCAGCAGGCGCGCGTAAGCTGCCTCTATGGCGTCCACCGTCTCGTCGAAGATGCGGCTGGCCTCGCTGTCGTCCGCCACGGTGCCGGGCTTGACCACGGGCACGCCGTCCGCGAACTTCACGTAGCGCTGGCTCTGCTGGTTGAAGCTGGCGATGCGATGGCGCACGAGCTGGTGCGTGAGCGCACGAGAGACGCCGTCCACCGCGAACGTGTAGCTGGCATGCTCGAGCGTGGAGAGGTGCCCGCTCTTGATGACGGTGGCGAGCACGCTGCGCACGCGCTCCTCCGGCATGGTCTCCATGAGCTCCGCCGCGCCCACCGGCGCGTAGCACAGGCGCGCCGCCGTGGCGATGGCGCGCTCCGGGTCAGGCGTGTGGTACAGCAGTTCGACGTGCATGAATCCTCCTTCGCGTATCCCGACGATGATACACGAAAGGGCCGGCGCCACAGCCGCGCCGGTCCCGTCCCCACGAAAGCTCTGCGGCTTGGATGCGTGGGGTCTATGCGCCGTTCGGAAGAACGGCGCAACCCGTCCCTACCCTTTCACGTTCTTGCCACGGAGGGCGTTCAGGACGCCTTTCAGGTTGCCCACGTTCACGTCCCAGGGGGTCTTGTACTCGTTGTACGCCTGGGCTCGGTAGTGCAGGATGTCGTCGAACAGCGTGGTCAGGTAGGCCACGTCCACGCGGATACCGCGGTTCTTCTCGACCACGGCGAAGATCTTGTTCTCGGCCGCCATCTCGTCGGTGTAGTCCGCCAGCGCATACGTCGTGAAATGCCCGTACGACGCGTCGGTGTGCGTGACAAGCGGCACGATGTCGTGCGACGCAATGCGCACGCCGTCCTCCGCGCGCTCGAGCGTCACGTCGGCCAGCGCGCCGAGCATGGTGCCGGCGCCCACCTGGCACGAGATGAAGTTGCCGAGCGAGTAGTAGCACAGCGTCCGCCCGCCGTCGGCGCGCTCGATCCACTCCACCGGCTGCACCACGTGCGGGTGCGTGCCGATGATCAAATCGGCCCCCGCATCGGCGAAGAACGACGCCCACTTCCGCTGGGAGTCAATGGGCTCGTAAAGGTACTCGCAGCCCCAGTGCGGGAACACCACCACGAAGTCCGCCTCCGCCCGCGCGCGGCCGATGCGCTCGGCCAGCGCCCGGCGGCTGAAGCCCTTCATCACGTCCACGCAGTAGCGCGCCGAGCTGGGCAGGCGGCGGAAGTTCAGCTTCTCGGTGCAGTTGACGAGCGCGATCCTCACGCCGTCGACCTCGATGCTGCGGACGCGCTCCTGATCCTCCGCGGACGGATGCAGCCCCAGCATGCAGACGCGGTCTTCATGCAGTTCCCAGAATGCGAGCGTGTCGGCGATGCCGTCGAGCCCCTTGTCGAGCGCGTGGTTGGACGCGTGCGTCACCACGTTGAACCCGGCGTCCACCGCGGCCTGCCCCACGGCGAGCGGCGAGCCGAACGCCGGGAACGAGCTCACCTGCTCCTCGTCCGCTACCAGGATGGTCTCCTGGTTGATGACGCGCACGTCCGCCTGCGCGATCATGCCGCGCACGCCGTCGAACATGCCGTCGAAGCGGTAGCCGCCTTCCGGCAGGCGCGCCGCCTCGTAGAGCTGCTTGTGGATGAGGTCATCCCCCACCGCCATGATTCGAACGCTCATGTCCGTCCTTTCGAAGGCACGACGCCGTGGTTACGCGGCGGAATCCTCGATGGTCAGGATCTCCAGGAACCCGGTCAGCTCGAAGACGTTCATGATGAACTCGTTCGGCCCGCGGACGATCAAATCCCCTTGCTTGCTCATGGCCTTGTGCGCGGCCAGGACCACGCGCAGGCCGGCCGACGAGATGTACTCGAGCCCGGCCATGTCCAGCACGAGCTTCGTCACGCCGTCGAGGTCCTGCTTCACCACGGCCTCCAGGTCGGGCGAGGTGTTGGTGTCCAGGCGGCCGTTCAGCACCACGTCCAGGGTGCCGCCGTCGCGGTTCTTCACAATGTCCAGGCTCATGGGCCCTCCTTTGTGCTCGGGCGCCGCGCGCTACAGGGCGAGCGACGCGCTGTTGTACATGGACGCGTACAGCCCCTGGCGGGCGATCAGCTCGTCGTGGCTGCCGACTTCCTTGATGTCGCCGTCCACCATGAAGATGATGACGTCGGCGTTGCGGATGGTGAACAGGCGGTGCGCGATCATGAAGCTCGTCTTGCCGCGCATCATCTCCTCCATCGCCCGCGTGATCAGGTACTCGGTCTTCGTGTCCACCTGCGAGGTGGCCTCGTCCAGGATGAGGATCTTCGGGTCAGAGAGGATGGTGCGGGCAATGCACAGAAGCTGCTTCTCGCCCGCTGAGAGCGCGGAGCTCTCCTCGCTCACCATGGTGTCGAAGCCCTGCGGCAGCTTCTCGATGAACGCGGAGCACCCGGCGCGCGCCGCCGCGGACTCCACTTCCTCGCGCGAGGCGTTCGGCTTGCCGTAGGCGATGTTCTCGGCGATGGTGCCCGTGAACACCCACGAGTCCTGCAGCACGATGCCGAACTGGCTGCGCAGCCCCTGGCGCGTGATGGCGTTCACGTCGCAGCCGTCCAGGCGGATGGCGCCGCCGTCGATGTCGTAGAAGCGCATGAGCAGGTTGATGAGCGTGGTCTTGCCGGCGCCGGACGGTCCCACGATGGCGGCCACGGTGCCCGGCTCGATGCGCAGGCTCACGTCCTTCATGAGCGTCTTCTCCGGCACGTAGCCGAACTTCACGTGGTCGAACTCCACCGCGCCCGAGAGCGCCGTGGTGTCCAGCTGCTCGGTCGGCGCGTCGGGCGTCTCCTCCTCCACGTCAAGGAACTCGTAGATGCGCTCGAACGCCGCCAGGCCGTTCTGCATGTTCGTCATGGCGCTCGCCAGGGTTGACAGCGGCGTGCTCACCATGTTGCCGTAGAAGATGAACGCCTGGAACTCGCCGATGGTGAGCTGCCCGCCCACCAGCATGACGCCGCCCACGACGCACAGCGCGATGTAGGAGAAGTTGCTCAGCAGCACGCTCAAGGGGATCACGAAGCCCGAGATGAAGCGCGACTTCACGTACGAGCGGAAGAACTTCCCGTTGATCTCGTCGAACTGGGATTCCTTGACGGCCTCGCAGGCGAACGCCTTCACGGCCTGGTGGTTCGCGTACGTGTCAGAGACGAGCGCCGCCAGATCGCCGTTGACGGCCATCTGCGTCTTGAACTCGCGCTGCGCCACCTTCGAGATGCCCAGCGTGATGACCATGGTGAGCGGCAGCGTGACCACGTAGATGAGCGTGAGGCGCCAGTCCGTCACGAGCATCATGACGAACACGGCCGCAAGCAGCGTGAACTGCTCCACCAGCGTGACGGCGGTGGACTCCAGCGTGCTCGCCGCTGTGGTGACGTTGTCGGTGGCGCGCGCCTGGATGTCGCCGGCCGGATGCCGGTCGAGGTAGCTGATGGGCAGCTTGTTCAGCTTGCGCTGCATGCGCATTCGGTACGATCGCGCAAGCGTCTCGGCCACGCGCACGCAGCCTTTGTTCACGAAGCCCGTGGTGCCGTAGCCCACTAGGTAGAGCGCCGCCAGCAGCAGGCACAGCCGCCCGATGGCAGCCAAATCGAAGCTGCCGGAGACCACGAACGCAGAGATGTCGTCGGTGATGGAGCCGGCCACGGCGGGCGCGAACGCCAGGCAGATCTTCGAGACCACAACCGTCGCGAAGCACACGCCCAGCAGGCGCTTCATGGGGCCCAGGTCCGCCAGCATCCGGCGGAAGGAGAACCCGCCCTGCTTGGCTTTCTTCTCGCTACGCTTCGCCATGGCCCTCACCTCCTTCGCGCTGGTAGCACTGGGTCGCGTAGATCTCGCGGTACTCCTCGCACGACTCCAGCAGCTCCTCGTGGGTGCCCTCGCCCACCACGCGCCCGTTGTCGAGCACGATGATGTGGCCCACGCCGCGGATGGCGGAGACCTTCTGCGCCACCATGAGCACGGTCTTGCCGGCCAGGAAGGTGTCGATGTTGGCGCGCACGGCAGCCTCGGTCTTGGCGTCGAGCGCCGAGAGGCCGTCGTCGAGCAGGTAGACGTCGGCCCGTTTGGCGAAGGCGCGCGCCAGGTTCAGGCGCTGGCGCTGGCCGCCCGAGATGTTCATGCCACCCTGTGCCATGACGGTGTCCAGGCCCTCGGGCATCTTCTCGACCACTTCGTCGAAGCACGCGGCCTCGCACGCCGCCTGCACGCGGTCGGGGTCGATGGACTCGTCGTAGGCCGTAATGTTGCTGCGCGCCGTGTCGGCGAACACCTGGGGCATCTGCGTGGCGAAGCTCACGCGCGAGCGCAGGTCGTGCGGGTCTATGTCGTCGATGGGCTGCCCATCGAGCAGGATCTGGCCCGAACCCGCGGGGAACAGCCCCATGAGCAGGTTCATGACGGTGGACTTGCCGCTGCCCGTGCCGCCGATGAACGCCGTGACCTTCCCCGGCTCGGCCACGAAGCTCACGTGGTCGAGCACGTTCGCCGCGTCGTTGTAGCCGAAGCACACGTCGCGGAACTCGACGCGGCCGGCAGGGACGGCGGACACAGCGGAGTCGGCGTTCGCGGAGGCCGCGGAAGCATCGGTGCCGGCAGGGACGGCGTCGGCGGTGGCGTCAGCGGCGCGCGCGTCGCGGCCTTCGAAGTCCAGCAGCTCGTCGATGCGCCGCACGGCAACCACGGCCTGCGGGATCAGGTTCACCATGACAGGGATGACCGCCAGCGCGGTGATGAAGTAGCCCAGGTACTGGAAGATGAGCAAAAGGTCGCTCACCGAGGCCAGCCCTGCCTGGATCTGCGCGCCGCCCGCGTAGTAGATGACCACGATGGCCCAGTTCATGAGCACCATGGCCGTGGGCGCCAGGAAGTTGATGCCGCGGTTGGCCGCCACGGCGGCGTCGTAGGCCTCCTGCGCGGCGCCCTCGAAGCGCGCTTCCTCGAAGTCCTCGTTGTTGAACGCGCGCACGGTGCGCACGCCGCTCAGCCGCTCTTTGACGAGCAGCGTGATTCGGTCGATCTTCGTCTGCAGCAGCGCGAAGCGCGGGTTCGCCTTCGCGCCGAAGAAGATGAGCACCGCCAGCGTGAGCGCGAACGCCACCGCCAGGATGGAGAACAGCACCACGTTCATCTGGAAGATGAGCACGAGCATGAACACGATGATGATGGGCACCATGAGGCTCGTGCGCAGCAGGTTGATGAGCAGCACCTGGATCTGCTGGGCGTTGGCCACCGTGCGGATGATGAGCGTCGAAGCACCAAAGCGGTTGTAGTCCGCCAGGTCGAGCTCCATCACCTTCGAGAAGCAATCCTTGCGGATGCCGCACGCGACCGCCGCCACCACGCGCGCGCTCGCGTACGACGAGGCCACGGTGCACAGGCCCGCCAAGACCGTGAGCGCCAGCATGTACGCGCCGGAGTGGAAGACCGCGTCCAGATCCGCGTTCGCCACGCCCTGGTCGATGATGGCCTTCATCTCGGGCATGATGAAGCACGTCTGCAGAGCCATCTGCAGAACCACGAACAGCACGTCCACCACGACGAGCGCCCAGTGCTCTTTGAGCTTTCGGAGAATCAGCATCCGCGCCCCTTACGCCGCGGGCTGCGCAGGGTCCACCTTGGGGAAGACCGGGATCTTCGTCTGCTTCGTGTTGCCGCCCGAGGCGCCCTTGTGCAGGAAGAGCCTGTCGCGCGCGCCCTCCGGCAGCTGTACGAAGCGTGCCAGCGTGACGCCGCGCGCCGCCAGGCCCTCGCGCAAAACCGCCTCGAACCCCGTCGCGTCAAAGAGCCGCGTCGGGTCGGGCTCGGCCTCCACGCGCAGCGCGCCATCCTCTTCGAAGCCCTGGAACACGCGCAGGAACGCGCCGTTCGCGCGCTCGTAGGACTCCACGAGCTCGGTGAGCTCGTGGGCGTAAAGCGTCATGCCGCCGATGGACGTGCGGTCGGACGACTTCGCCACGAACGCGAGCGCTTTAGAGCCGTCCGGCGCAGTGCGCAGGCGCACGATGTCGTGGATGTTGTAGCGGTACAGGCCGGAGTACGTGGTGATGAGCAGCTCGTAGTCCACGCCCGGCTCCGCCTCCTCCAGCGACACGGGATTGCCGCCGTGCAGGGGCTTGAACTCGAAGTAGATGCCGAACACGGCCGGATAGCCGTACGGGTCGTCCGGCTGGAAGGGCACGTTGAACTTGCCCTCGCTCGCGCCATAACCGAAGTCGAAGAACTTGACGCCCGCCGGGAAGATATGGCGGCTCTCCTCGATGGAGCGGCCCACGCTGCCGGACGTCCAGCAGCCCACAAGCGCGAAGTGCGGCCACACGTCCTCGATGGCCAACTGCCCCTTTTCCGCCAGCAGGCGGCGCAGCTCCGCGGCGCGCTCCGGGTTGGGCTTCCAGTCCTGCTCCAGCTCGGCCTTCAGGTCCTCGTTGGCGAACGCGCAAGAGAACGTGCCGTGCTCGATGTCGGAGATGAACGACTCGGCCTGCTCATTCATGAGCGTGAACACCTCGGCGAATTGCGCCACGTTGTTGCACGCGAGCGTCACCACGCCGGGCTGCGCCAGGTTGTAGAGCACCGTGAGGTAGTCCATGAGCGCGGAGTCCATGCGCGGCGAGCGCAGGACCGCCACCGGCAGCGAGAGCAGGCGCGCGTCGGACGCGCCGGCCGCTTGGCCCGAAGCGGTGCCCACGGGGATGCCGGCCGAGGTCACGCGGCCCACCGCCGAATTACTGATGCTGAACACGCGGCTGTCAGGCTGCAAAAGCGTCGGGAAGTTGCGCACCATCTCGGCCATGCGCAAGCGCACGACCTCGGCTTTCACGGCTTCGCCCACCGCGGAATCCGGGATGTACTTCGCCTTGCCCGTGGTCCCGGACGTGCCGATGAACGCGGACGCCCGCCCCGGGAACAGCACGTCCTCCGCGCCCTCTTGCAGGCGTTCGGCGTCCTGCGCGTAGTCCGCCCACGCGGTCTCGGACACGCGCTCACGGAAGTCCTCCACGGTGCGCACGTCTGCGAAGCCGTGCGCGCGACCGAACTCGGTGTCCTGCGCGGTGTGCACGATGTCCAGCAGGACCTCGCGCTGCACGCGAGCGGCGTCGGCCTGCTGCGCGCGCATGAGGACGGGCAGCTCGGTCATCGGCGCGTCAAGGAGCGCTTGCAGGAATTTGTTCGCCATGTCGTTCCCTTATCGGTCGAGGCTGGGCTCGTCTTCCACGAGCGCGAAGAAGAATCGTTCTTTCATGGGCGTGTCAAGCAGGCGCACCGGCTTGAGCTGGTTGGCGGAGACGCCCTTGTTGATCATGAGGTCGCGGTAGAGCGCGTGCGTCTCGATCTGGGAGATCTTGAGCTCGAGCGGCCCGAGCACGCCGGTGGCCACCTTCTTGCCGTACGAGGGGTTCGCCTGCCCCAGGTATTCGTCGAGCACGTCGCGCACGTGCGGCACCTCCGCCGGGTCCATCGGGCAATCGGGCTCCAGGAGCGCCACGTAATGGCCCGGGTCGCTGTCGGTGTCCGGGTAGACGCAGTAGTCGGCGAAGCGGTAACCCACGTCCTTGCCGGTCCGCTGCACCGACCAGAGCATGGCCTCGTCGTTGGTCTTCTCGCCGGCGATGGAGAGCATCTGGTTCTTGCGGTAGACGAACGCCACGAGCGGCAAGTTGCCATGCCAGCCCAACACGCGGACGACGTCCTTGATGCGATAGCGGTAGAAGCCGGAGAGGTTCGTGATGATGATCTCGTAGTCGCGGCCCGTCTCCAGCTGGTCGATGGTGTAGGTGGTCTCCTCGTCGTCGGAGTCCATGGGCACGAACTCGTAGAAGCACGAGTCCGGCAGCAGCACGTACTCCGGCTTGTCGTCCACCGGAGCGGCCGCCATAAGGGCCTCGGACGCCGCGTAGACCATGAAATCGATGCGCACGTCTGGCCCCAGGAAGGTGCGCATGCGCTCGGTGTGGCCGATGAAGCCGCCTGCGCCGATGGAGCCCACGCTGCACATATCGGGCCAGATGCGCGGCACGATGGGCTCATCGAACCCCTGCTCGAAGGCAGCCTGCAGCTCGTCGGCGCGCGCCGGGTCCGGGCGCAGGCCCGCTTCCAGCTTCGCGCGCATCTCGGACGAGAGCTTGATATCGGAGTTGATCGTGCCCGTGCAGATGTCCTCAACGAACATAGGCCAGTTCGCCACCAGGTAGTTCATGAGGTCCACCAGGCCGGTCATGAACGCGCTCATCATGAACGTGACCTCGCGCTCGGCCAGCGCGTAGCGCAGCTTCAGGTACTTCATGTCCATTTGCTCTTCGGGGAAGATCACCTCTTCAGGAGAGGTGAAGACGTACGGCAGGAAGCTGCGGAACTCGGCCACTGAAGCGCCCGAGATGGCGCCCATGGACACGTTGTTCTTCGTCTTGCGCACGCTCACTTCCATGGTGTTGAGTCCCTTGCCGCGCAGGGCCTTGCCGCCGTGCGCGGCGCGGTACGCCTCGTCGGCGTGCGCGAAAAAGCGGCTCGAGGAGTTGAGGTTGTAGTGGTCCAGGGTCTCGCGCGAGACAGGGATGCGCTTCGGGACGCCCACGCTGCCCGAGCTCACGGCGTAGTGCTCGATCGGATAGGCCGTGATGAGATCCTTCTCGTCGTTGTCGATCATGCGCTCGATGTAGGGCGCGTAGTCGTCGTAGGTGGAGAACGGCACGCGCTCCTTGAACTCTTCCAGCGTGGCGATCTGCCCGAAGCCGTACTTCCGCCCGTACTCCGTGCTCGCGTTGTCTTTCAGCAGGCGGAATAGCAGGTCCTGGTTGGAAGTGCGGGGCTTTTTGCTGTTCTCCTCGATGATGCGCAGCGATTCTCGCCCGCCCTTCGTCATCTTCGACAAGACAATCCGGTTCATCACGCTCTCGAGCAGCCGCATGCGCCTGTTCCTTTCCTTTGCCGGCAAAAGACGATGTTGAAGGCATAACGTACCACAGCAACCTGCGAATATGCGTCTTTGAGGGAATGAGGGGGGCGAATCCGGGAACGAAACCCGCTTCCCTGGGAATGAAAAAAGCTGCGGCAGGCCGAAGCCCACCGCAGCCTTGCGTCATAGTGCACAGAGAGCAGTTTCGAGCTACTCCTCCATGCCGTCCGCCATGCGGATCTGCTTGCGCTTGATCTTACCGCCGACGGTCTTGGGCAGCTCGTCCACGAACTCCACGATGCGCGGGTACTTGTACGGCGCCGTGGTCTTCTTCACGTGGTTCTGCAGCTCCTTGACCAGGGTGTCCGACGGACTCCAGCCGCGCGCGAGCACGATGGTGGCCTTGACGACCTTGCCGCGGATGGGGTCGGGCGCCGCGGTGACCGCGCACTCCACAACCGCCGGGTGTTCGATGAGCGCGCTCTCCACCTCGAAAGGGCCGATGCGGTAGCCGCTGCACTTGATGACGTCGTCGTTGCGACCGACGAAGAAGTAGTAGCCATCGGAGTCGCGCCACGCCATGTCGTGCAGGTTGTAGTACTCGCCGCCCACGGCCTCGCGCGTGCGCTCTTCGTCCTTGTAGTAGCCCACGAACAGGCCCGGCGGGTACGCCTCTTTGAGGCCCGTGACGCAGATGGCGCCCTCTTCGCCGTCCTCCACTGGCCAGCCGTTGTCGTCGAGCAGGCGGATGTGCAGCAGCGGCGACGGCTTGCCCATGGAGCCGGGGCGCGGCTCAATCCACGGGAACGTTGCCAGGAGCACCGGGCCTTCCGTCTGGCCGAAGCCCTCGCGGATCTTCTTGCCCGTCAAGCGCTCCCACGCCAGCGTGACCTCGGCGTTGAGCGGCTCGCCGGCCGTGGCGAAGTTCTCGATGGAGCTCAGGTCGTAGGACGCCACGTCCTCCTGCAGCATGAAGCGGTACATGGTGGGCGGCGCGCAGAACGTCGTGAGCTTGTAGTCCTGCATGTGCTGCAGCAGGTCGGTCGCGTGGAACTTGTCCATGTCGTAGCAGAAGATGGTGGCGCCGCAGATCCACTGGCCGTAGATCTTGCCCCAGCCGAACTTCGCCCAACCGGAGTCCGTGACCGACATGTGCAGCTTGTTCTCCTGCACCTGCTGCCAGTACTTCGCCGTAATGATGTGGCCGAGCGGGTGCGCGAAGTTGTGCTCGACGGCCTTCGCCATGCCGGTGGTGCCGCTCGTGAAGTAGATGAGCATGATGTCCTTGCTCGTGGTGGCCTCGGCGCCCGTGGGGCGCTGCCACTCTTCGGAGCCGGCCTCGAGCAGCTCGTCGAAGGAGAGCCAGCCCTCGCGCTCGCCCGCCACCAGGATGCGGTTTTCGACGGTCGGGCACTCCGGCATCGCCGCGGCCACCTGCTCGCACACGTAGTCGTCGTCCACGCACACCACGGCCTTCACGTCGGCCGACTGGCAGCGGTAGGCGATGTCCTTCTTCGTGAGCTGCAGCGTGGCAGGGATGATGATGGCGCCGATCTTGCACAGCGCCATGGCGTTCACCCAGTACTCCCAGCGACGGCGCAGGATGCACAGCACCACGTCGCCCTTCTTGATGCCGAGCTCCTTGTAGGAGTTGGCCAACTTGTTGGACATGCGCGAGATGTCGCCGAACGTGAACGTGTGCTCTCCGCCGTGGTCGTCGCACCAGACGAGCGCGGACTTGCCCTGGTCGACGCGCGCCCACTCGTCCACGACGTCGTAGGCGAAGTTGAAGTCCGCCGGCACGTTAATCTGGAAGTTATCGTAGAAGTCCTCGTACGAGTCGAACTCGATGCGAGGACAGTATTTCTTCAGGATATGGTCCATAGCTGCCTTTCGATTGCGCAAAAGCTCACAGGTCGTTCGTAACACCGTGCAGTTCCGCCGGTCTGACGACCGGCGGAACCGACTACTCAGCGATGATGGTCACGAACTTGGCGGGGACGTCGCTACCGCAACGCTGGCCGTGCGGCATCTGCGGGTTGAAGTAGATGCTATCGCCCGGGCCCAGGTGGAACTCGCGGTCGCCCCACACCACGACGACGGTGCCTTCCAGCACCAGGTTGAACTCCTGGCCGCCGTGCGTGACGAGCTTCGCCGGCTCGTCGCTCGGGTCGAGCGTGACGAGCAGCGGCTGCATGATCTTGTCGGCGAAGCGCCAGGCCAAATCCTCGAAGTAGTAGCCGGGATAACGGTCCACCTCGACGCCTTCGCCCGCGCGCACCAAATGATAGGTGTTGAGCTTGGCGGCAGTGCCCGTGAGGATTTCCGTGAACTCGACGCCGAACTTGCGCGCCAGATGGTAGATGGCGGAAATCGGCACGTCCGAGCCGGTCTCCTCCCACTCGGTGTACGTCTCGACCGGCACCTCGAGCTCGGCGGCCATCTCCTCGCGCGTGACGTCGCACGCCTCGCGCAGGCCCTGAATGCGAAGCCCGATCTCTTTGAATGCGTTCGACATTGCGTTCCTTTCGTCATGTATCAGGGCGAGCTGTTGGGCGGGGTGTTACGCCGTGCTCAAACAGTCCTGAGGTCGCACGAACATGCCGGGAACGGCATGTTCGGCTCCTGCGGAACTGCGCGCGGTCGCAACACCCCGCCCAACAGCTCGCGTGCACGATGTGACCATCCCCGAAAACATTCACTCGTGCGACCATAGACGCCGAGCTTCGCGAAATCCGTTCGAAGCCCGGGGCGCGCAGGGCATTGCGACCGCGCGCAGTTCCGCACGAGCCAAACGCGCCAGTGGCGCGTTTGCGCGAGCCCAGGACTGTTTGAGCACGGCGTAATGCCCTGCGTGCCCCAGGCTCGCGAGTGCTTTCAGAAAGACACTAAGCGTTCATGCCGATCTCGAGTGCCTGCTTGTTCTTCTCGATCATGGCGGCCTTCTTCGGCGGGACGCACTTGTCGATGGCGGCGAAGAGCGTCTCGCGGTCGCAGAAGCCCACTTCGGCGAAGAGCTTGCCCACGCAGATGATGTTCGCGAGGCCCTTCAGGCCCGCCTCCTCGGCCAGCTGGGTGGCCGGGATGCAGCACAGCTTCGCGCCCGGGATCTCCGAGGTGTTCGGCACGAGCGTGGAGTCGGCGACGACCACGCCGCCTTCCACCACCGTGTCGCGGAACTTGTCGAACGACGGCTGGTTCATCACGACGAGCGCGTCGGGCGCCGTGACGAGCGGGCTGCCGACCGGCTCGTCGGAGAGCACGACGCTGCAGTTCGCGGTGCCGCCGCGCATCTCGGGGCCGTAGGAGGGCAGCCACGAGAGCTCACGGCCTTCGATCAGGCCGGCGCTCGCGATGACCTTGCCGGCGAACAGGATGCCCTGGCCGCCGAAGCCTGCCAGCACGATGTTGTGGGTCGCAGCCATTATTTGCCCCCTTCCGTCACGATCGGGCAGTCCTTGGCGCGCTCGATGGCGGCCTCTGCCACGCTCTCGTGGCCTTCGGCCAGCACGTCGCGGAAGACGCCGAGCGGGTAGTACGGCAGCATGTTCTCGCGCATCCAGGAGAACGCCTCCTGCGGTGTGAGGCCCCAGTTGGTCGGGCACGTGGAGACGACCTCGATGATGGAGTAGCCCACGCCGTCCATCTGGTACTGGAACGCCTTCTTGATGGCGCGCTTGGCGGCGCGCACGTTCTTCGGCGTGTCCACCGTCACGCGCTGGGCGAGCGCCACGCCGTCCAGCGTGGAGAGCAGCTCGCACACGCGGATCGGGTAGCCCGCGGTGGCGACGTCGCGGCCGTACGGCGAGGTCTGCGTGACCTGGTTCGGCAGGCTCGTGGGGGCCATCTGGCCGCCGGTCATGCCGTAGATGGCATTGTTGATGAAGATGACGGTGATGTTCTCGCCACGCGTGGCAGCGTGGATGGTCTCCGCCATGCCGATGCTGGCCAGGTCGCCGTCGCCCTGGTAGGCGAAGACGATGTTGTCCGGGTTGGCGCGCTTGCAGCCGGTGGCGACCGCCGGAGCGCGGCCGTGCGCGGCCTCGATCATGTCGCAGCCGAAGAAGTCGTAGGCCATGACCGCGCAGCCCACGGGGGCCACGCCGACCGTGGTGCCTTCGATGCCCAGCTCGTCAAGCACCTCGGCCACCGTGCGCACGACGATGCCGTGCGGGCAGCCGGGGCAGTAGTTCGTGTTCACGGGCAGCAGCGCGTGCGGGCGCTGGTAGACGATCTTGCGCTCTTCCGCCATGGCTTACTCCCCTCCCTTCGCGTTCATCTCTTCGATCTTGGCCAGCACCTCGGCGGGCGTCGGGATGACGCCGCCCGTGCGGCCGTAGAACTCGACCGGCTTGCGGCCGTTCACGACCAGGCGCACGTCGTCGACCATCTGACCCATGTTCATCTCGACGGACAGGTACGCCTTCGCGGTGCCGATGGTGGCCTCGATGGCGTCCGTCGGGAACGGCCACAGCGTGATCGGGCGGATCAGGCCGGCCTTGATGCCCTTCTCGCGGGCATGGACCACGGCGCTGCGGGCGATGCGGGCGGAGGCGCCGAAGGCGACGAGCACGATGTCGGCGTCCTCGGTCATAACGCACTCGGCGCGCTGCTCTTCGCGCTTGATGACCTCATAGCGCTCGAAGCGCTCGACGTTGAGCTTCTCCAGGGCGTCGGCCGTGAGGTACAGCGAGTTCACCACGTTGTGCGGGCGCTGGCCCTTGTGGCCGGTGGTGGCCCAGGGCTTCTCCGGCAGCTCGTCGCGGCGCTCGGGCAGCACGACGGGCTCCATCATCTGGCCGAGCATGCCGTCGGCCAGGATCATGACCGGCGTGCGGTACGTATCCGCCAGGTCGAACGCGCCGTAGGCGAGGTCCGCCATCTCCTGCACGGTGGACGGCGCGAGCACGATGATCTGGCCGTCGCCGTGGCCGAGCGCGCGGGTGGCCTGCCAATAGTCGGACTGCGAAGGCTGGATGCCGCCGAGGCCTGGGCCGCCGCGCTGGACGTTGATGATGACGCCCGGCAAGTCGGCGCCGATCATGTAGGAGATGCCCTCCGTCTTCAGCGAGATGCCCGGGCTGGAGGAGGACGTCATGACGCGAGCGCCCGCGGCGGACGCGCCGTAGACCATGTTGATGGCCGCAATCTCGCTCTCAGCCTGCAGGTAGGTGCCGCCCTCTTTCGGCATACGCTTGGACATGTACGCCGCAAGCTCCGTCTGGGGCGTGATGGGATACCCGAAGAAGAACCGGCAACCGGCGCGGATGGCGGATTCCGCGAGCGCCTCGTTGCCTTTCATCAAGACTTTCTCGCTCATAGTTACCTCTCAACCGTTATCGCTGCGTCCGGGCACATGGTCGCGCAGGACGTGCAGCCCGTGCACTTCTCCTCGTCCACCAGCTTCGCCGGGTGATAGCCCTTCGCGGTGATGGTGTCGTGGTCAAGCTCGATGATGTCCTGGGGGCAAGCGTCCACACACAGTCCGCAGCCCTTGCAGTACGTATCATCGACGATGATCCGTGGCATGGCCTCCCCTTTCTTACGCTTGATCCCAGGGCGTGCGCACGCGCACGTCCACAGGGTAGATACCGTATTCAGTCTCGCTGGCGGCGTCCTGCCAGGCAGGCTGCCCGAAGGAGCCCGCCAAGCGCCGTGGCGCCGTGACCGCCAGAAGCGGCAGCCCGGCCAAGCGCGCGGCCTGCGC
>CASEJD010000077.1 GCA_949288145.1 uncultured Coriobacteriia bacterium
CGCCGCGGGCGGTCCGCAGCTCGCGCACGCCGCGTCCGCGCAGGGCACCGTCGCCGTGTGCGATATCGCGGGGGCGCCGTGCGAGATCGACCTGTCGTGCGTTCCTTCGTGCGTCTACACCGAGCCGGAGATCGCGAGTGTGGGCATGTCCGAGACGGAGGCGAAAGAGGCCGGCTTGCAGATCACTACGGCGAAAGCCCTCATGACGGGCAACGCCAAGACCGTGATTGCCGGCATGGACCGCGGCTTCGTGAAGGTGGTCGCTACCGAGGGCGAGGGCCGCGTCGTGGGGGCGCAGCTTTTGTGCGGCCGTGCGACGGACATCGTGGGAGAGCTCGCCGTGGCCGTGGCGAACGGTCTGACGGTCGACGAGATGGACCGCGTTATCCGTGCGCACCCCACGTTCGAGGAAGGCGTCGGGGAGGCGTTCGAGGCGTTCGGCCTGGGCTCCATCCACGCAATGCCGAAGAAGAAGCGCGCCGTGTGATTCCGTGCGAACGGCGGTAGTCTGCCTAGAACAGCGGCTGCAGCAAACCGACGAGCACCGGCACGAGCGCTGAGCACACGACGCCGTTCACTACCGCCAGCACGACGGTCTCTTCGTTCGTGCATTTCACCAGCATGGGCAGCGTCGTGTCCTCGCTCGTGGCGCCTGCAGGGGCGATGCAGGTCAGGTAGTTCAGCCGTCGGGCAATCCAGGGAATGCTGAAGAACGAGACGAGCTCGCGCAAGAGGTTCGACAAGAACGCGATGGAGCCTGCCTGGGCGCCCGCGAGGTCCGAGAGCACGACGCCCGTCAGGCTGTACCATCCCATGCCCCCGCCGATGGCGCAGCCCACGGCGGGGTTCATGCTGCAGAGCAGGCTCGCCACTAGACCGCCCGCCAGCGAGCCGACGGTGATGCCCGCGGGGATGACGAGCGCTTTCACGTGGTAGCGCCTGATCTTCTCGATGATCCCCTTCGACTGTCCCACCGTGATGCCCACGAAGAACATGAGGGCATAGAGGATGGCATCAGAGCTGTGCGCCAGCCAGTCCGCCGGTGCGAGCGCGATGGGGGAGAGCCCGTAGCACGTGCCGAAAGCGAGCGCGCCAACCGCGCACGCGACGAGCGTCATCTCTCCGTTCGACTTGTGTCCGCTCTCGCGGTCGCTTGTGCTGGCGTCGCGGGCTCGCTCGGCCACGTTCTGACGGACGCCTGCCTGATCGCCGAACACTGCGCGCGTGAGCGCGTAGACAAGGACGGTGGAAAGCGCGGTGGGCAGCAGGCAGAATGCAGCGCTCGCCACGCCCACGGAGCCGAGCTCCGCCAGGAATTCTTCGCGCGAGCCCAGCATGACACCCATGCTGAAGATGAGGAGCGTTGTGGCGACCGTCTGTAATATGGAGTTCAGCCTGCTCAGGCGGGCGGGAAACACTGTCGCGCCAATGACGCAGCCCGCCAGCATGGCAACGATGATCTCCACGGCGCCTCCGTTCGCTCCTTGGTTTCGACACAGCGGTCGCTATTGTATCCCAGCAAAGGAAGCATGAGGGACGCGAGCGCCATCGTCATAAGGCGCGAAACAGCGATCGCGCCGCACGCTTCGATATTGAAGAGATTTCCGATCACGCCTCGATCTTGAAGACGAGGTGCACGACGTTCTTGCCGTCAGCGCGCTCGTACGCCATGCGCTCGGTCATCTCCTTCGACAGGAGGATGCCCAGGCCGCCGATCTTGTTGTCCTTGCCGGCCTCCACCTTCTCAGGTTCGTACGACAGCGGGTCGTACGGGATGCCCTCGTCGGAGAGGCTCACGTGCACGCACCCGGCGTTCGCTTCGACGGCGGTCTCCACGTGCACCGAGCGACGCGGGTGGCCCTCGGGGAACCCGTAGTGCGCCACGTTGACGAACAGCTCTTCGAGCACGAGGCGCATCGTGAACTGCGCGCGCTTGGAGCAGCCGGCTTCCGCGCACACGTCGTCAAGGAACGCGAACAAATCGTCGAGCGCCCGGTCGTCCGGCGGGAGCGCGAGCGAGCGCACGGGCAGGCTCCATACGAAGGAGAGCATGGTGATGTCGTCGGCTTGCGGGGCGTCGGCAGCGAACTCGTCGACGCGAGCGCGAACGTGCTCGACGGCGCCGGCAGCTCCGGTGCCCGAGACCTCGAACAGCGCGTCCTCCAGGCGGTCGTTGCCGAACAGGCGCTCGTTGCAGTCCATGGCCTCGGTCACGCCATCGGTGTAGAGGAACAGGCCGTCGCCCGGTTGCAGCTCGATTGCGGCGCTGCGGTAGGTGGCCACGTCGAGCGCGCCCATGACCAGGCCAGGCCTGCACGGTAACCACTGGTGCGACGTCGCGTGGCGCAGCCACGGCGGGTTGTGGCCGGCGTTGGCGTAGGTGAGCTGGCCGGTGGAAACGTCGAGCACGCACGCGAACGCCGTCACGAAGAGCATGGCGTCGTTATGCTCGCAGAGGCGCTGGTTCGCCGCTGTGAACGCGGCGCCGACATCCTCGTTCGCGAGCATCTGCTCCTTGATTTCCGCGAGCGCGCGCATCATGAACAGCGCCGCGGGCACGCCCTTGCCCGAAACGTCGGCGATGACGAAGCCTACGCGGTGCTCGCCGGCGTCGAACACGTCGTAGAAGTCGCCGCCCACCTCGCGCGCGGGGTCGAGCACGGCGGCGACGTCCAGGTTGTAGCGCTCCACGAACGACGCGAAATCGTGCGGGACCGCGCCGTTCTGAATGCGCGCAGCGATGTCGAGCTCTGCCGCGGTTCGCTCGCGCTCTGCCATGACGGCACCCAACTCCTCGACGTAGCGCACGATGTCGGCGCGCATGGCGTCGGTGGCGGAGAAGAGGTCCGCCATCTCGTGCTTGAGCTTCAGGCCCTTGTCGTCGAGCTGGGTGGCGCTGATTGGCGTGCCCGTCTCTTGGGAGCGCGCGACCTGCGCCACGAACTCGCGCGAGGCGTCCGTCAGCACTTCAAGGGGACGGGTATAGTGCGTCTCGAGGTGCCTGAGGATCACGATGATAGGAACGTACAGGCACACGGTGCTGATGGAGGTCATGATGTAGATGCTCGAGATAATCTCGGCAAGGTCCTGCGGCGTGGAGATGGAGCCGTCCACGAAGTAGCTGCTGTACCCGGCGAAGATGAACACCGCGAGCACGATGACGAAAAGGAACGTGGTGCCCACGAGCAGGCGCTGCGTGAGGTTCATGCGCGGGCGATGGTCGTAGGGAGCGCGCTCCATGACGCTGCGGAAGGCGAGCGGCATAAGCGGCGAGCGCTCCAACACCACGAGTAACGGCATGCCCACGTACACGAGGAAGATGGCGTTGTTGAGCGCGCGCACCGCATGGATGTTGAGCGCCTGCATGACGTCCTCTTCAAGCGGCATGAGCAGCGCCGTGATGACGAGCGCGTCGATCACGGAGAGCACCAGGTAGGCGCCGATTTTCGCGACCGTGTCAAGGCGCGGGTACGGGAACTCGCTTCGACGGCGAGCCGCGTACCAGATCACGTAGGGCACCGCGTTGTACACGATTTGAATGCACGTGTAGATCGCAAGCTGCGCTGGGTTCGTCGTCTCGTGGATGACGTCCGAGATGGTGTTCGCGATGGCGCACCCGAAGATGCCCGGCCAGCCGAAAAATAGGCCGAGGACCGGGCTCATGCCGGACGCGGGGCGCACCTGCGTCTCGCCGTTGAGCACGTCGACGTTCAAGAACGCCTCGAGCACGATGAAGTAGAGCAGCGCGCTGCCGAAAAACGCCGCGGTCGCGTAGGCGCGCGGGCGAGCGGCCGCGAAGCGTTGCACGGCTTCCGCCGCGCGTGCCGTCCGGTTCATCGGACGGAGAACAGGTCGGAGAAGCCGGTGATGTCGAAGACCTCGCGCACTTCCTCGCTCGCTCCGGAGACCTCGATGTCGCCCAGCTGCTTGTAGGCCACCATGAGCACGCGCAAGCCGGCGGAGGAGATGTACTCCAGGTCCGTGAAGTCGAAGACGATGCGGCTGGCGTCAGCGAACAGGGGCTCGAGCGCCTGTTCCAGGTCCGTGGCGGTGTTCGTGTTCAAGGATCCCGCCAACGTGACGTGCGCGATTCCGTCCTCGATCGAAGTGGTGATGTCCATGGCTCCTCCTCGTGCGTTCGTTCGTCGTGGCCATTATACCGGCATCATGCGGGGGAATGCCTTGACACGACCGCCAGCGTACAGGGCCGCTGGCGGCATGCAGGCGTGCTGGACGGCAGAGAGCCCGCCAAGCAGGCGGGCTCTCAGGAGGGGTGGCACGGCGCAATGGAGGGAGGGGGGATGAAGGAGGCGCCGTGCCTCCGATCGTGCCGGCGGGCCGTGCGCTTGCGCGGCCCGTACGACGACGGTTACAGCAGCGGCATCGCCACGGTCAGCGGGACGGCCGCCATCACGACGATCAGGCGGAGCAGGAAACCGCCCACCATGACGCCGAGGTCGGAGAACGCGCTGATATAGTGCGCCGGACGGGACTCCTCGAACTCCTTGGAGCTGAAGAACAGCAGGCGGATCTCAAGCGCGGTCGGCAGCAGCAGGCCCACGACCACAAGGCCCAGCCAGAACGCGATCGCCCAGTCGCCGGAGATCATGGCCGCCACGGACGCGGCGCCGGCCGGGTTCGTCTGCGCGGTGATGAAGCACAGCGACGCGACGAGCAGAAGCTCGATGATGGGCAGGCAGAAGTGGAACTTCTTGAGCACGCCCACGCGGTTGAACTCGTCGGCATGGCGGAACACGGCGGCGAAGAGCACGCACGCGGCGCCGGACGAGATGGCGGAGACCACGAAGAGCACGGGCAGCAGCGCGTTGTTCCACAGTGGGAAGGTCTGGCATACGCCGAGCAGCGCGCCGGTGTAGGCGCCCACGCACAGTGCGAGGACGACGCCCACGATGGCCAGCCAGTTCGGCACCGGGCGCTTCATGAAGTCGAGCACCACCGTGACGACGGAGACGACCATGAACACGCTCAGGAACACGACGCCCCACATCATGACGGAGCCGACGTTGGTCAGCAGGTAGAAGAAGCGCAGCGGGTTGTGCAGGCCCGCCTCGGCGTCGAACATGAGGAGCACGAGGCCGATGGCCACGGCAATCGGGGCGATCAGGTGGCCGGTCTTGCGCATCGCGGTGGCGTCCGGATGGCGCCAGGCCAGAAACGAGCTCGTGATGTACGCGCCCGCGCCCAGGCCGGCCAGGAAGAGGTACCACGCGATGAGGGAATTCCAGATAGGTTCGAACGTCATCTCTCATCACCTCACGTAGAAGATCTTGGCCTTCGTCAGGTCGCCCATGATCGGTTGGGCGTTCAACTCGACGATGGCGCGGGAAACGTCGCTTTCGGGGTCGTCCAGGTCGCCGAAGATGCGGCATCCGGTTACGCACGCCTCGACGCAGGAGCACATGGGGTTGTCCTCCGACGCCTCGACGGTGCAGAAACGGCACTTGTCGACCACGCCCGTGCGCGGGTTGTGCACGCGGACCTGGTAAGGGCAGGCGGCCATGCAGTACTTGCAGCCGATGCAGCGCTCCTCGTGCACGCGCACGATGCCGTCATCGGTGACGTACGTGGCGCCGGTGGGGCAGACCTTCGCGCAGGGCGCGTCCTCGCAGTGCATGCACTGGATCGGCACGCACTCCAGGCCTACGACCGGGAAGGTGCCGGTCTCGATTTCCTCGTAGCGGATGAAGTCGATATCGGCTTCAAGCCCGTTCTGGCGCTGGCAGGCGGTGCGGCAGGCGTAGCAGCCGATGCACTCCCGCGTGTTGATGAGCATTCCATAGCGCGTCATGGCTTATGCACCTACTTTCTTCACCGTCACGAGCGTTTCCTGCGACATGGTGCCGCCGTAGCCCGGTTCGATGTGGAACGGGACGAAGTCCATCTGGCGCAGGCCCACTTGGTAGGCGGTGCGCTGCTCGGGGACGGAGCAGCCGTAGTGGCTCGGAAGGTAGATGGACGTGGGCTCGATGCGGTTCGTCACATGAACGCGCGTGGTGCCGGTGTACGTCTCGGAGGAGACCTCCACCTCGTCGCCGTCCTGGATGCCCATCTCTTCGGCCACCTGGGCGTTCATCCAGATGCGCTCCAGGCCGTACTTCTTGGTGATCTCCATGAGGTTCGGGATGTTGGCGGTCTGGGTGTGCGTGTGGATGGTCTGCTTGCCACCGATGAGGCGGAACTGGCCGTCACCCGGCATGACCTGCGGCTCGAGCCAGCCCGGGGACGCCGGGAAGCCGGCCTTCTCGCAGGCCTCGCTCGTGAAGTGGACCTTCTTGTCGGCGGTGCCCCACGTGGTCTTCGGCGCGTATTTGAGCGCCTTCTCCGGGAAGGTGATGGTGCCTTGCTCGCGAAGCTGCTCAAGGGACAGGCCCAAGGTCTGCAGCTGCGCGTCGCCCAGCTCTTCCACGGTGAACTGGAAGTATTGGCCCACGCCGCACGCTTCCGCCAGCTCGGTGAAGATCTGGTCGACCGGTCGGGTGTTCGGGTGGACCTTCTCGATGACCTGGTCGCGCAGGGAGACCACGGGCACCTTGCCGCCCACGAACTCGGGCACCTCGGTGCGCTCGAGGTAGCAGGTGTCAGGCAGCACGTACTGGCAGGCCTGGCAGGTCTCGGTCATCTGCACGTCGATGGCGACGGACAGCTCGGCGGCCTCCACGAACTCGGCAAGCTGCACCGGATTCGAGTAACCGGCCACGCAGTTGGACTGGTAGAAGAAGACGCCCTTGACCGCGCCCTCAGGAATCTGGGAGAGCGCGTAGGTGGAAACGCCCATGCTCGAAGCGGACAGCGGGTACTCAGCTGCGCCGATGATCTTCGCCTCAGGCTTGGCGGGGGCGGCGAACTTCGGGTCCGTGAGCTTGCCGGCCGACTGGCTTGGCGGGGTGTAGGCGCCGCCCTCGAGGCCCCAGCAGCCGAGCAGCGTGTTGAACAGGCAGAGCGCGCGGGCGGTCTCGCCGGAGTTCTGGTGCGCGCAGCCCGTGGCGGCACGCCAACCCTGCTCGATGGACGACTGCGGCGCAGCCTCCCACATCTCGTGCGCCAAGCGCTCGATGGTCTCCGCGGGGACGCCGGTGATCTCCTCAGCCCACTCGGGCGTGCAGCTTTCAACGCGCGCGGCCCAGTCCTCGAAGCCCACGGTGTTGGCGGCGATGTACTCCGCGTCGTAGGTGCCCTCGGTGATGAGCACGTGCGCCATTGCCAGGATCAGCGCCAGGTCGGTACCGGGGCGGATAGGCACCCACTCGGTGCAGAAGTGCATGGAGTTGTTGTAGCGCGGGTCCACCATGACGAACTTCGCGCCCTTCTGGTAACCCTTCTGCATCGCGTGCAGCGAGGCAGGGCGGATGCCGTCGGCGTAGGAGCGGCCGATGAACATGACCATCTTGGCGTTCTCCACGTCGGAGGTGAAGTCGCCTGCGCCAATGGCCTGAGTCATGCCCGATACCTTCGACATGTTGCACGCGACGCCGTGCGTGTAGGTGTTGGCTGAACCGAGCGCTTGCATGAAGCGCGCGGTGTAGAAGCTGCCCGACGGGCGCGGGTCCTGGATCATGACGAGGGCCTGCGGGCCGTCCTCGTCGATGATCTTTTGGACCTTCTCGGCGATTTCAGCGTACGCCGTGTCCCAATCGATGGCGGCGAACGTGCCGTCGCCCTGTTTCTTCAACGGGTCCGTCAAGCGGTCCTCCGAGTACGCGATAGAGGCGTAGCCGTAGCCGCGCGCGCACAACGTGCCGTCGCAGTACGGATGGTCGGCGTCGCCGATCATGGTGGCCAGGCGCCCGTCTCGCGTGTAGGCGGTGAACCCGCACTTTGACGAGCAGGAATTGCACAGCGAGTGGCCGGCCTTCTTCAGCTCTCCCGGCTCGTCGGCGTGCGCTTGCTTCCAGGCTTCGAAGCCGACGTAGCCGGCTCCCGCCACGGCGGCGGCCCCGATGGCGCTGCGCGCGAGGAACCCGCGCCTGGTGATGGCGTGCTCTGACATAACCTCCCCCTTCTTCCTTGTCTCTCTCCAACGATTGCGGCCTTGCTCGGCCTCTGGCGTCGAGCGGCGGCTATGCCGCGTGCTCGTCGTCGCTAACGGATGTGCAGGCAAGCTGCATGGCGCGCACGCCGAGCAGGACGTCGACGAGCGCGAGGTAGAACAGCGCGTCGTCGCCAATGCGGCGCAGGCGCGCGCGGTACGTTTCGAGCCACGCGGTGCGTTCGATCAAGAACGACCGCGCGTGATCGTTCGAGCCGTCCTCGAGCAGCGCTGCAACGACGGCGCACTCGACGGCCAGGTGGTCGGGAGTGGCGACCAGCACGTCAGGCAGCTCGAACCCGAGCGCTGCGAGCAGGTCGTCCATGTAGAGGGCAACGTCGCTGCGGTAGAGGCCTTCGCGCTGGGCGAAGGGCGCGGCGTTTGCGCGGTCGCTCCATTTCACGTAGAGGGACTCAACGGGCACGGCAGAAGTCGGCAGGCCGCCCGTGAAATGGCGCGCGGCGAACGCTTGCTTTTCCTTAAAGGAGGGTGGTGCGTAGAGGGCGCGCACCTCGTCGTCAGAAAGGAACTCGCCGAACGGTTCGGACGTGCGCGCGTGCGCGATTGGCGCCAAAGCGGCGCTTAAGGGGCGCTCGTCCTGGAGAAGTCGACGGGTTGCCGTCAAGAACTCGGACCATGCGGCGTTGGAAGCGCACGCCTTCCAGTCGTCTTCGCTCGCCGGTCCGAAGCAGCTCGAGATCGTGAAGAACACCTGCGCGTCATGTGCGGTCATGGCGGCCATCCTTCCTGTCGGCGCGCTGGGGGTGTTCCCGCTTGCGCTCTCGATCGATCGTGCTTGATCTGACGTCTTCACCTTAGCCGCCCGCCGGCCGGGCGCGTCCTCTCTTGGAGCCGAACTTTCGATTGAACGCGTCAGCGATGTACACGTCATGCCTGGTCAGACGCTGTACGCTGAAAGAGATGACACGCAGCGTGCGGAAGGGAAGCGCAAGGTGTGATAGCATCGGTCGCAGTAGGCGACAGGCGTACGATGCCGTGTTCGCCGTCAGCTCGCCTGCGTGCGCGGGCACTGGCTCTGGGGATGGCCGAGCGCTGTCTATCAAAAGGGGATGACCGCTGCCGTGCGTGTGGGCGGCGCGAAGGAGGGGGTGCCATGTCCACGACGAGCGAGCGCGCCGAGCGCCCGTCCTCGGACGCGGGGTTCATGTTCTGGGCGCGCGTGTACGCGCCCCTGCTTCCGTGCATTCTCGGTTTCGCGTGCATGCGCATCGGCGCCGCGTTCACGCTCGGCGGCCTGTATATGGGGACCGACCGCGGCGTCTACACCGACGGCCCGAACGTGGTCTCGCTCGTTCTGTTCGCGCTTGTGGGCATCGTCATGTTCCGGACGGGGTTCGTGTTCCGCAAACGACTTGTGAACCGCGTGCTGCTGGCGGCGGTGCTCGTGCACGCGCTCGCTATCGTCGCCATGGTGGCCACGGTGCTCGCTGGCGTGTTCTCGCCGTCAGTGCGCTTCGGGCTTTTGTGCGTCGTGTCGTTCGCGGCGACCGTGTGCACGCTGTACTGGCTCAGGCGCATGCGAGGCGCCAGCATGGCGTCCGGCGCGGTCATGATATTGGCGTCGCTCATCGGCAGCGAGCTCGTCGTGTTCGTAATCTCGTTCGTGCCCGACCCGTTGGCGCGAAGCGTTGTCTCGTCGCTGTTCGCTCTGTGCCAGATTCCCTGTGCCCGCTGGGCCCGCACGCGCCCGCGCGCGTACCAAATCGATGTCGCGCCCTCCACGCGCGATCACTTCGCGTTCGTGCAGCAAGGCGTCGCCACGCCGCGCTTCCTTGCGGCGAGCGCTGCCGGCATCGCGGCGCTCGCGCTCGTCGTCGGGTTCTTGCGCGGGTACCCTTCGGGCGACCCGGTGGCGCTCACGCCTACCGCGCGCGTGCTCGCGCTCGTGCTCACGGAGGGCATATTCATCGGCTTGCTCGCGGCGGTGCTCCGGGGAAAGTCGAGCGCTATGTCGGTCGGCATGTGGATCGTCATGGAGCTGCTCGCGGCCTGCTCGCTCGTGTTGTATTGCATGTTCCATGGCCATCTGGAGTACGGCGCCGCTCTCGTCAGCGCGCTCAACTCCGTCATGTCTGCCTTCGTGTGGCACATCATCATCGCGTTCATGACCTACGGCAAGCGCGATCCGTTCTATTACGGCATCGTGGTGTGGTGCCTGTGGATGGCGGCACGCTCGGTCGGTCGCTTCGTGCCATTCTCTATCGGCATGGGCTACAGCGCCGACAGCCACTTGGCAGGAACGATCGTCAGCCTGGCGCTGCTCGTGTCGACGCAGTTCACCTTCGTGAAGCTCACTGACGTGGCGGTGTTCTCCGCGCGCATGGAAGAGCGCGAGCTGTGCCGCGGCCGTGTTTCGCGAGCGCTCGCGGAGAACGAGGAGCTTTCGAAAGCCGCTGAGGATGCGGGCATCATAGCTTCCTCCGCGTCCTCGGACGCCGTCCGTCATGCAGACGCGGCGTCGACGGAAGGGGCGTCTGCCCGCGAGCAGGCAATCTCCGCCCTTGGCTCGCTGGACGAGCAACAGGGGAAGGGCAGCGCGTTCGAGCGATTGCTCGGCCTTGACGACGCGGCGGGCATTGGCGAAGTGCGCGAGGCGCTCCTGAGCCATAACGCCGAGGTCATGGGCAAGCAGTTTTTGCTGTCCGACCGCGAGGTCGAGGTCCTCTCGCTGTACGCGTCGGGCATGACGCAGAAGCGCGTCGCGGAGCGCCTGCACATCTCCACGACCACGGCGCACACGCACATCACGCGGATTTATGCCAAGACGGGGCTCCATTCGCGCCAGGAGATTCTTGATTACATGCGCGAGCACGTGGAGGGTCCGACGGCAGGGTAGGGTAGCCCGCACCGCGATATCGCGGGACATGCGGCGTCACCGCCTCTTCCTGGGCGTGGAGTTCCCACATGGCGTCCTTGTGTGCGAGGCAGCCGACCATGCGCCTTCAGGGTTCTTGCTCTATAGTTGAGTGATCGAACGAAAGGGAGGTCGGCGTGGAAGACGAGCGTCAAGGTCGGTTGGAGACCCCGTACGGTGCCGTCGCGTACCGAATGCGCCCAGGATTGCAGGCAGGCGTGCCCATCGTGCTCTTGCACGGGCGCGCGGCGAACTCCACCCAGTGGGACGGCGTCGTCGAAGCGCTCGGGGCTGGACCGACCGTCCTGATGGTCGACCTTCCGTGCCATGGGGCCTCGCGCCCGTACGAGGGGTTTCTGTACGACCGCGCGGCGGACCACGTGGCCGAGATCGTGCGAACGGAGCTGGACGCTCCCGCATGCGTCGTCGGGCATTCCACGGGCGGTGTGGTCGCGCAGGTGCTCGCCGCGCGCAGCCCGGAGTTGGTGCGCTCCCTCGTCATCGCCGACGCGGCTCCCGTTCGTGCGGGCGTGTACTCGAAGTTGGAGCTGTTCGCGCTGAAGCGCTCGGCGGGTGCGCTGCTCGTCTACGAAGAGCGCTCGGTGCATTCCATCGCCACCGTTATGTCGAAGGAGCTCGCTGCCACGAAAGCCGGGCGCGAGCGTTTGCGCGAAGTGCTCGATGTCGTGGACGGGCACGCGTTGTTGGGTTTGTTCTCCATCGCAGACGGAGAGCTCGCGCGGTACCTTGAGCGGCTGGAAGCGCCGCTCAGCGTTCCGCGTCTGACGGCGCTCGTGTGCGGCCAGCGCGACAAGCTCAACAAGATTCCGCGCCATATGCATGCATGGGCGAAATCTGTCGGAATGCCGCTCGACGTGCTTCCGGGCTGCGGTCATTTCTGCATGCTCGACGACCCGGCAGCGTTCGCAGATATTGTGCAAAAGTCAGCTCAGGTTGACAGTGGTGCGAGCTGAATGCCTACAATGGCGGTTCGCTCGCACGGAGCGCACGCAAACACTGATATACACACGTATTTTGAGCCGGACGGCTTTCTCGTCGTCGCCGGCTATTTGAAAGCGAGGGGTCAATCCACATGGAAGAGGTCACGCACCTGGTGATGCACGCGCTCGAGCACGCCTTTTGGGACACGCTGCGTCTCGTCCCCTTCCTGTTCGTGACGTACCTGGCCATGGAGGCCATTGAGCACAAGGCGGGGGATAAAGCAGAGGCGGCGGTGCAGAAGGCGGGCAAGGCCGGGCCGATCGTCGGCGCGGTGCTCGGCGTCGTGCCGCAGTGCGGATTCTCTGCTGCAGCGTCCACGCTGTACGCAGGCCGCGTTATCACGGTCGGCACGCTCCTTGCCGTCTTCCTGTCCACGTCCGACGAGATGGTTCCCATCTTCATCGCCGAGCAGGTGCCGGTCGAGTTCATGGCGGGCGTGCTCTTGGCGAAGCTCGCGATCGCCATGGTGGCGGGCCTCGCCGTGGACTTCGTTCTGCGTCATCTCCATCGCGACGGCGACCACAAGCTGCACATCCACGAGTTGTGCGAGCAAGAGCACTGCGCGTGCGACGAGCAGCATTCGGTCCTTGGCTCCGCAATTCGCCACACGCTGCAGGTGACGCTCTTCATCTTACTGGTTTCGTTCGCGCTCGAGATCGTTATTGACGCGGTGGGCGAGGACGCGCTCGCCCAGTTCATGGCGGCTAGCCCGCTACTCTCCGTCATCGCGGCGTCCATCGTGGGCCTCATCCCTAACTGTGCGGCATCGGTCACGATCACGCAGTTGTACCTTGAAGGCGCCCTGGGCCTTGGAGCCATGATGGCCGGCCTGCTCGTGAGCGCTGGCGTGGGCTTGCTCGTCTTGTTCCGCACGAGCCGTCCCATGGCGCGTAATTTCGCCATCGCCGCGGCGCTTTGGGCGTGCGGCGTGCTCGTGGGCCTTGCGCTCACCTTGTGCGGATTCTAGCGCGACTATTTTCGCCTGAAACGAAGAAGGGCCCGGCATGCCGGGCCCTTCGTGCTCTTGAGTCTGCATCGTTGTGGGCTAGAGCCCCTCGTCCTCGTTCGCAGCGGCTTCTGCGCGCGCAGCCTTGGTGGCTTCGACCTCGATTCGCGCCGCCTCTTCAATCATCTTGCGGAGCTCGGGAATGCCCGTGCCCTTGAGCGAGGACGTGAGGACCGTGCGGTCGGCGGGGATATCAAGCTGCTTGCGCAGAGCGGCCATCTGCTTGTTCAGCGCATTGCGGCCGAGCTTGTCGGCCTTTGTGAACGCGACGATGAACGGAAAGTCGAAGCGCTTGAGGTACGCGATCATCTGCTCGTCGAGCGCGGACGCCGGATGGCGGATGTCGATGAGGGACACGACGAGGGCGAAACGGCGCTCGTCGCCGAAGTAGACGCCCATGAGCTCGGCCCAGCGGTCTTTCTCGGTCTTGGCGACCTTCGCGTACCCATAGCCCGGCAGGTCGACGAAATCGATCCAGTCGCACTCGAAGAAGTTGATGGAGCGCGTCTTGCCCGGCGTCGAGGAGACCTTCACGAGGTTCTTCCTGCCGAAGATCTTGTTCATGATGGAGCTTTTGCCCACGTTGGAGCGTCCGACGAACGAGACCTCGGGGCGCACAGAATCGGGCAGCTGCGCCGAGGTGCCGTACGATGCGGTGAACTTCGCCTTCTGATAGTTGATGGCCATGGTGCTCCTTTGGTCCAGCGGGCATGCGCCCTGGGTGCGTCTGTGCATCGTACCAGTTGAACCGCAGGGCGTGGGGAAGCTTCAGAAATACCCCGCGATTCGTGTTGCCATATACCCCCTGGGGGCATATACTCGCTACCGAGCAGAAGAACCCCCTGGGGGTATGACATTGTAAGGAGCCCCGCAATGGACGATGCGATGGATGTGAGCGGCATGACGCAGGAGGGCGCGGCGTGCGCGTGCTGCGCGCGGCATAAGGAGACGCCGCGTAGCGTAGAGCTGCAAGCAGACGTGCAAAAGCGGTTAAACCGCATCATCGGGCAGCTGGGCGGCGTGAAGGCCATGATCGACGACAACCGCTACTGTGGCGACGTGCTCATCCAGCTTGCGGCGATCGACGCCGCAGTCAAGAGCGTCTCGCGCCTCGTGCTGCAGAACCACCTTCAAACGTGCGTCGTCGAGCAGATTCAACGTGGCAACACCGAGGTCGTCGACGAGGTCATGGGATTGTTCAAGCGGTTGTCGTAGCGGCACGCGAAGGGGATGGCACACAATGAAACAGACATTTGACGTGACGGGCATGACGTGCGCTGCGTGCTCGGCGCGCGTGGAGAAGGCGACGTCTGGCGTTGACGGGGTGCAGGCGTGCTCCGTCAACCTATTGAAGAACAGCATGGACGTGGAGTACGACGGCGCACCCGAACTGCAAGCTGCTATCGTCGCCGCGGTCGAGAAAGCGGGCTACGGCGCATTCCCGCGTCTGAGCAATACGGACTCATCGTCCAGCGCGTCGACATCGTCCGCCACTGTTGCGTCGCGTCCTGAGAACGTGGCAGCGAAGGAGGCACGCTCGGTTCGCCTCCGGCTTATCGTCTCGTTCGTGTTCATGATCCCGCTGTTCTATATATCCATGGGGCGCATGTTCGGATGGCCGCAGCCATCGTTCTTGGTGGGTGACGCGGCGCTCCTTCCGTACGCGTTCACGCAGTTCCTGTTGCTGCTGCCCATCGTGTTCGTGAACTTCAAGTTCTTCCGCGTGGGGTTCGCCACGCTCTTCCGCGGTGCTCCGAACATGGACTCGCTCATCGCGCTCGGCTCAACCGCGTCGACGCTCTACGGCATCTACGAGATCTACCGCATGGGGTACGCGCTTGGTGTGAGCGACGTCGCGACGGCGCACGCCGCGTCCATGAGCCTGTACTTCGACTCTGCTGCGATGATCTTGACGCTGATCACGCTCGGAAAGTATTTCGAGGCGCACGCAAAGGGCAAGACCACCGACGCGCTTGCGCAGCTCGTCGACCTTGCCCCGAAAACCGCTGTGCGGCGCGAGGGCGCCGAAGAGCGCGAGGTGCCTGCCGAGGAGGTGCGCGTTGGCGACATTCTTGTCGTCCGCACCGGGCAGAGCATTCCTGCCGACGGCATCGTGCTCGAGGGCGACGCCACAATCGACGAGTCCCTCATCACCGGTGAGTCGATTCCTGTCGGTAAAGCACCCGGCGCGCAGGTCACCGGTGCCTCGATCGTGCGGTCGGGGTGGATTGCCATGCGCGCAGACCGGGTGGGCGCGGACACGGCGCTTGCCGGCATCGTGAGGCTGGTCGACGAGGCCACGTCGACGAAGGCGCCGATCGAGAAGATCGCTGACAAGATAGCCGGCGTGTTCGTGCCGGTTGTCATCGGCATCGCCGTCGTGACATTCCTTGCATGGCTGCTCGCGCTCGGCGCCGATTTCGAGACCGCGTTCGTCCACGGCGTGTCGGTGCTCGTGATATCGTGCCCGTGCGCGCTTGGTCTCGCCACGCCCACAGCGGTCATGGTGGGCATGGGGCGCGGGTCGACGCACGGCGTCCTCATCAAGTCCGCTGAAGCCCTTGAGACCGCGCACGCGGTCAAGACCGTGGTCCTCGATAAGACAGGAACCGTCACCACCGGCGTGCCTCAGGTCGTGGCCGTGCACGCCGCGCCAGGGGAGGACTCGTCGGCAATGCTCAGCCTTGCGGCGGCATTGGAAGAGCGCTCTGAGCACCCGTTGGCGCTCGCGGTGTGCGAGCGCGCACGCGCTGAGGGCGCACCTACGCTCGTGGCAGAATCGTTCGCGCAAGTGGAAGGCGAGGGCGTGTCCGGTCGCGTGGACGGCCGCGAGGTGAGCGTGGGCAATGTGCGAATGATGGAGCACTTGGGCGTGAATCCCGCCGCGCTTCGCGCGCAAGCTGAGCGATGCGCCGACGAAGGGCAGACGCCGTTGTTCGTGGCGGCTGACGGTAGGCTGCTCGGGTTCGTCGCCATCGCCGACGCCGTGAAGCCTACGAGCGCCGCCGCCGTGCGCGCCCTGCGCGATCTGGGCGTGCGCACGGTCATGATGACCGGCGACAACGAGCGCACGGCCCGCGCGATTGCGGGCCAGGTGGGAGTCGACGAAGTGGTC
>CASEJD010000078.1 GCA_949288145.1 uncultured Coriobacteriia bacterium
CGCGAAAACGACGAGGATTTGTCACGACACGCACATCCACGCCATCACGCACGACATGCATAGCCACGCGTCACGCACGACATGCACGCCCCGCCCGTACCTTGACGGACCGCGAACGCACGCGGGCTCGGAATGGCGTGCATTCCGAGCCCGCGCTTCGTAAGGCCAGTCTTCAGAAGCCTCGACGCTACTCCTTCGGCTTGAGGGCCGATTTGAAGTCGAACGCCTGCTTGATGTCGTTCATGGCGGCAGTAAGCTCGCTCACCGTCTCGTAGCCAGTCTTGTAGATGGAGTTCAGGTCGTTCGTTGCCTGTTGCACGCCCTCGCGCGTGATGTGCGGGTCGTACTCGTTCTCCTCTTCGACGGGCGCCTCGTGCTCGGCGCGCGGCGCTTCGTCCTCCCCCTCAGGCGGAAGCGGGCGTTCGAACTCCTCCTCGATCTCGTAGAGCCTGTCATCGATGCGGTCAAGGCGCTCGTAGTAACCCTCGAGGCTGCCCTCGTAGGAACCCAAGCTGTCCTCGACGTCATCCAGTCGATCGCGGATCTGCTGGATCATCCGCTCGACCTCGGCCCGTGCAGCGTCTCTCTCCTCGCTCACGGAATCCCCCTCTCCTCGTTAGCGATAGCGCGCCTTCAGCGCGCGCTCGATCTCGCGCTTGGCATCGCGTGCCGCCATGTCCTGGCGCTTGTCGTGCAGCTTCTTGCCGCGCGCGACAGCGAGCTCGACCTTGACCAGGCCGTTCTTCGAAAAGTACATGCGCAGGGGCACGATGGCCATGCCGCGCTCCCGCACTGCGGTCTGCAGCGTGCGAATCTGCCGGCGGTGCAGCAGCAGCTTGCGCTTGCGGTCGGGATCGTGGTTGGCGATCGTGCCGTGCGAGTACGGGGCGATGTGCAGGCTGTTCAGCCACACCTCGCCACCGCGGATCAGCGCGAAGCAGTCCGTCAGCTGGCAGTTGTTCTCGCGCAGCGAGCGCACCTCCGTGCCCGTGAGCACGATGCCCGTCTCGTACGTCTCCAGGATCTCGTACTCGTGCAGGGCGCGCTTGTTCTTCGCGATGGTCTTCTCTTCGCGTTTCTGCATGCGCTACATCCCCGGGACGAAGCTCACGTCGGCGTCGAGGTCGCGCACGAAGCGCACAATCAGGCGCACCGTGTCCTCGAGGTCAGACAGCGCCACGACCTCGGTGGGCGTGTGCATGTAGCGCAGCGGCACCGAGACGAGGCCGCACGCCTTGCCTTCGCGCGTGACCTGGATGGAGCGCGCGTCGGTGCCCGTGACGGACGGCTCGGCCTCGAGCTGGTAGGAGATGCCCTCCGCCTCGGCGGCGGCGACCAAGCGCTCGAAGACGACCGGGTTGATGTTCGGACCGCGCGCGATGACCGGGCCACCGCCGCAACGGATGTCGCCGTACTTGGTCTTGGAGATGCCCGGGTAGTCCGTGGCGTGCGTGACGTCGAAGGCAAGGCCCACGTCCGGGTTCACGCCGTACGTGGTCGTGATGGCGCCGCGTGTGCCGATCTCTTCCTGGACGGTGGCGGCGGCGATGAAATCGCCTTCCGCGCCGCCCTGGGCCTTGAGCTCCTCCATGACGCGCGTGGCAATCCACACACCGCACTTGTCGTCGAACGCGCGCGAGACGGCCATGCCGCGGCCGAAGCGCTCGAAGCCCACGCCGAAGGTGATGACGTCGCCGATGCGCACGCGCTTCTTGACCTTCTTGGCCGGCAGGCCCAAATCGATGACGAGATCGGACAGCGGCGTGACCTTCGTGCGCTCGTCCGCTTCGATCAGGTGGATGGGCTTGCGGCCCACGACGCCGCGCAACGGGCCTTTCGCCGTGTGCACGTCGACGCGCATGCCCGGCAGGATGGCGGCGTCGACGCCGCCCACGGCGGACACGCTCAGGAAGCCGTCGTCGCTCACGTAGGTGACCATGAGGCCGATCTCGTCCATGTGCGCAGCGAGCATGACGGACGGCGCCGCGCCCGTGCCCTTGAGGGTGGCGTGAACGGAGCCCATGACGTCGGTGGAGACCTCGTCGGCCACGTCGGCCAAACGCTCGCGCACCAGCGTGGCGACGGCGACCTCGGAGCCCGTGACGGACGGCGTCTCCAGCAAGCGCTTCAAGTAAGCGCGGTCGTTCTTTTCCATAGGAACGCTCCTTTATCGGTGTAACCAACCAAGCATACCAAAACGCGCGAAAGCCCGCACCAAGGCGGGCTTTCGTCAGCGTTTCGTCATGCGGCGCCATGCCGCTCTTCGGAATCGAAGGCGGACGGAGCAGCCTAGTGGACTGAGCAGCTCAGGCACGGGTCGTAGGCGCGCACGAGCTTTTCGACCTCAAGCTTCACCACGTCCTCAGGAGCGCCCTCGTCCACGAGCAGGTTCGCCAGCTGGAGCATGTCACCCTCGAGGTTGGCCACGTTCTGCGCCGTCGGCGTGAGGATGGACGCGTGCACCACGTTGCCCTCGTCGTCGAACTCCAGGTCGTGGAAGGCGGCGCCGCGCGGGGCCTCCGTGAAGCCCACGCCGCGGCCGGCGCTCACCTCGAACTCGACCGGCTCGGACGTGTCCTCGCCGGCGGTCTCGGCCAGCTTGCGGCACAGCTGCGCGCAGCGCTCGAGCGCGTCGACGATCTCCACCGCCTGCGCCAGGTTGTTCATCATGGGATTGAGCTCCGGCGGGCGCAGACCGGCCTTGGCGGCGGCCACCTTCGCCTGCGGGCAGAGTTTGTCCCACGAAGCGTTCACGCGGGCGAGCGCGCCCGTCATGTACGGCGTGCCCGTGGAGCGGACACGCGCGAACTTCGCGGAGGAATGGTCCACCAGGTACTCCTCAAGGAAGTCCTCGTAGCGCGCGGCGGCGAAGTCCTCCCCTGCCTTCAGGAAGCGCGCCGTGTTCGCACGCTCGATGGCGTAATGGTCGTCGGCCACCATGGCCAGCATGTCGCCTTCGGTGGCAAGCGGCTGCACGCGGAACGAGCGGAACAAGTCCACCGTTTGCAGCGCGAACGGGATGGCCTCCTCCAGCTTATCGGCCAGGCGCAGGTACTCGTCCCCCGGGATCTCGGAGGTGAAGCCGCCCACCACGGCCGTGATGGGATGCACCGGACGACCGCCGACCTTCGTGGACAGCTCGTTGCCGAGCGCCTTCAGGCCGAGCGCCTTGTCAAAGAGTTCGCGGTTGGTCTCGGCGAGCGGGAAGACGCTCTCCTGCCCGATGAAGTCCGGTGCCGCGAACACGAACAAGTGCGTGGCGTGGTTCTGGATGTAGGAACCGTAGACCATGAGCTCGCGCAGGTCCTTCGTGCGCTCGGTCACCTCGACGCCGAACGCGTCCTCGACGGCCTTCAGGTCGGTGACGACGTGCGTGGCCGAGCAGATGCCGCAGATGCGCGAGGCCACGTAGGAGACCTCGCGGTAGCTGCGCCCGCGCACCATGCTCTCGAACAGGCGAGCGGGCTCCACCACGCGCATCTGGACGGACTCGACCGCGCCGTCGGCGATGACCAAGCGGATGTCGCCGTGGCCTTCGACGCGGGCGACGTGGTCGACGTTGATCGTGGATTTCGCCATAGCCTACCCTTTCACCTTGATGGCCGGATTGGTCTGGTTGAACATCTCGAGCGCTTTATCGAACTCGGCCACGCTCACGCCGTAGCGCTCGCACGCCTCGCGCGCGGAGTCCAGGTTGGCGTCGGGCGAGAGGCCCGCGCAGCCGTTGCACGGACGGCCGAGGTTCACGCAGCGCGCACCGCAGCCCGCGCGCGTGACCATGCCGAGACAGATGCGGCCCTTGCCGTAGAAGCAGGACGTGCCGTTGAGCTTGCAGTCGCCGCAGAGCGTTTTGGTGGAGTTCATGCGGTTCGAGCCGTAGAGCGCGCGCTGGAGCACCGCCACGAAATCGAGCGGGTCGATCGGGCAGCACAGCACCGCGTCGTCCACGTTGACGACGGAGGGCACGCTGCGCGGCTGGATGATGTTGCCGGCCGCGGAGGGCACCTCGTCGTAGACCTCGATGGGGCGCTCGTAGTAGTGGTCCGCCGCCATGCCGGGGATACCGGCGGTGTTGGCGCACGCGCCCACCGTGATGACCGTCTTGGCCGTGGCGCGAATCTTGCGCACGAGCGCCTCGGACTCTTCGGTGGTGACGGCGCCCTCGATCACGGCGACGTCGTAGTCCTCCGGCATCGGCGCGCTCGAGGCGAGCTGCCAGTACTGCAAGTCGATCTGCCCGAGCAGTTCGAGCAGGTGCGACTCGATGTTGGTGATCATGACCTGGCAGCCGAAGCAGCTGGCCAGGCTGAAGACGACCACCCGCGGCGGACGCGGGCTGTCGTAGGCAACGTTGTGTCCGCTCATCTTACATCGACCCCTGAATGTTCTTGGCTTCCCAGTAGTTGAACACCGGGCCGTCCAGGCAGACGTACTGGTGCCCAATCTGGCAATGGCCGCATTTGCCCATGCCGCATTTCATGTGACGCTCGAAGCTGCAGTAGATATGGTCGTAGCTCACGCCCTTCTGACGCATGGCGTCGATGACGAATCGGTACATGACCGGCGGTCCGCACACCGCGCCGAACGTGTTGTCCGGGTCGATCTCGAGCGTCTCGAACGGCTTCGTGACGAGGCCGACCTCGCCGTCCCACGAGTCGTCCGGGTAGTCGACCGTCAGGTGCAGGTCGAAGTCGTTGCGGTGACGCCACATCTCGAACTGGTCGCGGAACATGACCTCCTTCGGCGAGCGCGATCCGTAGATGATCGTGACCTTGCCGAACTCGGAGCGCTCGTCGTGGATGTTGTTGATGAGCGAGCGCAGCGGTGCGATGCCGATGCCGCCCGCCACGAGCAGGATGTCGCTGCCCTTCATCTGCTCCACGGGGAATCCGCGGCCGTACGGGCCGCGCAGGCCCACGATGTCGCCGCACTGCATCTGGTGCAGGCGCGCGGTAAAGGCGCCCGTGTTGCGGATGCACAGCTCGATGAAGCCCTGCTTGGTGGGCGAGCTCGTGATGGAGATGGGCGCCTCGCCCACGCCGAAGATGCTCACTTCGACGAACTGGCCGGGCTCGTGCTTGAACGCGTGGCGGATGCGCTCGTCGACGATGCGCATTTCGAACAGTTTCTCGGTGGCGGTGAGCTCCTGGATGGAGGTGATGCGCGCCGCCCACGGTCGGTACGGGTTGGCAGCGATCATCTGCTCGCCCGTCAGCTCGGGCACGTACTCCGAAAGTGGGCTCACTTGCACGGTGGAAGCGAGGTTATTCGACATCTTCGGCCCCCTTCCGCGCGAAGAACTTCAGGACCTCGATCGGGTTGATGTTGGCCTTGCAGGCTTTCACGCAGCGTCCGCAGCCCACGCAGAGCATGCGGTCGTGGTTCGCGAGGAAGCCGTTGAGCTTGTGGTAGAAGCGATGGCGCACGCGCAGCGTGTTCGTCTCGCGGAAGTTGTGGCCGCCGGCCACGAGCGCGAACTGCGGGTCCGTGCAGCAGTCCGCCATGCGAACGCGCTGGCCCGTCTTGCCGTCGGGCTCGAGCACGTCGCGGATGTCGAAGCAGTGGCACGTCGGGCACACCGCGGCGCACGCTCCGCACGACAGGCACCTGCCGCCGAGCTCTTCCCAGAAGTCGTCCTCATGGAACGCGTCCATAAGCATGGCGACTTCCTGGATGTTCGGAATCTCAGGGTTGAAAGCGCGCTGACGACGGCGCGTGGCATGGCGGAACTCGATGCGGTCCTCGTCGGTGGCCTCGCGCACTTCGCACGCGGCCTCGAGGATGTTCGCCGCCTCGACGCTGGAGATGCTCACCAGGTACTTGCCGCCGATGTCCTGCAGGAAGAGGTCGTAGCCGAAGCGGGCCTCGTCGGAGCCCAGCAGGTGGCAGAAGCAGTTCTCGTCGGGCATGCAGCTGATGCCCACGATGAGCGTCGCCGCGCGGCGCGCGCAGTAGTACGGGTCCGGGTAGCGGCCGTCGCGGAACACGGCGTCCAGACGGCACAGGCCGTTGATGTCGCAGGCGTGCGCCCCGAAGATGACGCGCGGGGTGACCTCCGCCTCGAACTCGGTCACGTCGTTGCTCTCGCGGTCGAAGGAGAACAGCGGCTCTTCGGGAGGCAGGAAGAACTTCTTCGGCGACACGATCGTCGATACGTAGTCCAGCACGATCTGGTCGGGCGACTCAATGGCCTCAAAAGCGTAGCCCCGGTCACGTTTGACCGGAGCTACCACTTCGTACGATTCCATGAACGCCTCTACCAGGGCCGGGAGCTCCGTCGCGTCGATGACTCGATACAACATGAGGTGCCCTTTCTCGTCTTGGCTTCGGCCGGAAGACGGACCCGCGGGGCGGAATCGGGTATGTCAGGAGTTCTTCGTCAGCTCTTAGGCGAAGAAAATGCCGATCTCGCGCTCGGCGGATTCCGGGGAATCCGAGCCATGGATGACATTCTCGTCCATGATGAGACCGAAGTCACCGCGAATCGTGCCGGGGGCCGCTTCCGCCGGGTTAGTGGCGCCCATGAGGGAGCGGCACTTGGCGACGGCGCCCTCGCCGGAGATGACCATCTTCACGACCGGGCCGGAGGTGATGTAGCTGATGAGGCCCTCGTAGAACGGCTTGCCCTCGTGCTCGGCGTAGTTGGCCTTCGCCTGCTCGGGGGTGACCATGCCCAGCTCCATGCGCTCGATGGTCAGGCCCGCACGCTCGAAGCGGGAGATGATCTCGCCGATGTGGCCGTTGCGCACGCCGTCGGGCTTGATCATGCTGTAGGTCTTCTGAACTGCCATGTGGTTGTTCCTTTCTATCTTGTCGGTATCCCAGCAGGCCGCCCGGCCTGCGCGGAATCATGTCAGCGGCGGAATGTCCGCCTGCGCCGTGCGCTAATTCTGGCTCGCGAAGTACAGCTGGATGGCCGTGACCTTCCAGCCGATGCCGTCACGCACAAGCGAAACCTGGTAGTCGACGGTGCCGCCTTCCGCCGTCTTCGCGGTGACGAAGACCTCGGAGTTGGTCATGGAGCGCTCCACGCCGTTGACGGTGACGGCCTCGTCCTGCGGAACGCCGGACATCTGCTGGGCCACCGTTTCAGCGGACAGCTCGCTCGAGAAGTAGCTCTGAGCGTTCTCGGTGTCGGCGAAGAGCTGCTCGACCACCGTCTGCTGCTGCGGGTAGCCGTAGCCCTGCGTGTAGGCGAACACGGCCGCCGCGAAGGCGATGAGCAGTAGCACGAAGATGAACACGAGCACCTTCAGGCCGACGTTGCGGCGCTTGCGGTCGCGCTTCGCCATGCCCTTCGACCAGCGCTCGAGCTCTTCGTCGCTGGCGTTGAAGAAGCGCTCGTCGCTCGTGGCGTAGCCGTCCAGCGGGGGCTCGTCGTAGGTGTCCGGATAATAGTACGGGTCGAGCGCCTGCGTGAGCTGGGCGGAGACGTCCTCGAGCGGGGTGCCGTCGGAGGTGACGTCCAGGCCCGAGGTGTCGGTGTTGGGCACCTCGACCGGCTGGAGCTCCGCCGTGCCGGTGGAGACCTGCGCGATAGCGCGCTGGTAGTCGACGCTGGCGGAGTCGCTCAGGAAGTACGTCTTGTCGGCGAGCGCCTGCTCGAAGGCGGAGACCGCCTTCTGCATCTGGCCGCTGGCCACGTAGGCCTGGCCCAGGTTGGCGCAGAGCTTGTTGCGCGTGGCGGCCGGCATGTCGAACTGCAGCGCGTTCTCGTACGAGGTCACGGCGTCGTTCGGACGGTTGAGCGCCATGAAGCAGATGCCCAGGTTCAACAGCGCCTTCGTCGGGTCCGGGTTGGACTCGTCGAGCGCGGCGGAGCGGAACGCGGCGCCCGCCTCGGCGGACTTGCCGAGCTTCAGGTACGCGTTGCCCATGCCGATGAACGCGCGGTACTTCGCGTCGTACTTCGCGTCGGACGAGGCGATCTCGAAGTGGCGCACGGCGTCTTCGTAGTCGTGCAGCGCGGCGTAGGCGTTGCCCAGGTTGTAGTTCACGGCGCCCGCCTGCGCGTAGGCCGCGTCGGAGGTGGCCTGCGTGTAGGCGTGGATGGCCTCGTTGTAGTCCTTGAGCTTCACGAGGCAGTTGCCGATCTGGTGGTAGAGCAGGCCCACTTCGCCCGGCTGGAGGCTGTCGGGATCCTGCTCGAGGCACTCCGTGAACGAGTTCAGGGCGTGCTCGTAGTCCTTGTCCTGGTACGCCTGGCGCGCAATCTGGAAAATCTCGTTGTTCATAAAGTCCTTCTGTTCTGGGACGCAGGCGCGGGGCTAGTCTGCCGCGTTCTCGATCTCGATGTGCTCGATGACGTCGCCCACGCGAAGCTGGCCGATGACGTCAAGGCCTTCGATGGTCTGGCCGAACACCGTGTAGCCCGAGTCCAGGAACGGCTGGGCGCCCAGGCAGAAGTAGAACTGCGAGCCCGCGGAGTCCGGGTCCTGGGAGCGCGCCATGGCCAGCGTGCCGTCGAGGTGCTTGTTGTTCGGGTTCGTGGTGTACTCCTGCTTGATGGTGTAGCCGGGGCCGCCGGTGCCCAGGCGCGCGAACGGGTTGCCCTCCGCGGCCTTCACCTGCTCGGAGTCGAGCGGGCGGGTGTTGGGGCAGCCGCCCTGGATGACGAAGCCCGGGACGTAACGATGGAACTTCAGGTCGTCGTAGAAGCCCTTGCGCGCGAGCTCGACGAAGTTGCCCACATGGATGGGGGCGTCCTTGCCGGCCAGCTGGACGCGAATCGTGCCCTTCGAGGTGGTGATGACCGCGATCTCCTCGCCCGTGGGCTGGTATTCGGGCGTGTACAGTGCCATGGAACCTCCCTTTCAAAGCGCACGCAAGCGTGTGCGCCAATGTCGCATTCGAAAGAGAATTCTAGCAGGAATGGCAGTACGCCGCGATAAATGCGTGGAAGTTTCATCATGCAGACCGCCGGCTCAACCTGCGGTCGAGAGCTTCGGAGAAGACGGAGCAATCTCAGCCTGAGCGGGCGGGGCATTGCGTCGTGCTCAAACAGTCCTGAGCTCGCGCAAACGTGCCACTGGCGCGTTTTGCTCGTGCGGAACTGCGCGCGATCGCAACGCCCCGCCCGCTCTGAAGAATCAATCAAGCAGCCAGGGAAAGCCAGCTCCGTCAGGCGCTGCACTCGACGCGGCAGACTTCCCCGTCGGAATCGAGGTCGCCGTCGAGATAGGCCTCCAAGGCTTCGCGCACCGGGCCTGACGCGCCGGTCACGACGGCAATGCCCGCGCGGTCGAACGCCTCCTTCGCCGAAGCGCCGATGTTGCCGGCGATGAGCACGTCCACGTCCACCTCGCGCAAAAGCGGCGCCATCTCCGAGCACGGGCGCGAAAGGTTCGGCATGTTCTGGAAGCCGACGACCGAGCCGTCCTCCACGGTGTAGCAGCTGTAGCTGGAGCATCGTCCGAAATGACGGGACACGTCCAGGCCGTCGCTTGCGATCGCGATGATCATGAGCCCTCCCGTCTCGCGCGATCTTCGGCGCCAAGCGCCGCTCCAACGCGTTAAACGGTAGCGCCCCGCGCCGTCCGCGCGGCGCTTCCTTCGCCCAGCGGGCGAATGGGGCGATTCGCGGACGTGCATGGGGCGCACGGTGCCGACGAGCGGCGTGATACCTGCCTTGACCGGCCACGATGCGCCGGTCAGCACGTGATGGGACGATGGGCTATCGACGCGCGAAGATGCTCACGAGCTCAGAGTGGTACGTCTGCGGGAACAGGTCGAGCGGGGTCGCCGTGACGAGCTCGTAGCCCGCCGTCCCCAGGCGCTCGACGTCGCGCGCCCAAGTGGAGGGATTGCAGCTCACGTACGCCACGCGCTCAGGACCCGCTGCCGCGATGAGCTCGGGCACGCCGTCTGCCAGTCCCGCGCGCGGCGGGTCGACGACAAGGGCGTCGAGCTCGCCGAGCTCCGGCAGCTCGTGCGCCGCGTCACCGCCCACAACCTCGATCCACGCGCCATTCGCGTCGGCGTTGCGGCGCAGGTCGCGCACGGAGGACGCGGCGGACTCCACGGCGAAGACCATGTCGGCGTGCTCGGCGAGGGCGAGCGAGAACGTGCCGGCGCCCGCGTACAGGTCGGCGACGACGGAGTCCTCGTCAAGCTGCAAGCCGTCGATGACGCAGGCGATCATGTTCTCCGCTTGCTCGGTGTTCACCTGGAAGAAGGAGGGCGCGCTCACGGAGAACTCGTTGTCGCCCAGGCGCTCGCGCCACTTGCCGTGCCCGGCGAGCACCTCGACGCCCTTGACCTTGCGAGCCTTGCCCGGGTCGGCCATGACGCGCACGATGCCCGTCGCCTTGATGGCGGACGAGAGCGTGTTGGCCACCTGGGCGCGCGGGAAGGCGCTCGGCGGCGTCCAGAGTGCGACCTCCAAGTTGCCGGTGCGCGCGCTATGGCGCACGCCCACGCGGTAGATGCCAAGGTCCTTGTTGCCCTCCAGGAATCGCAGTGCGCCGCGCAGTGCCTTCGGAGTCTTCTGAATGGCCTTGTGCGCGAGCAGGCAGGCGTCCGGCGAGACGAACTCATGGCTCGACTCAGAGCGGAATCCGAGCGTGAAACGACCCTGGGCGTCGCGCGCGGCGCCGAGCTCGAGCTTGTTGCGGTAGCCCAGCTGCTTCTTCGAGGGCACGCACTCCCCCACGAGCCGCTCAGCGGCCTCGCGGTCGTAGCGCGCAATGTGGGACAGCGCCGACACGACGTTCTCGCGCTTGGCGCGCAGCTGCGCCTCGTAGGACACGTGCATCCACTGGCAGCCGCCGCACACGCCCGCGTACGGGCACGCTGGAACGACGCGGTCGGGAGAGGCCTCCACCACGTCGAGCAAGCGCGCGTGCGCGAAGGTCTTCTTGTCCTCCGTCACCTCGATGCGCACGGTGTCTCCGGGCGCCGTGTTCGGCACGAACACCGCCTTGCCGTCCTCGAGGCGGCCGATACCCGCCTCGCCGTACGTGAGCGCATCAATGCGCACCGTCTGTTCCATGGGACTCCAATCTGACGTGACAAAGGTCGGGAAGCGCCGTTCCCGAATGGAAGCAAACGAGCCCGGCCTTCCGGCCGGGCTCGTGAGACGACTGGTGCCCTTGACAGGATTCGAACCTGCGGCTTTCTGCTCCGGAGGCAGACGCTCTATCCCCTGAGCTACAAGGGCGTGGTCAGCGATTATACGCCATACAACGAAGAATGCGCCGACGACGCGACGCATTCTTCACAACCGCGGCAGCATGGCCGCGGAGCATGCTACTTGAGGGCAGCCTTGGCGATCTCGCAGATGGCGGAGAACGCCTGCGGGTCGGCAATGGCCATATCGGAGAGGACCTTGCGGTCGAGCTCCACGCCCGCGCGCTTCAGGCCGTTCATGAAGCGGGAGTAAGAGATGCCGTTCAGGCGGGCACCGGCGTTGATGCGGGTGATCCACAGACGACGGATCTCGCGCTTCTTGTTGCGGCGGTCGCGGTACATGTACTGCAGGGAGTGCTGCACCTGCTCCTTCGCAGCGGTGTACGAACGCGACTTCGCGCCGTAGTAGCCCTTCGCACGCTTGAGGATGGTGCGACGCTTCTTATGCGCATGAACTGCGCGCTTGATACGTGCCATGTTCTATCGTCTCCTTGTCTAGTGAGCGAAGGCCTTAGCGAAGGCCGAGGTTGCGGGCGATGACCTTGCGGTCGGCGGCAGCGATCTGCTCCTCCTTGCGGAAGTTGCGCTTGCGCTTCTGGCTCTTCTTGGTCATGATGTGGCTCTTGAACGCCTTGCCGCGCATGATCTTGCCGGAGCCGGTCACGCGGAAGCGCTTGGCGGTGCCGCGGTGGGTCTTCATCTTAGGCATAGGGCTATTCCTTTCCTTCCTTCTGATCCTGCTGTTCTTTTTTCTTCTTAGCCGCTGCGGGCAGCGGGGCGATCAGCATGTGCATGTTGCGGCCTTCCATCTTAGGCTGGTTCTCGATGACCGCAACGTCCTTCAGGTCGTCCGCCAGGCGTTCCAGAATCGTGAGGCCCTGCTCAGGGTGGGCCATCTCACGGCCGCGGAACATGATGGTGATCTTCACCTTGCTGCCGGACTCCAAGAAGCGCAGGACGTGCTTCTTCTTGGTGGTGTAGTCTCCGACGTCAATCTTCGGGCGGAACTTCATTTCCTTCGTTTCCACCCGGCTCTGGTTCTTGCGCGCCTGCTTGGCCTTGATGGCCTGGTCGTACTTGAACTTGCCGTAGTCCATGATGCGGCACACCGGCGGGTCGGCGTTCGGGGCGATCTCCACCAGGTCCAGCTGCTGGTTGTCAGCGATACGCTGGGCCTCCGAGACGGCGTAGATGCCGAGCTGGGTGCCGTCGTAACCGATGAGCCGGCACTCCGTCACATCGATCTCTTCGTTGAGCCGTGGCTCCTGAGCAGCTATCGCGCTCACCTCCTTGCAAATGCGATATCCTGCCGACAACAAAAAACCCGCGGTTCGCCGCGGGCAGACATGCGTGCTGAAGTGTCTCTGCTGAAACGCTTCGTATTCATGCGACCCATCGGCGGTGCCGAACCAGGTGGAGGGCACAGCCCTCGCTTGTTGACAGCCGCTATAGATTAGCAGCACGCAGCCTCCCTCGCAAGAGGAGATTTCGTGATGCCACCCGCCCTTCCCCTTCAATCGCTCGTTCAGGCTGCGGCGATTTCCGTTTCACCAGGCTGCATGCGGCGCCACCGAGCGCCCGTCGCACGCATAATCCCCACGACGCAATCAACGCGGGGCGCGTGCGCCCCTTTCAAGGAGGAACCATGCTGCTGGATAACAAGCTCTGGGTCGCCCAGGGCGAGAACCCCTGCTACCTGCTGCTCAACCAAGCGAACCGCCATGGCCTGATCGCCGGCGCGTCCGGCACGGGTAAGACCGTCACGCTCAAGGTGCTGGCCGAAGGCTTCTCGCACGCCGGCGTGCCTGTGTTCATGGCCGACGTCAAAGGCGACATCACCGGCATGTGCCAAGCCGGTGAGGACACCGAGAACATCCAGAAGCGAGTCGAGAAGTTCGGCATCGAGAACTGGTCGCTCACCGGCTGCCCGTGCCGCTTCTGGGACATGCTCGAAGGCTCCGACATCCCGGTGCGCGTCACCATCTCCGAGATGGGCCCGACGCTGCTCTCCCGCCTGCTCGGCCTGACCGAGGTGCAGGAGGGCGTGCTCAACATCGTCTTCCGCATCGCCGACGACAAGCAGCTCCTGCTCATCGATCTAAAGGACCTGCGCGCCATGCTCAACTACGTGGCCGAGCACGCCAAGGAGTTCGAGACGACCTACGGCAAGGTGTCCTCCCAGTCGACCGGCGCCATCCTGCGCGCGCTCATCTCCATCGAGGACGAAGGCGCCGGCATGTTCTTCGGCGAGCCGGCGCTCGAGCTGTCCGACTGGTTCGCCTGCGACGAGAACGGCCAAGGCTACGTGAACGTGCTCAACGCCGCGAAGCTCGTGCAGAGCCCGCAGGTCTACGCCATGTTCCTGCTGTGGATGCTCTCCGAGCTCTTCGAGACGCTGCCCGAAGTGGGCGACATGGACAAGCCGAAGTTCGTGTTCTTCTTCGACGAGGCGCACCTGCTGTTCAACGGCATGCCGAAGGAGCTGCTCGACAAGATGGTGCAAGTCGTCAAGCTCATTCGCTCGAAGGGCGTGGGCGTCTACTTCATCACGCAGTCCCCGAGCGACATCCCCGACGAGGTGCTCGCCCAGCTGTCGAACCGCATCCAGCACGGCCTACGCGCCTACACCCCCGCCGAACAGAAGGCCGTGCGCGCCGCCGCCGAGTCCTTCCGCGAGAACCCGGCGTTCAAGTCCGAGGACGTCATCCTCGAGCTCGGCACTGGCGAGGCGCTCGTCTCCTTCCTTGACGAGGAAGGCCGCCCGAGCATCGTGGAGAACGCGAAGGTGCTGCCCCCGCAGTGCCTGATGGCAGCCGCCTCCGACGACGCCATGCAGGCAGCGCGCACTGCTCAGCAGCCGCTCATGGACAAGTACGGCACCGCCGTCGACCGCGAGTCCGCCTTCGAGGTCATCCAGGGCCAGGCGGACGCCGCCGCGGCGGAGCAGGAGCAGGCGGCGGAGGAAGCCGCGGCGCAAGAGGCTGCCGAGAAGGAGGCTGCCGCCGCCGCGAAAGAGGCCGAGAAGGAGGCCGAGCGCGCCGCGAAAGAAGCCGCCAAGATGGAGCAGTGGCAGGAGAAGGAGCGCCAGAAGGTTCAGAACCAGGTGATCAAGGACGTGAGCCGCGCTGCGACGTCCATGCTCGGCCAGTTCGGCAAGGAAGCTGGCAAACAGCTGCTCCGCGGCCTGTTCGGCGGGCTTAAGAAGTAGCACGCCGTTCTCGAGAACGCGAGATCGCCCCGTACGCGCACGGCCGCCTGCCCACGAAGGGCAGGCGGCCGTTTTCGTACGCAAGGCGCCCGCGCCTGCGCCCGATAGCGCACGTCGCTCCGCGCGCGGCGCCACGCCCCTGGCTTACAACAAGGGCCGCCCGTCCAGTGGACAGGCGGCCCTATGCGAACATATGACCTTGACGAAAGCCTACGCCGCAGTGATGTAGACGTAAATCTGGCGCACGGTGTCGTTCAGGTTGCCGGAGGCGTTCGCGGCCGTGTAGTTGTACATGAGCATGGACGACCACGTGTAGCGGGCGCCGTTGACCTCGGCCTCGCCTTCGAACGTGCAGTTCTCCTCCACGAGCGTCGTACCGTCGCTCGCGTACGTGCAGTACGACGCGCGGTCTGCCGGCAGCTGCGCGGTGCCCGCCGGGACGGACAGGCCCGCCTCGTCGAGCGTCTTCTCGACGATGTTCTCGTTCTGGACCGCGTCGACGAAGCTCAGGTTGCCGTAGCCAAGGCTCGCGGTGGCGGCGGAGTAGCCCGCCATCACGACGGAGCCGCCCTCGTTCACGCCCAGGTAGACCGTCGGGGTGCCCGAGCGGGTGTCGGCGGGCTCGGACGTGAGCGAGACCGTCACGCGCTGGCGGATAGGATTGCCCTCCTCGTTCACCTCGACTGAGCCGGAGACGACCGCGCCGCGGCCGATGGCGGCAACCGCGTCGTCTTGCGACATGCCGATGACGGAAGTGAGCAGCGGGACCTCGGTCGTGCGCGTGGTGGTGGCCTGCGCGTCGGTGGCGACGCCCGTCCCCTCTTCCGTGGTGGTGACCTGCGCCCCCTCCTGCTGGACCTGCTGGGTCACGGCGTTCTGGCTGGTCTGAACGAACTGGTAGAGCAGCACGCACAGCGCCACGATGAGCGCAATGATCACGATGATCACCGCAATGAGGACCCGGCGCATGCGGCGCGACTTCAGCTGGCGCTCGGACAGCGGCGGCTTCGCGTGGCGGCCCGTCTTCTGCTGCTTCTGCTGCGCGGCGCCGACCGGTTGGAAGCTCGAGGTCTTCATGGGCTCCAGGCTCGTGATGGCATCGGGGCCCGCCTTCGTGTCGTCGTACGGCTGGTTGTAGTAATCCTCGTAGTGGTCGCCGTACGCAGGAGCGACCTCGTCCCCTTCTGCCGCGGCGTGAGCGCCCTCAAACGCGGGGTACGCGTCTATGCCGGCACGCCCCGTTTCGGCGACGTCGTCAGGCGCGGGCGCCGCGTCTGCTGCGGCGATGGTCTCGCCTGCCACCGCAGGAGCGACGTCCTCGGCGCTCAGCTCGACGTCTTCGGCGGCAACCTCCGCCTCGTCCCCGGAAACTGCCTCGATGGGGTCGACGGCGGGATCGAGCGCGTCTTCGGTGCGACGGTTCTTGCGTTCGGACATCCTTCGGCCCTCCTGTCGTTCGATGGATAATGGAAAGCACAGCTGGCAGAGGCAGCGTGCAAAAAAAGCTCTTCTGTATTGTACCGTACGGCCTATCAGGCCATGAAAAAGACGTAGTAGAGGATGGCGCACACCACGACGCCCACGGCGAACAGCGCGAGCACGGTCTTGTGCATGCCGGACTGCTCCGTCTTCTCCGAAAGCTGCCGCTCCGTCTCGTTCAGGCGCTCGAGCTCGGCGGCGCGAGCGCGGGCGCGACGTAGACGGCGGCGCTCCTCGTCGGTCATCCCTCCGCCTTCGACAGAGGCCTCGGGCTGCGCGGCGGACTCTTCCGCGGCCTGTTCGGCAGCCGCGTCAGCTGGCGCGGAAGCTGAAGCATCCTGCCTGATCACGAACGTTTTCTCGGAGCCCACCACAGGCGCGGCCACGCCGGCGTCATGCTCCACGACGCCCGCTTGGATGACGATGTCCTCGTCCTCGTCGGAAGACACCGAGATGATGGAATAGCGCTTGTCCTCTGCCATGCGGCCCCTTTCGTCCGCACCGATTGTAGACGAGCCCTCTCCCCCGCGCGAGCGGAGCACAGAGATTCCACGGGCGGTGAACGCCGAAGCGGCCTCACGCCTCCTCGAACTCGTGAAGCCACTCCCACACGATGAGCCTTGACTCGTGGTTGAACACGCGCCGGAGCGCCCAGAGCTCGTTGAGGCTGACCGTGCCGGGATGCTCCTCCAACACCGCGTACTCGGCGTGCGACAAACGGAGCACATGGGCGCACTCTTCAGGGGTGAGCCCCGAGGCGCAACGCGCCTTGACGAGCCAATTGTCCACGTTCCCCCCGTTCGCCGAGATTCGATCGATAGCGTACCAATAAAAATGGTAATCCCTCTGACCTGCAATTATAGGGCGATATTTGCTGCTAGCATGCAAAATCGTGAAAAGGAGGGGCTCTTGTGAACAACATCGTCGGGGACAACGTCCACGCCATACGCATGAGCCGTGGCCTCAGCCAGCACGAGCTTGCGAAGCTGCTCGATGTCGCGCAGACCACCGTATCGAACTGGGAATGTGGGAAATCCCTGCCCAATCGCAGCAACATTGAGCGGTTCGAGGAAGCGCTCGGCGTCACCTTCGACGACGTCATGAGCGAGCAGAACGGCTTCTTCCTGCGCATGCCCAGCCCCGCGCGACCGCGCGGCGTCCTTCGCGCGGTCTGCGAGCAGGACGAGGCCACCGCCCCCGTCCTCGGCTCAATCGCCGCCGGCTCGCCGGACGAGATGATCGAGCGCTCCGACTCGTTCCCGATTCCCGCTGCCCTCAAGAAGCGCTATCCCAGCTCGTTCTACCTCGTGGTGCGCGGCGACTCCATGAACCGCACGCTGCCCGACGGCTGCCTTGCGCTCATCGACCGCACGCAGGTCGAACCGAACACGCACGACGCCTTCGCCCTCCAAGTGGGAGACGACGAGGCGACCATCAAGCGCGTGCGCACGGTCGAAGGCGGCGTCGCGCTCGTGCCCGACACCCTTGACGACTCCATCGCTCCCCGCTTCTACGCGCACGGCTTGGCGACGGGCAAGATCCGCATCCTGGGCAAAGTGGTCTGGGCGACCATGCCGTTCGATTACCGCGTATAACGAGGCGCGACGTCTCCGAATGACGCGCCCATCGTGCGCGCACTGTATTAGAATACCTGCGGACAAGACGAGATAGCGCCCTGCGAACGCATGTGTGCAGGGTGCGGATTCCGCTGGATTTCTTAATTGCGAGTGCTATAGTGGCAATTAAGAACCACGACGAGACGGAGTAAGCATGCTAGAACTGAAGAACCTGGTATTCGAAGTCCCCGTCGCCGAAGGCGCGTCGGAGACGAAACGCATCATCGATGATCTGTCGCTCACCATCGCCGATGACCGCTTCACGGTCATCACCGGTCCGAACGGCGGCGGCAAGTCCACGCTCGCGAAGCTCATCATGGGCATCGAACAGCCCACGTCCGGCCAAATCCTCTTCGACGGCCAGGACATCACGAGCCTGTCTATCCCCGAGCGCGCCAAGCTCGGCATCGGCTACGGCTTCCAGCAGCCTGCCCGCTTCAAGGGCATGAAGGTCAAGAAGCTGCTGGAGATTGCCGCGGGCAAGCGCCTGCCCATGTTCGCCTGCAACGAGTACCTCTCGAAGGTGGGCCTGTGCTCCGCCGGCTGGCTCACCCGCGAAGTGGACAAGAGCCTCTCCGGCGGCGAGGTCAAGCGCATCGAGATCGCGACCATGCTGGCGCGCGACCCGAAGCTCGCCATCTACGACGAGCCGGAGGCGGGCATCGACCTGTGGAGCTTCGACCGCCTGACCGAGACGTTCCGCGACATCCACGAAGCGCGCGACGGCCGCTCCATCGTGATCATCTCCCACCAGGAGCGCATCATCCAGCTGGCTGACGACATCGTGCTCCTCGCCCACGGCAAGGTCGACAAAATCGACACGCCCGACGAGCTGCTGCCGGAGCTCGGCTTCACCGCGAAGGGCGCCTGCGCGCTCACCGAGCCCACGGAGCTGCACCTCACCCAGATCCCGACCACCTGCTAGCGCCGCGCGCTGGCTTCATTTGAGGAGACAACCATGGCAGTTGACCTTTCCCCCATCGACGAGAGCCTGCTCGCCGAGATCGCGAACATCCACGGCATGCCGAAAGGCGCTTTCAACATCCGCCGCGACGGCGAGCTCGTCGAGCGCCACTCTTCGGCGAACATTGAGATTTCCACGAAGACCGACGTGCCGGGCATCGACATCACCATCGCTCCGGGCACGAAGGGCGAGACCATCTACATCCCGGTCATCGTGACCCAGTCCGGCTTGAAGGACGTCGTGTACAACACGTTCTACATCGGCGAGGACTGCGACGTCACCATCGTGGCGGGCTGCGGCATCCACAACGCCAGCCACCAGGCCGCCGAGCACGACGGCATCCACACCTTCTACCTGGGCAAGAACTCGCGCATGAAGTACGTCGAGAAGCACTATGGCGAAGGCGAGGGCACCGGCGAGCGCATCCTGAACCCGGTCACCACCGTCGAGATGGCCGAGAACTCCTACTGCGAGATGGAGATGGTGCAGCTGCGCGGCGTCACCTCCACGGTGCGCGACACCGACGCCGTGCTGCAGGCGGGCGCGAAGCTCATCCTGACCGAAAAGCTGCTCACCCATGACGCGCAGCAGGCCACCTCGAACATGAAGGTGGAGCTCAAGGGCGACGACTCGAGCGTGCAGGTCATCTCGCGCTCCGTCGCGCAGGACGACTCTTACCAGGTGTTCAACCCGCTCGTCATCGGCGAGGCGAAATGCCGCGGCCACGTGCAGTGCGACGCCATCATCATGGGCAACGCCAAGGTGAAGGCCATCCCCGGCATCGAGGCGGCCAGCGAGGACGCGCAGCTCATCCATGAGGCGGCCATCGGCAAGATCGCCGGCGACCAGATCGTGAAGCTCATGACCCTGGGCCTGACGGAGGAAGAGGCCGAGCAGGAGATCCTCGACGACTTCCTGAACTAGCTCACAGCGCGCCAAAAACCCGCAGAGCGAAGAAAGCCCGCCGAATCGGCGGGCTTTCTTGTTGCCTTGATGCATGTGCGGCGGTGCGCTACTCCTCTTCCGCGGCGGACGTGGACTCGCCGGTGGCCTCTTCCATGGAGACCGCGTTGGCGCCCGCGTCGCTGCCGTCGCCGGCGCTCGCCTCGCCGTTGGCGCTCTGGCCTTCCGCCAGGACCTCGTCAAGCGACTGCTGGCTGGAAGAGCTCGAGGAGCTTTCCGTCGAAGACTCCGTGGAGCTCGAGGAGTCATCGCTGGCGGCAGGCTTGGTCTCCGTGACCGGCATGCCCGAAAGGTCGATCGACTCGCCCAGCCACTTAGAGACGACGACGGAGCCGACGCCGTTGCCCATGACCGTACGCAGGGCCGAGCTCACGGCGTTCTGCAGGTCGGTGTTCGAAGAGCTCACGCCGATGCAATAGCCGCTCGCCTGGTTGAGCAGCGCCACGATGTGCGCGTCGTAGCCAGCGCTTTCGACGACGTAGGTGCCGATGACGGCGTCGCCGGCGACGAAGTCTGCCGAGCCGCTGTCCATGGCAGCGAACGCGTCGGTCAGGCTCTTGGCGGAGACGACCGCCGTGTCGCCGAACTGGTTGTTGACCTCCCACGCGCTCAGCGTGGAGGACTGGGCTGCGATCTTCGGGGACGAGGACGCGGACGGGGCCTTCGTGGTGGACTCCGGAGCGAACAGCGCGGTGGACGTCTCCACGTAGGGGTCGGACAGCCAGCACGAGATGTTCGTGTCGGAGCTGTCGAGGCCCATCACGATGTCGACCTCGCCGTTGGCGATAGCGGACTGCGGATCGCTGCCCACGTCGATGATCTGCAGGTCGAGGCCCATCTCGTCAGCGATGGCGGCAGCCATGTCGACGTCCATGCCCACAACGCGGCCGGAAACCTGGGAGGCGAAGGGGGCGTTCGATTCGGTGGCCGAGGAGCTGGAGCCCGTGTCGACGCCAACGCGCAGCGTCTTGGACACGCCGATGGTCGGCGTGTCGACCACGGCCGTCTTCGTGGGCGGCGTGTAGCTTTCGCTGCTGCAGCCTGCCAACGCGGCGACCAGGCCCAGCGCTGCAACGCAGCACAGGGCGAGCTTCAGAATTCGGTTCATGCGAGCGTCCTCCATCTAGCCGATTGTTCATGCGGGCTTCTTCCAGCTGACCTAGTCTTTGCCCCCACACTCGCGCACTGGGGCCGAGCTCTCACCCGTCGCCCTCTCGCCCGCGCGGCCGTGTGCCGCGAAAGAAAGTAGAACGGGCGGTGCGACTTACCTCTAGGATGCGCCATGCTCGCGCCCGGCTGACCGCGCGCTTACGTGGATCCTTTCGACCGCATCTGCCATGGACTGAGGACCCGCGCAGGATCCCGCAACTACAGACCTGAAAGAAGCAACGCTCAGTGTAGCAGATGGCGCATACGCGACTTTGAATTGCTTGCTATCTTCAAACGGAGGTACCAGGCTGGCACCGCGCGTCTCGCACACCCGGCGAACGGTCCGTGCAAGGAATGTGAAAGGTTTCGTCAGATTGCCGTCAAGACGTGACGGCGAACCCGGCAAGGTCCGCATGCTACCGTCGGACGATGAGCCTTCACCTGGACAGAGCACGCCTGGCGGCATGCGGCCAGCTCGCGCACGACGCCGTGCTCGAAACGCTGTGGCCCACGCGCTGCTGCGTCTGCGACCTGCCGGGCGCCGTCCTGTGCGCGCGATGCGAGCGCGCGCTGTCGTGGCTGGACCTGTGGCAGGCATGCCCCACGTGCGGCGCCCCGTACGGACGGCTCGAGTGCACGGAGTGCTCAGAGGTCGTGCTCCGCGCTTTGGGCAGGAGCGCCTTCCCGTTCAATTCGTGCCACAGCGCCGTGCTGCTCGACGCAACCGCGCACCGCATCGTGCTCGCATGGAAGGACGGCGGCGAAGCGCGCCTGGGCGCCGTCATGGCGCGCCTGATGGCGGACGCGCTGCCGCGATCGTGGTTCCCCAGCGCGAGGCGGGCGGAAGGCGCGCGCAC
>CASEJD010000079.1 GCA_949288145.1 uncultured Coriobacteriia bacterium
CAGCGCGAGCGCAGCGTCCTGGGGCGGGAGCTGCCGCTTTCCGCCAGCGAGCTCATCGACCTGCTCGATATCATGCAGAGCGCGCGGCTCGACGTGCGCGGCACCGACCCGGGCACGCGCGCACTCACGCACGTCCGCGTGACCGACAGCGAACCGCGCGTCGGCCTGGCCATCGTGCCCGCGGACGGCGGGTACCGCATCGAAGCGCGCCAGGACGTCATCCTCGTTCGCTCGGGCACGCGCATGTACCTCTGGGACGACGAAGAGATCAGCCGGTGCCCTGACGCTTGGGGGCCGTGCGCCGACCTGCTCGCCCTCGCGCTCGACCCCGAAGAGCCGGCACCGTTCGTCGCGCAGCCCGACCTGCCGCTCTTCTGCGCCACGCTGCTGCCCGTCGCCGAAGCGGCGCTGCCTCTTGAAGTGCCGCCCGAGCTGCACGCGTACAAGCCCGTGACGTGCGCGCTGCGCTTCTACTTCGACCGCGAGGGCACCGACGTCGTCTGCGAGGCGAAGGCTGCGTACGGAGCGCGGGAATTCCGCGTGGGAACAAACGCGGACCCCGCGGAAAACCCTTCGGCGTCCGACAGCCCCGCGCTCGCCGACGCTGCCTTTCCCGCGCGCGACGCCAAACAGGAAGCGCAGGCCGAAGAGCTCGTGGAGCGTTACTTCGGCGCGGGATGGCTTCCCGCGCCCGCTCGCCTGCCGCTCGGTGCCGAGCAGGATGTGGCGCGCCTACTGTTCGGCGGCTTGGCGGAATTCCGCGCCCTTGGCGAAGTGCACGCCACCGCCGCGTTCGAGCGCCTCATCCGCGACAAGGCGCCGCGCGTCACGTTCGGCGTCGCCGTGGCGGGCAACCTGCTGAACCTCACGGTCTCGGCGGACGATTTGCCGCCGGCGGACCTTGCCGCGCTGCTCGCCAGCTACCGCGCGCGCAAGCGCTACCATCGTCTGCGCGACGGGCTCTTCGTCGACCTGCAGGAATGCGACCTCGCCCAGCTTGACCGCATCACCGCGGACCTGGGCATCACGCGCGAGCAGCTTACGTCAGGAACGGTGGAGCTCCCGAGCTTCCGCGCGTTCTACCTGGACGAAGAGCACGACCTCGAGCGCGACCGGTCGTTCGACCGCTACCTGGAGAACTTCCGCGCCGCAAGCGAAGAATCCTACGCCGTGCCCGCCGCGCTCGCCGACACGCTGCGGCCCTACCAGGCGGAGGGCTTCCGCTGGCTGTCCGCGCGCTGCGACGCCGGACTCGGCGGCATCCTCGCCGACGAGATGGGGCTCGGGAAATCGCTGCAGGTTATCACCCTGCTCGCCGCCCGACGGGCAGAGGCGGCGGCAACAGCGCCCAGCCTCATCGTCTGCCCCGCCTCGCTCGTGTACAACTGGCTCGCCGAGGTCGCGCGGTTCGCCCCGGAGTTGCGCGCGTGCGCCATCGCGGGAACGAAGCGCGAGCGCGCCCGGACGCTCGCCAGCGCGTTCGCACGCGAGACCGCGAGCGACCCCCTGCCCTACGACCTGCTCGTCACCTCGTACGACACGCTGCGCGTCGACGGCGAAGCGTTCGCCGAACGCTCGTTTTGGTGCTGCATCCTCGACGAGGCGCAGTACGTCAAGAACCCCGCCACGCGCACGGCGCGCGCCGTAAAGCGCGTGAACGCCTTACACCGCTTCGCCCTCACCGGCACGCCCTTCGAAAACCGGCTCTCCGACCTCTGGAGCATCTTCGACTTCCTCATGCCGGGACTTCTGGGGCCCTACGCGCGCTTCCGCGAGGCGTTCGAACTGCCTATCGCCGGCGGCGACGAGGACGCCACCGCGCGGTTGCGCAGGCTTGCCGGCCCGTTCATGCTGCGGCGCCACAAAGCCGACGTTCTGGCCGACCTGCCCGAGAAGCTGGAGTCGACGGTCCGCGTCGCGCTCGAGGGCGAGCAGCGGCGGCTCTACGACGCCCGCGAGCAGCAGCTGCGCGAGCGCCTGTCCGAGCAAAAGCGCGTCAAGGGCGGCAAAGGGCGCGCCCGCACCGTCACGCCGGAAGCGCGCGCTGCGGCTGCCACAGCGGCAGCCGCCGGCGACGACTTCACCAAGCGCCAAGTGGAGGTGCTCGCCGAGATTACCAAGCTCCGCCAAGTGTGCTGCGACCCAGCCCTGCTCTACGAGGACTACGTCGGTCCCGCCGCCAAGCTGCAAGCTATCGCCGACATCGTGGAGTCCGCGCGCGACGGCGGCGAGAAGACCCTCGTCTTTTCGCAGTTCACCGGCTTCCTCGACCTCATCGCCGAACAGCTCGACCTCAGGCGCATCCCTCACTATGCCATCACCGGCGCCACGCCCAAGGAACAGCGTCTCGAGCTCGTGAACCGGTTCAACGCCGACGACACCCCGGCTTTCCTCATCTCGCTCAAAGCCGGCGGAACCGGGCTGAACCTCACGGGCGCCTCGGTCGTGGTCCACGCCGACCCATGGTGGAACGCCGCCGCCCAGGACCAAGCGACCGACCGCGCGCACCGCATCGGCCAAACGCGCGCCGTCAGCGTGCTGAAAGTCATCGCGCAGGACACGATCGAAGAGCGCATCGAACAGCTGCAGCAGGAGAAGGCCGCGCTGGCCGACCACGTCATCGGAGCCAGCGGCGCTTCGCTCGCCGGCCTGACGCGGGATGACCTTCTCGAGCTACTGGGCTAGTTTCGTCCACCCGGGCGCGCACGCGCCCGACCGTCCTGCCCTACCGCTTCCGCCCGAAGCGCCACGGCGGCAGCTCGGGCGCCGGCTCCACGTACCAGCGCAGCGCGTCCTTCGCGCCCTCCTCCCCCCGCTCGAGGTACAGGTGCGTGAGCTTGCGTCCGACGACCACGGTGTAGCGCAGCGTGCGCCCCGGCGTGCCGGCAGGCCGGTCCGAGACCGGGCTGCCGACGACGCGGTCCACTTGGAACGTGCGCCCGTCGTCCCAGCACACGACCAGGGGCACGATACGGCCGTCGTCGCGGCACCGCGCGATGACGTCCACGTACCGCCTGCTGGCCCGCACCTGACCCACGCTTCCCCCTTCCAACCGCGGCTTCCATCGAAACTTCCCGACTAGAATAGAACGCATGTTCGGTATAATCAATCGAACAAACCGTGGTTTCGGGAAGGCGAAAGGAGGAGGGCCCATGCCGCAGGGAACGTCCGCACCGCACCCGGCTGCGTCCCAGAGGGCACCCGAGCCACGCGCGACCACGCCGCAGAAAACGTACCTGTGCATCGACCTGAAGTCGTTCTACGCCAGCGTCGAGTGCTCGGACCTTGGGCTTGACCCGTTCGTCGACAACCTCGTGGTGGCGGACCCAGAGCGCTCTCGCACCACCATCTGCCTGGCCATCACCCCGGCCATGAAGGCGCGCGGCGTGAAGAACCGCTGCCGCGTCTTCGACATCCCGGCGAGCATGAGTTACATCATGGCCCGCCCGCGCATGCGCCGCTACATGGAGGTCTCGGCCGCCATCTACGCCATCTACCTGCGCTACGTCAGCCCCGAGGACGTGCACGTCTACTCCATCGACGAATGCTTCATCGACGCCACGCCCTACCTTTCGCTCTACGGCATGGACGCGCGCACGTTCGCTCGGACGCTCATGGACGCCGTCTTCAAAGAGACCGGCATCTGCGCCACGGCTGGCGTGGGCACGAACCTTTTCCTAGCGAAGGTGGCGCTCGACATCACAGCAAAGCACGCGCCGGACAACATCGGCTTTCTGGACGAAGCGGCATTCCGGCGGGAAATCTGGTTCCACCGCCCCATCACGGACATCTGGGGCATCGGCCCGGGCATCGCCGCCCGCCTGGCGAAGCACGGCGCGCACGACCTAGCCAGCACGGCAGCCCTGAGCCCCCAGGTCCTCTACCGCGAGTTCGGCGTCAGCGCGGAATTCCTCATCGACCACGCATGGGGTCAGGAGCCCTGCACCATCGCGGAGATCCACGCCTACGTGCCGGAGGGCCACTCCCTGTTCAACAGCCAGGTGCTCCCCGAGGACTACTCGTTCGAGAAGGCGCGCATGGTCATGCGCGAGATGGTGGACGCCAGCGTGCTGGAGCTCGTGGAGAAAGGCCTCGTGACCGAGCGCATCTCGCTCGGCGTCGGCTACGCGCGCCAGGCGGACGCCCTGCGCGGCGCCCAAACGTTCGAAGGCGGGCACGGCACGCGCGTTGTCGGGCCACAGGCGCACGGCGAGCGCACGGGCGCCAGCCGCAAGCTCGAACGTCGCACGAACTCAGAGCGCCTGCTCATGGAACGCTTCGAGCGCCTGTTCGACGAGGTCGCCCGCCGCGACGTCCCCATCCGCCGCCTGAGCGTCGGGTTCGCCGACCTGCTGCCCGAAGCGCACGCCACCGCCACGCTCTTCGACGACGTGGAGGCCGAGGAGAAAGAACGCCGCCTGCAGGAAGCGCTCATCGCCGTGCGCGGCAAGTTCGGCAAGAACTCCCTGCTCAAGGGCACCAGCCTGCAGGAGAAGGCCACCGCCCGCGAGCGCAACGAGCAAGTGGGTGGCCACCGTGCGTGAGAAGCAAAACGCGCCCTCGGCCGGCGTCAAGAAGCAGGACGCCATGGCCAAGGACTGCCCGAACAAGGTGAAGGCCATAGGAGAGCTGCACGGCGCGCACGGTGCCGAAGCCGTCATCGTGCCCGCGGAGATCGCAAACGCACCAAGCGCGGCGCGCGGCGCCTTCGTCGCGTCCGACGGGCCCGCCGCCATGCACAGCGGCGCTTTCCCCGCGCCATACGGCGCCTTCGCCACACCCGGCGTTGATCGCGCATCATCGCAGCCCG
>CASEJD010000080.1 GCA_949288145.1 uncultured Coriobacteriia bacterium
GAGCGACAGCAGTCGCTCCCCTTTTTGTCTTGCAGCACCTCCCCTGTGTGCCGCACGGCATAAGTCCACTGTTCCCACCCCCTCCATCTTCTGCGGCGTGCTCAGCACGTCGGCACGTTCAGCCTCCTTCAACACACACGAAGGCCCGCAAGCTCAATGCTTGCGGGCCTATTGCGTGCACAGAACGCGCGCTGCGTGCGCGCCCTTGTATCGCGCTCTTACATCACGGCCTTGAGCAACTCCCGTAACAGGCGCTGCGCCGTATCGGTCACGTCGTAGCCTTCGGAGATGGCCTTGACCGCAGCGCCGTCGACGACGGCGGTCACGAGAGGCGGCTCAATAGACAGCTCCGCGTGGACCAGGATGCGCCTGAGCGCGGCGTCAAGCCGTTTGCGGCCTTCCTGGTACGCATGCGTGACAAGGTCGGATTCCGCTGCGGCGATGAGCTGCGCGTAGTGGGCTGCCGGCACGACGAAGCCTTCCGGCAAGCATGCCCGAAGCAGGAACATGTCGAGGTTCCTGCGGCACTCTTCCGGTGTCAGCGCTTCAGCGTCTAACGCCGCCTTCTCGGCGCGCTGGCCCCACAACGTCATGTTGTGCTCGGCCGCTTCGTAGAGCAGCTGCGAGATCGACTCGAAGTAATAGCCGACCGACGAGGACGACGCCCCCGCCCATTCCGCAACGCGGCGGTACGTCACGGCACCAGGTCCATGACTGCGCAAAATGGCCGCAGCAGCCACAACGAGCGACGCGCGCGTGATTTGCGCCTTCACCGACTTTGGCGTTCGTGATGCTTTCTCCGCCATCTGCAGTCCACCCCCCTTTTGCCGTTACCACTGCGCGCCTTTGAGCACGAGATTGCCCACAAGCTTCCTGGGCATAATACTCATTGGCGCGTTCTTGTACAAAAAAGTGCGTCCCATCGTTGTGGCTTTGACCTTCACGATGGGACGCACAGAACTCCGACCGAATCGTCTATGTCAAGCTATGACGTTACTCGACGTCGTCGAGCTCCTTGTCAGAGTGCTCGTGCGACATGATCATGGCGACGAGCGCGATGACGGAGATAACCACCATGTAGTACGCAGGGGCCAGGTTGTCGCCCGTCATGTCGATAAGGAAGAACGAAATGTACGACGCGGAGCCGCCAAAGATGGCGTTCGCCAGGTTGAAGCTGAAAGCGAAGCCGGAGAAGCGGACCTCAGTCGGGAACGTTTCGTTCAGATAGCTGGACAGCGTGCCGTCGTTGATGGTCAGCAGCAGCGCCATGAAGAGCTCGACGACAAGGATGACGACGAAGTTCATGGAGCTCAGCAGCATGAACGCAGGCACCGTGCAGACGATGAAGCCGACGCATGCCGTGATGAGCATCTTCTTACGACCGAACGTGTCGGAGATGTGGCCCGAGAAGAAGATGAAGCCAATGTAGACGATCAGAACGATGTTCGTGATGATCGTGGCTTGGCCCGGATCGTACATCAGAACCGTCTCAAGGTAGTTCGGCAGGTAAGTCAGGACCGCGTAGAAGCCCACGGCGTTCAGCATGCAGGCGCCGAAGGAGATGATGGTCCTCTTGAGATGCTTGCCAAGAAGCGTGCGAACAGGGGTCTGCTCGCCCGTCTGACCCTTCGCCTTCAGGTCGTCTTGCATCTTCTCGTAGACCGGGGAGTCCTCGAGATGTTCACGGATGTAGTGCGTGATCAGGCCGAGCGGACCAGCCAGCCAGAACGGGATACGCCAACCCCACTCAGTAACGAACTGCGAATCCGCACCCCACGTGTTGAACATGAAGGAAGCGAACAGCGAGCCCACGAGCAGGCCGGTAGCGGTGGACGCCGGAACCATGGAGCAGTAGAAACCGCGCTTGTTCTTCGGCGCATACTCGGCGATGAACGTTGCAGCACCAGCGTACTCACCAGAAGCAGAGAAGCTCTGGACCATACGAAGAACCAGGAGCAGCAACGGCGCCAGGAAGCCGACCATGGCATAACCCGGCAGGCAGCCAATCAGGAAGGTTGCGCCGGACATGCACAGAATGGAGATAGCAAGGGCCCACTTACGACCCTTCTTGTCGCCCATGTTGCCCCAGAACAGTGCGCCGATCGGGCGAACCAGGAAGGACAGGGCGAAGACGGCGAAGGTGTTCATCGTGGAGACGAACGGGTCATCGCTCGGGAAGAACACGTTAGCGATGACGGTTGCCAGGTACGAATAGCTCGCGTAGTCGAACCATTCGATGAAGTTGCCCAAGAACGAAGAGAAGGTAACCTTCTTGAGGGTCTTATGCTTCTCTTCCTCTGAGAAGTTATAGGATCTCACCGGGCTAGTTTCAGCAGTCATGATAGTCCCCTAAGAATTGAGCGGCAGCATTGAGATCTTGAGGTAGCCGCTGTCGAAGCGCTTGAAACATGCTATACCTCCTCACCGAACAGCTCACATGAGCTAGAAATCGAAACGCCTTGATGCAGGCTACTTTGAATATTTTAGCTCATGTATGCACTTTCTCGTTGCGAGATGCATACGTATCTGCACCGTAACGTTATGTATGCGTGCTGTCCGGCACTCTACTTCGCATGCACTGGGAAGTTCCCCACTTACTTCCCTGAACAGCAAGATGGCCCGCCCGCCCAGATCAGTGGGTTGGCGGGCCATCCGCATTTCAAGCACAATCCGTGCGGAGCCCGAAGGCTCCTTTTCCGGAACCCAGCCGAAGCCAGGCTCCGGTCATGCCGCCATCAGGCGGCAGCTCGCAGCGCCGAGGCGCTTACGAGAAATCGTCCTCCAGTTCGGCCTGGGCGCGAGCAGCGCGCAGGATGAAGGAACGCTTGGCCTTCTGGCCGCCCTGAGCAAGCTTGCGCAGGACGATGCGCTTCAGGCGCGGGTACTCGTTGATGCCGTACCACGCGAACGCGGTGCCACCAACGTAGGCCTCGACGATGCTGTGCACCGGGACCTCGGCGTCACGCTTGGCGTCTTCCGCCAGGTACTCAGCGATGGAGTTGGCGCAGACGTCGCGGATAACCTCGACGCTCAGGTCAAGGTCGTTCGCCAGCTGGTTGAGCTGGTAGGTAACCTCAGTCTCGTCAGCATGCGGGAAGTACGTGACGTCGTAGGTGACGGCAGCAACGCCGTTGGCTTTCGCGAACTCCAGCAGGTCGTCCAGGGAGAGCATCTGCACATGCTCCTCCGTGCGCTCTGCAATGTCGAGCTCGGCAGCGAAGCCAGCAACGCCGTGCTCAGCGAACTTCGCCTTCAGCGCTTCCTCGTTGACGGCGGCCTCGAGCTTAACCTCGGTAACAATGTGCGTAAGATTGGACGTAATCTTCATTACCGCACCACTTCCTCTCCTGATGGGGCATCACCGGATTGACGACAATGCCCCGATCGAAAACGTTCCGACCAGAAGTGCTACCTCTGGTTCTCCTCGGCCTCCGCCGCAGCAATCTTCTCGGACAGATTCTCGCGGATCTCGACCTCTTTGTTGTGGCGATTGCCCTCGATGATGCCCTTGACCGCCGGGACAGCGCCACCGCCGATAATCAGGATACCGCCGATGATGGTGTTGATGGTCAGAGCCTCGCCGAAGACGACCAGGCCGACGAACAGAGCGACCGGAACCTCCCAGTACGCGATGCAGCCGTAGTCAGCAGCCGGCAGGTTACGACCAGCAACCAGCAGCATGCCGAGGGCCACAGCGCCGGAGAAGATCCACAGGAGCACAGCGCCGATCAGGTTGAACGGGGTGAGGTGCAGGTTGAGCGCCCAGTTGGACGGAACAATGCCGGACTCGCCCAAGAAGTTCATCGTCAGCGTGATGACGAGAGCAGCGAGGGCAGCAGCCAGGAAGTTCCAGACGCCACGGCAGGTGGTGTCAGCGTCCTTACGGTACAGGTTGAAGAACATCGAAGAGCCGTAGAACACACCAGAGAGCAGACCGAAGATGTCGCCAATGCCCTTCTGCGGGTAGTCCGGTGTGGACATCTCGAGCGAGAAGCTGATCTCGAAGCCGTTCTCGGTGAAGCCCATGATGTTGTTACCGAAGAGCGTACCGATGATAACCGCGATGATGCAGATGCCCTGGAGCAGCGAGATCTTCTCATGTCGGAAGATTGCTGCCAGAACGATCATGATGACCGGGCCCGTGTAAATGAACAGAACGGAGTTGGCCACCGTGGTCAGCAGGGTCGCGGTAACGTAGCACGCAAGCGAAGCACCGATCATGACGCCGCCGAGGATGATGGCGGGCGTGACCTTCATCTTCTTGAACATGCCGACCTTGTGGGTGGCGAAGAGCAGCACGACGAAGAAGATGAAGCCCATGGTCATACGGCCGACGGCCATGGCCGCGCCGACGGAGTCGCCAGCGTTGAGGCCGGCGGTGCCGTCGAACATGTCGGTACGGGTACCCCAGCGGCTGAACAGCGGCACCAGGCCCATGCCCGTGGCCGAGATCAGCATCGCGATGGTACCCCAGGTACGGTTCATCTCATAGGCGCTATCGTCAACGCCCGCGACCTGAACTTTCTCGTTTGCCATTGGTCCTCCTTAAACCAAAGCAGGTACGGAATAGACCGCGCGTTGCGCGCTTCGGGCTTTTCGTGCTCGAATCAGCATTGCCCCTGACTGATTCGTGCGCCCGATGGGCCCAACGTGCGATCTAAAAGAAAAAGGGGCTTGGCTCCTTTGAAGCGAACCAAACCCCTTTCTTTTACTTCTCTATGCAGCTTGTAACTTCCAGTTGCCCCTAAAAGCTAGGCTGCACAGCGAACCGAACTTAGTCGTTCCACATCTCCGGGTGGATGAGGGTGCAGTCCTTGACGCGGTTCGGGAAGTAGTCGAGGCACTCGCCCTCACGGTAAACGTCAGCCGTGGAGCAGTGCAGGCCGCCGCCGAAGGCGTAGGCGCCGCGCAGGTCGCACGGAACAACGTTCATGCCGAGCTTGTCCATCTGCTCCTGCTGGTGAACCTCGGAAGCCTCGACGACAACGGTCTTCGGGTCGAGAACCAGGCAGTTCATGGACAGCCAGACGGAGGAGTAGCAGAGCTCCGGCGGCTCGTCGTGGGCCGGCTGAGCAGCGTCGTGAATCTCCCAGTCGTTGGCCTCGAAGATGTCCTTCTGGCCCGTGTCGGGATGACGATGCGGGTTGTTGATGATCAGGCCGGGACGCAGCGGCACGAAGGTGGCGTCAATGTGGATCGGGTACGGGTCGCCCGGGAAGTTCATGGCATGGACGCGGTACTCCGGATAGTAGCGCTGGAACCACTCCATAGCGGTGCGGTTGGTGGTCAGACCATGCTGGATGAACAGGTCCTTGCCCATGCGCATGACGTCAGCGGCGTCCCACATCGGCTCAACTTCGGTGGTGACGAAGTCCTTGTTGGCGGTACGCTGCAGGCGCTCCTCCAGGGTGATCTTCTCGTCATAGTAGTTGTGCTTGTAGGACTTGTCGGTCAGGCGCGGACGCGGGGCCTGGGTCCACAGGAACTCCGGGTCCTCGTCGAAGTACTGCTTCATGAGCGGCCAGTAGGCGAGGTACTCGAAGTAGCGGCAACGGAAGGAGTTCGCGGAGGCCATGATCTCGTTGCCGATGGTGAGCAGGATGTCACGCGGGGGCATGCAGGTCATCATGGAGTCGTTGCGGAAGTCCGGGGTGCCGATGGCCTGGTTCCACTGCAGCGGGGTCGGGCGGTCGACGATGACGCCGTGATCCTCGCAGATCTTCACCAGGTTCTCGAGGCAGGCATTGCCAACCTCAACGGTGCGGAGCGGGCGAAGGCCCCACATGCCGCGCATGTCGGAGTCCACCGGAACCTTCTCAGAGGTGGCCGGCTCCTCCGGCGGAATGACGGAATTGTCGCAACGACCGACGATGACGTGCTTCAGCGGATCCCAGTCATTCCAAGAGTTAACAATTTTCGCCATAGTGGTCTCCTTTCTTCGGGAGTAAAACTCCCCTAGCCTAACACTACGACTTTCTTACAAGCAGGCCGACTCCAAACCTTGCACAAGGGGTGTGCAGTTGTGCGGAATCATTGTGTGCCCCGATTCCGCGGACCCTGTCCAAGCTCTCCAATCAGCTTTGCTATGCATCGAACTATACGCCCGTTTTTGAGCAGATGCAAGATTTATTTTTATAGCTTCTGTACTGGGATTATACGAAGTTTTACCGAAACTTTTTCTTTCGCTCCGGAAATCTTTTGTGCACTTGCACAATTCTTAGAAATGTGCTTGAAATACGCGTCCAAAGAAATGTTTCGTGAGCGCTTGCACTCGACTCTTTTCTTCTCTATACTGCTTTCTCGCACCTGAAACGGTGCCGAAGCCAACGTGGCTCAGTTGGTAGAGCAGCGCACTCGTAATGCGCAGGTCACCGGTTCGAGTCCGGTCGTTGGCTCCAGAGAGCTCGCAGGCCAGAGGATTTCGCCTCTGGCCTGCTTTTTTATGCTTTGCGCTTAATGTGCGCCATAGCGCGCACGTCCACGCTGCAATCGTGCTCATGGTCACTGCGGACGCGCACCCCACGTTTCATTCCTGCCAGCCCTACACCGCTGACCTCGCCCTTTCTTCGTCAGTTTGTAACGCGTTCGTGTGACGCGGGCTGCCTGCTTCCCTCTCGCGACCGACCCGCTTCGACCGCGCGCACAAAACGGCCGCGCCTGTATGGCGCGGCCTCAATACAACTCTTATCGTGTCGTGCGGCGTGTTATGGCAGGTCAGCGGTCGAACTCGTCTACAAAATGCAGGATGACCGCGGCGGACGTGGGCGTGCAGAGTTCGCCGTCGAGCTGCTCTTCGCACGTGGGGATGCCGCGCTCGATGATTGCGGCAGTGGCGGGCGCCGGGATGGGCAGCTCGCCGTGCGCGCACACCACGGTTCCCTGCCCCGTCTGTACGGGCGTCGCCGTGATCTTCTGCGGGTCGAGCGCTTCGATGGCCAGGCAAATGGCGAGCACGTTGCGCACCGCTTCGCCGTTGCCGACTTCGTGGAAGTGCGTCTCTTCGACGGCACATCCGTGCACGTGGGCTTCGGCTTCTGCCAGGATGCGGTAGATGGCGCGCGCGTCGCCCTTCACACGGTCGCTCACGCGGGCCGCGTCGATGGTGCCCAGCACCTCGCCCAGGTCGTGATGGTGCGCGTCGGGCACGCCAGCAGCGGCCACCGCGGCTTCCACCTGCGCCCGCTCGCTATCCGCAAGGCGGGCGAACAGGTTTTCACGGATGTATTGACGGGTCGCGTTCTTCGTCAGGTCCAAATGCAGTTCAGCCATGGGCTTCCTTTCGTTCAAGGGCTCCGGCGTGGGCGCAGAAGCCGTCTTTGCGTGGTTGATCAGGTGCGCTTGGTAGCCGGCGCCGAAGCCGTTGTCTATGTTGACGACAGACACGCCGCTCGCGCAGGAGTTCAGCATGGCGAGCAGCGCCGCCACGCCGCCGAAGCTTGCACCGTACCCCACGCTCGTGGGCACGGCGATCACAGGGCACGAGGCCATGCCGCCCACCACGCTGGCGAGCGCGCCCTCCATGCCGGCCACCGTGATGACCGCGTTCGCTTCGGCGATTTCGCGCGCGTGTGCGAGCAGGCGGTGGATGCCCGCCACGCCCACGTCGTAGAGGCGCTTCACGCGGTTGCCGAGCATCTCGGCCGTGAGCGCCGCCTCTTCCGCGGCGTACAGGTCGCTCGTGCCGGCGGCGGCCACCACGATGGTGCCGTTGCCGTCGGGCTGCGGAACGCCGCCTAGCACGCCGACGCGCGCAAGCGGATGGTAGTCCAGCGCGAAGCCTTCGTCGTGCAGGGCGTCGGCCTTGTCCTGCGAGAGACGCGTGATAAGCACGCGCCCCTGGCCCGCCGCGCGCATGGCACGGCAGATGCCTGCAATCTGCTCGGCCGTCTTGCCTTCGCCGTAGATGACCTCGGACACGCCCTGGCGGATGCCGCGCTGGGTGTCCACCTTCGCGTAGCCGAGCTCTTCGAACGGGGCGACCTTGATGTCGGCTGCCGCCTCGTCCACGGTCACCTGGCCCGCCGCCACCTGTTCCAGCAGCCTCTTCAGGTCACGTTCTTCCATGACGCTCCTTACTTATACAGTAGTGCGGTCTGCGCCGTGCGCGCGCTCCGCGGCGTCGCGCTGGACGCACCACGCCTCCACCGTCGCTTTCGTCTCCTCTTCCGCTCGCGCAAGGGCGGCGGATGTGATGCGCTCGCCTGCCGGCACCTTCGTGGCAAAGCACGAGAAGTTCGGCTTGTCGGCAGTGAGCAGGCCGCGTTCGCGCGAGCGCTCTCGCACGTCCTCTTTCGTCCAGCCCGCTGCGCGCAAGGGCGAGACGACGCCCAGCTCCTCGAGCGCTCGGAAGCCCGGCCGGCGCGCCGGATCGTCGGTGGCGTTCGTGCCGTCGACGAGCACCGTGCGCCCATCGCGCGCCATGCGCTCGAGGATGCCCTCGAAGATGAAGCGCTTGCACCGGTAGCAGCGGTCGGGCGGGTTGGCACACACGTCGTCCGCGGCAAGGACGTCGGCCTCCACTACCTCGAAGTCGGTCCCGAGCGCATCCGCCACCAACCGCGCGTCCTCAAGCTCGAAGTCCGCCTGGAACGCCGTCTTTACCAGGTAGGCCTTCACGTCCACGCCGGCGTCCAGCATCTCGGCCAGCAAGCAGGCAGAATCGCACCCGCCGGAGAACGCCAGGCCATAGCGCACGCCCGGCTCGAATCGCAGCTTTTGCATGATGTCCTTTCGGGGCAGGCGCTATTCGCCTTCGTCCTCGTCGTACAGACCGCGCTCGGCCTTGAGCACGATATCGTTGTAGTGCTCGATTTTGTAGTTCAGCCGGTCCAGGCCCGCCTGCATCTCGTCCAAGCGCTGGCGCACCAGGTCGCGCTGCTCTTCCAAGAGGGCGATACGCGCCGGAATGGTGGCGTCGCCGCCTTCGAACAGGTTCATGTACTCGATGAGCGCCTCGATGGACACGTGGGCGCCGCGCATGCACTTGATGAATTGGATGCGCGCGCAATCTTGCTCGCTGTAGTCGCGTACGCCGCTGGCGGTGCGGCGCACGTGGCTCATGAGGCCGATGCGCTCGTAGTAGCGCAGGGTGTCGGCAGAGATATCGTACTTCTTGCTGACTTCGGCGATCTTCATCCGTACCTCCACAATATATGTAGGCTTTGCAGGCGACGCTGCGCGCCGTCCATCCTTACCCTTTACAACCTAGAGCACGCTCCAAGTCAAGCACTTTATCTCGCGCGGCGCACGAAAAGCACTGCGCCGCACGGCTGGCGGCAGAAGGCTTCGCACCGTTCGACAAAACCGGGGATACCGTCCGTTGACAAAGCGTTATGATACGTGAATTACACAGGCAAGGTAGGGAATGAAGCTCTCATCGAGCCAGGGTAGGAAGGGGAACCCCGTGAAAGAGCTTTGGAGAAAATGGGACAACATCAGCCTGATCAAGCGCATCGTCGTGGGCTTGATCATTGGCGCCATCCTGGGCGTCACCTGCGGCACGGTGCCGGGCCTGAGCGACGTTTTGACGCTACTGGGCACGCTGTTCACCTCCGCGTTGAAGGCTATCGCACCAATTCTGGTGTTCTTCCTGGTCATTAGCGCACTCGCGAATGCGAAAACGAGCGGCTCCATGTCCACCATCGTGGTGCTCTACATCATCAGCACCTTCCTGGCGGCGCTCGTTGCCGTCATCGCGAGCTTCATCTTCCCCATTGAGATGACGCTCGTCGTGGACCCGTCTGTCGAGCAGTCCTCGCCTGAGGGCATCGGCGAGGTCCTGAGCTCGCTCGTGGCCAGCATCGTCGCCAACCCGGTCGACGCGCTCGTGAACGCGAACTACCTGGGCATCTTGGCCTGGGCCGTCATGCTGGGCGTGGCCCTGCGCGCCGCCAAGGAGGCCACGAAGGACGTCTTTCACAACGTTGCCGACGCCATCGGCCAGGTCGTGCACTGGATCATCAGCCTGGCGCCCTTCGGCATCATGGGCTTGGTGTTCACCGCCGTGTCCACCAACGGCGTCGAGATTTTCACCGAGTACGGCCAGCTGCTGCTCGTCCTGGTGGGCTGCATGCTGTTCATCGCGTTCGTCGTGAACCCGGCGCTCGTGTGGGTGAACATCCGCAAGAACCCGTACCCGCTCGTGTGGCGCTGCATCAAGGAGTCCGGCCTGACCGCGTTCTTCACCCGCAGCTCCGCCGCGAACATCCCGGTCAACATGACGCTGTGCCGCAAGCTGGGCCTGGACGAGGACAACTTCTCCGTGTCCATCCCTCTCGGCGCGACCATCAACATGGCCGGCGCGTCCGTCACCATTTCCGTCATGACCATGACCGCGTGCCACACCTTGGGCATCGCGGTGGACGTCCCGACCGCCGTCATCCTTTCGGTGCTGGCCGCCGTCTCCGCGTGCGGCGCATCCGGCGTTGCGGGTGGCTCGCTTTTGCTCATCCCGCTGGCGTGCTCGCTCTTCGGCATCAGCAACGACGTGGCCATGCAGGTCGTCGGCGTCGGCTTCATCATCGGCGTCATCCAGGACTCCTGCGAGACCGCGCTCAACTCGTCCTCCGACGTGCTGCTCACCGCGACGGCCGAGTACCGCGCCCGTCGCCTGGCCGGCCAGGAAGTCAGCTTCGCCGACTGGGAGAAGTAAACAGGCCGCGCAACCTCTGCGTACACAAAAAGGCTCCTCGCTCGAGGAGCCTTTTTTCGTGTTGGCGTGTTGTGCGCACCCGATGCGTCTGGCGCGCCTATCGCACCTGCCGCATCCGCCACGCCCGTTGCGCCCGGTGCGGCTGCTACACCTGCCGCGCTCGTCGCATCTGCTACGCCCGGTGCGCGCCGCCTTCTACCATTCGAGGTTCGCCAGGCGGCAAAGCGTGCGCACGTACACGCGGAAAGCGTCCTTCAGCACGTCTTCGCACACGGCCTCGTCGGCCATGTGCTCTTCGCCCGCCCATGCCGGACGCTCTTCCACCCACGGACGATTCGGGCCGAAGCTCGCGCCCACCGGGAAGCAGCGGGCGTACGTGCCGCCACCCATAGTGAAGGGCTGGGCGTCGTCGTCAAAGACCTCGCGGTACGAGGCCAGCAGCGCCTGGATGGCAGGCGACGCCGGGTCGGTCAGGAATACCGGCTTCGTCGCCGTCTGAACGAACGCGGCGCCCGCCTGTTGCGCGCGCTCCGCCAGGGCGGTGACGATGCGCTCGGCCGACGTGGTGGTCGGGAAGCGGGAGTCGACCGTGAGGACGAAGGCGGCGGCGAGCTCCGCGACGACGCGTTCGCCCGTGCTTTTTGCAGCGTCCTGCGTGCCCGCGCCTTCGGCCGTGTCCTGCCCGTGCATGTCTTCCGCCAGCTCCGTGCGGAGCGTGCCGCCGATGATAGTGAGCGGCCCGAAATGCTCGTCGGACGCGGCGATGCCAAGCTCCTCGCCATGGACGTCATGCGCCACCGTGCTCGCCAGCCGCAAGAACGCGCGTTCGGCATCCGTCCCCACGCCCACCGCCAGCAGGTAGTCAGCCAGTACGCCGATGGCGCTGTGCGTGCTCTCCGGCCACGCCGCATGGCCGCCGACGCCCTCGGCGTTCACGCGCGCAAGCCCTTCGCCCGCGGCCTCCACCGTGATGCCCTCCGCTGCAGGCAGCGACGCTGCGTCGGCGCGCACCAGGGCAGACGCTTCGCTCGGCACGGCGTTCGTCGCCATGCCGCCCGCAAGCTCCACGAGCATGCCATCCGGCTGCACCGGGAAGCGCACTTCACCATCGAGCTGGCCTTTCTCGCCGTATCCCACCGGGAAGTCCGCATCGGGCGTGAACAGGAACGTCGGCGCCTCGTGCTCTGCCAGGTAGCGCGGCACGTCGTGCATGCCGGATTCCTCGTTCGTGCCGAAGAGCATGCGCACGGAGCACGACAGCTGCACGCCCGCGCGATGCAGGCAGTTCATGGCATGAAGTGCCGCCATGGCCGGGCCCTTGTCGTCCAGCACGCCGCGACCCATGAGCCAGCCTTCGCGTCGCGTGACCGCGAACGGCTCGACCGTCCAGCCCTGCCCCGCCGGCACCACGTCCACATGGCAGATCATGGCAATCTGGCGCTCGCCGGCGCCCGGCAAGTCGGCAAAGCCAACACACCCGCCAGCGTCGCCCGTCGCAAAACCCATGCGCTCCGCGATACCGAGCGCCGCGTCGAGCGCGCGCCGCGCACCTGGCCCGAACGGTGCGTCCGCACTGGCGCCCGCTTTGTCCTCGGTGCTCTCGATGCGCACAAGCGCGTCGATGTCGGCGACGACGGCCTCCCACTCCTCGTCCAGGTACGCCTCAATCAGGCGGTCCAACGCTTCGTCGGTCATGACAGTCCTTTCTCGCAGCGCCAGGGGCGCTCTGTGTTCTGCCCGCACGGTAGCACGTTTTGCCCGCCGGCACACGCACGCTACTGCCCGCCCTTCCTGTGCCCGGTAAGACCTTGGCGAGCTGGAAGGCTTTTGTTAGACTGCATGGATGCGCCCGAGTGGTGGAACGGCAGACACGACGGTCTCAAAAACCGTTGCCGAAAGGTGTGCGAGTTCGAATCTCGCCTCGGGCACCATCGATCGCACAGCGCCCCGGCACAGCCGGGGCGCTTTTTTGCGCCTACCGATTGCGAAATGCGGGCGTTTGCGCGGCGACGATGCCGAGCAGGATCACGCCCACGCCCGCCAGCTGCAGAGGCGTGACCGCCTCGTGCACGAGCAGCACGGACAGCGCCACGGAAATGGGCAGCTCGGAAGCCGCCATGACGGTGGACAGGCCTGGCGAGAGGTGCTTGCACCCGATGCCGAACAACACCATAGGTAGTACGAAGGCCATCGGGCCGAGGATGACGCCGTACTGCGCGATGCCTTGGAGCAGCACGCCCGACGGCAGGTAGTCCGGGCAGAGCACAAAGCCCGTGAGCAGGTAGCCGCAGCACGCCCACAAGCCGCGCTGCGCCACCGGCACGTCGGTCTCGACGCGGCCCGAAAGGAACATGAACGACGCGCAGCACACCGCTGCCAACAGACCGAACACGATGCCGAGCGGATGCAGCGAGCCCACGCCCGCCTCTACGATGCCGCTCGACATGACGGTGCCGACCATGATGATGGCTGCAGCGATGAGCGCCGCAGTGGTGGGCCGGCGGCGCGTGGTTGCCACCTCGAACACGAGGCCCAGCCAGGTGAACTGGAACAAGAGCGTGATGCCCACGCTAGCTGGGATGAACTGGAGCGCGCAGTAGTAGAACGTGGTGGTGCCGCCGGTCACCAAACCCATGGCGGCAAGCTTCAAGCGCTGCCTCGCCGCCAGGCGGGGCCGATGCGCGCCGCGCAGTCGATCGACGAGCGCCCAAAGCACGAACACCACTGTGGCGAAGAACGCCTGCGAACACACGACCTGAGGGAACGTGAAGCCGTCCGCGTACGCCAGCTTCACGACCGCGCCGACCACGCCGTAGCACGCCCCGCCCACGAACACGATGGCAGAATTGCGCAGGCGCGAAGAGGCGCCGCCCGCGGGCAGCACCTCGGTTGTCGTGCTCTGTGCCGAATCCTGTTTCACGAGGGCGATTCTAGCAAAGAGGGAACGCCAGCTCCAACGCGGCAGCCACTGCGTAGCTCACACCCTCTCGCAAAATGTGAAAAAGTGCCTGTCCTTTTTCACATTACAGCGCCGCGACCTCCTCGTAGGCTGCGCCCTCCTGACGGAAAAGCCGCGCAAGGCCGCGGGCGTCGGGCGAGCGGTGGGCGATGGCGAGCGCCGCCGCGTCGTCCGCCGCATCGTACTTGAGCGCCATGCCACAGCCGGCACTGATAGCCTTCGGGACAGGCAGCATCGTGGTCTTGGCGTGCGCGGCGAGCGCGCGCTCCGTGGCCATGGCGGCGTGCGTCGACTCGAATGCGATGACGTAGGTGTTCATGCGTTCCTTTCGGCAACCTCGCGTGCGGAAACAGTCTACCCGGCCCTATGGAACCCAGCGAGACCATGCAGGCTGCAATCGAACTACAGCGTGATGACCTTCGCGGCCTCGCGCATGCGCTCGAGGATGTCGTACATGTTCGAGACCTCGCCCACCTGCAGCTGCTCCTTCAGGCCGTAGAAATCAAGGCACGTGCCGCAAACGAGGACCTCGGCGCCCTGGTCGATGAGCTTCTGCACGCTCTCGACAATCTGTTCTTCCCCGCCGGCGACCAGCTTTACGCCGCTGTTCATGAACAGCAGGCTTGCCGGCGCGTCGCCGCATTCCGACAGCGTGTAGAGTGCCATCTTCATGAGGTTGTAACCCAGCTCGTCCTCGCCTTCGCCCACGTGGTCCTTGCCCACGAACACAGCGTAGCCGCAGCCGACGCCCGGAGTGCACGCAGGACCCGCAGCGGGCGCGGCCACCGGAGCCACGGGCGCGGCGTCGTTCGAAGCGGCGCTCTCCTCGGCGCCGTCTGCAACCGCCCCCGCGCCGAACGCGATGAGCCAGCCGCCCTCGATCTCTGTCACCTCGACCGGGCGGCCTGTGCGCTCGGCCATGCGCGTGACGTTCTTCACGGCCGTTTCGTTGTCAACCTGGATGCCGAACTCCGCGACCCCGGCGTCGACACGCTGCTTCGCCAGCATGAGCGGCTTGGGGCACTGCAGTCCGAATGCGTTGATGATCTCCATGTCCTTCTCCTTTCCAGCGAAAGTGCGCCCGCATGCCCTGCGGCATCAGGCAGGTGCACTCCGCGTGCCTTTTCTAGCAGAATCGATCACGGCGCGCATCGCGCACGCCGACCACCTGCACAAACTTCGTAATCGCCAACCCGCGCTCGGCGGCAAAGCCACGCGCCACGTCGACCTCGGTGGGGTCGCCAAACGCAACCGACATACCGCAGCATGCCTGCACGCCGCGCGGAGCGGGCGCGATGCGCACGTCGAACCCACCACCGCGAAGCGCCTGGTACGCAGCGAACCCTTCCGTCGCCGAGTCCACGAGCGCATACCACTGCGCGTTCGAGGCAGCATCGGGAGGAACGGCGCCCATCATGCGCCCGCGCCCGTCAGCTCGCGCGCGACGCTCGCAAGCGCTTGCACGGCAGCCTCGACTTCCGCCGCCGTGTTGAACCACGAGAAGCTGAAGCGAACCGCGCCCTGACGTTCGGTACCGAGCGCCCGGTGCATGAGCGGCGCGCAGTGGGCGCCCGCACGCACGCAAATGTCGAACTCCTGCGCCAGGCGGTCTGCCACCTGAGCTGAGTCGGCGTCACCCACGTTGAGCGCCACGATGCCGCTGCGATCAACGCCGCCGCGGCCACCCAAGATGCGCACGCCCGGAACGTCCCGCGCGCCCGCTTCGAAGACGTCCGCTAGCCGCGACACGTGGGCGTGCACCTGCTCAACGCCCACGTCTTGCAGGAATGCGACGCCCGCCGCCAAACCCGCCAAGCCGTGCGCGTTCACCGTGCCCGCCTCGAGCGCCTCGGGCATGAAGCGCGGGTGGCGCTCGTCATAGCTGTGCACGCCGGATCCGCCCTCGACGAACGGCGGGATGTCCACGCCGTCCGCGACGCACAAGCCGCCCGTGCCCTGCGGCCCGAACAGGCTTTTATGCCCCGTGAAGCACAGCACGTCCACGCCCAGTGCGCTCATGTCCACCGGCAGCGCGCCGGCGGACTGGGCCGCGTCCAGCACGAACAGGGCGCCCGCCTCGTGCGCCATGCGCGCCATGCGGGCGACGTCGTACACGTCGCCGGTGAGGTTGGACGCGTGCGTGACGACCACGAGCTTCGGCCCGCGCGCGAGCGCCCGCTTGTACGATTCCCAATCAAGCGAGGCGTCCGGCCGAATGCCGGCGACCTCGATCCAACAGCCGCACTCGTCACGCGCACGGAACAGCGGGCGCAGCACGGAGTTGTGCGACGCCGCCGTGGTCACGGCGCCCTCCCCCGGCGCGAGCAGGCCGTCGATGGCCGTGTTGAGCGCCATGGTCACGTTCAGCGCGAACGCGACGCGCGCCGCCGACGGCGCGCCGAGCAGCTCCGCCACCCTGGCGCGCGCGTCGTAC
>CASEJD010000081.1 GCA_949288145.1 uncultured Coriobacteriia bacterium
CGGGCGGCGGGAGCCAGCGAGTAGGCCTCTTCGAAGCCCTCGCCGGACGGGCGGCCGCGATGGCTCATGAGAATCGTGCGGGCACCGTGCTCCACGAGGTACTGGATGGTGGGCAGCGCCGCGCGAATGCGCGTGTCGTCCGTGACCTCACCGTCCTTGATGGGCACGTTGAAGTCGACACGCACGAGCACGCGCTTGCCAGCGACGTCCGCCAGCTCCACCGATTTAACGTCAGCCATGAAACCTCCTTGATAGAGAAGAGCCCGCACCGCCCGAGGCGAAAGCCACGGCCTCAGTGCGGGCTGAGTGCGAGAATGCCCCGACCTTACAGGTCCCCGCTCTGTCAGCGAGGACTTTCCTGGTGCCGAAGATCGCCGCGAAGGAAGGCTGCGGCTGGCCTTGCGGCCGCCGCAGCCTTCATGAACGGCGAGATTCGGTGCCAGGGAAGGCCGCAGCGTCGAGTATTCCGCCGTTCGGAAGAACGGCGGAATGGATTAGAGCATGATTTTTGCGAGGTCGCGGACGCGGTTGGAGTAGCCCCACTCGTTGTCGTACCAGCTGATGACCTTGATGAAGTTGCCTTCGCCGCCCATGACCATGGTCAGGCCGGAGTCGAAGATGGAAGAGTAAGGGTTGCCCACGATGTCGATGGAGACAATCGGGTCGGTCTGGTACTGCAGGATGCCCTTCAGCGGGCCTTCGGCAGCAGCCTTCATAGCAGCGTTGATCTCCTCGACGGTGGCCTCCTTCTCAAGCTCGACCGTAAGGTCGACCATGGAGCCGTCCGGCGTGGGAACGCGGGTGGCAAAACCGTCCAGCTTGCCCTTGAGCTCGGGCAGGACCAGGGAGACGGCGCGGGCGGCGCCGGTGGTAGTGGGGATCATCGACAGCGCGGCAGCGCGAGCGCGGCGCAGGTCCTTATGCGGCAGGTCGAGGATCTTCTGGTCGTTGGTGTACGCATGGATGGTGTTCATGAAGCCGCGCTTGATGCCGAAGTTGTCCATGAGGACCTTCGCGACCGGGGCCAGGCAGTTCGTGGTGCAGGACGCGTTGGAGACGATGCTGTGCTTCTCCTTGTCGTACTGGTCGTCGTTGACGCCCATGACGATGGTGATGTCCTCGCCCTTGGCCGGGCAGGTGATGATGACCTTCTGAGCGCCGGCGGCGATGTGCTTGCTGGCCAGCTCGCCGGTCTTGAAGATGCCCGTGGACTCGACCACGATGTCGACGCCCAGCTCGCCCCACGGCAGGTTCTCGGGATCGCGCTCGGAGAGTACCTTGACGGCCTTGCCGTCGGCCACGAAGCCGTCTTCGGTGACCTCGACGGTCTCGAAGGCGCGGCCATGGACGGAATCGTACTTCAGCAGGTGCGCCATCGTGGGGATGTCGCCCAGGTCGTTGACGGCGACGACCTCAAGCTCCGGGTCCTTCGCCATCGCGCGGTACACCAAGCGTCCGATGCGGCCGAACCCGTTGATGCCTACCTTCGTTGCCATAGGTTGCTCCTTTCAGAAGGGAGTGCTGTCCTCCCGTTACGGCGTGGCAGCGCGCACTGCGCGCGTACACCACTATTGTACCGCGGGAACGGACGTGAAACCGGCACATCGGCGGGCGTCTGGAAGAACGGGCGAACGTGGGCCGGTCGCGCGGCGTCAGCCCTGGAGCTCCCCCGCCATCTGCTCGATACGACGGACGCGATGGTACACGGCGCTCTTTGACAGCGGCGGGTTCGCGCGCTCCCCCAGCTCCTTGAGCGTGGCGTCCGGATACGACACGCGCAGGCGGATGTACTCCTGAAGCGCGGGCGGCAGGTTCTCCATGCCGTGCTCCGCGACCACCTTGCGGATGGCGACGATCTGCTCGATGGAGGACTGCGCGCTCTTCGCCTGGTTCGCGAGCTCGGCGTTGACGCGCCGGTTCACGTCGTTGCGCACGCTCTTGATCACGCGCTCGTTCTCCATGGCGAGCGCAGCCTGGTGCGCGCCGACAAGCGCCAGGAACTCGGAGATGGCAGAGCCGCTCTTCAAGTACACCGTCCACGACGAGCGACGCGACATCAAGCGCGCGTCAATGCCCTTCTCCTCGAGCAGTGCCACGAGGTCGCGCGCAAGGTCCTCGGACTCGACGGTCATCTCGAAATGGAAGTCACCGCGCGGGTTGGAGATGAACCCGCTGCCCAGAAACGCGCCGCGCAAGTACGCCGACGTGCAGCACTGCTTCTCCACCAAGTGCGGGTCGATGCCCATCTGCAGGCCCGACTCCGAGAGCACGCCCATGTCGCGCAGGGCTTCCTCGAGGCCTGGCTGCATGGGCAGGACGATCAGGTAGTTCGGCGTCTTGTGCAGCACCGAGCGGCGCACCGTGAGCTCCGTCTTCAGCTGGTGGAGCTGGTGCAGCAGCTTGATGATGAGGCGCGCGACGCTCGGGACGTCGGTGGCGAGCTCCACGCGCAAGCGATGACGGCCGTTCGCCATGCCGCCGAACATGAGCGTGCCCTCGATGCGCACGAGCGCCGCCAGCACCGCCTTGTCGCAATGCGAGCAGGTAGGCGGCACGCGCGTGAGCTCTTCTTTTACTTCTGCCGTGAACGACATAGCTTGATCACTCCTGCGAACGCGTCGCGCAGCGCCTGCGGGTCGTGCCACGTGGGCTTGAGCGGGTCCACGAGGTTGCGGGCGATGACGAGCGGGCCTTCGTTCTGGATGCGCTTTGCCATCTGGTAGTCGATACGCACTGGGCGGATATTCGGGTTCACGCCGGGGCCTGCGGAATCGAGCGCGGCGCCCTCGCCTTCGCGGCCGGTCACCTCGTCGTAGACGTCGACCACGCTCTCCCACGAGCGCAACGGCTTCGGCGTGTGGATCAGCGCGTAGTCAACCAGGCCAGACATGCCGTGCTCGAGCAACGCCCCCACGTGCTCTTCGGCGGAGAGGCCCCAGGTCTCGCCCTGCATGTCGGCGAGGCTGCATACGAAGACCGTGCGACCGTTCGAGCGGCGGATGGCGTCGACGATGCCGGGCACGAGCAGGTTCGGGATAATGGAGGTGAACAGCGACCCCGGGCCGAGCACGATCAGGTCGGCATCTTCTATCGCGTCAACCGCCGGCTGGTACGCGGCGACGTTCTCCTCCTTCAACCACACACGCTCGAGCGCCGTGTTCGAATGGCACGCCTTCGCCTGGCCTTCGATCGTGCGCCCATCGCGGGTCTTGGCGCAGAGCACGATGTTGTCGAGCGTGGACGGGTAGACGTGCCCACGGCAATGGAGCAGGTCTTCGCAGATCTCGATGGCCGCCGGGAACGAGCCCGTGGCGTCCTCGAGCGCGGAGAGCATGAGGTTGCCGAGCGTGTGGTTGCGCGCGAACTCGAAGCGGTAGCGGAACGCGCGCGTGAGCGGGTCGCGCTGGTCGGCGGCGAAGGCGACCAGGCATTTGCGAATGTCGCCCGGGGGCGTGACGTGCGCCTCTTCGCGCAGGATGCCGGTGGAGCCGCCGTCGTCGGCCATGGCGACGATGGCGCTCGTGTCGATGCCCATGGACAGGAGCGTCTTGATGGACACCGGAGCGCCCGTGCCGCCGCCGATGACGACCGCCCGGAGCGGACGGCGAGCCTCGCGCCGGCCCTCAGGAGACAGCGTCTCGCGGATGCGCTCGAACGCTGCGGTCTGCGTCGGGTCGATGGAGAACGGATGGCGCATGCTACCTCGCCGCCTCGGACGCGGCAGGGGCGCCTGCGGGCGCGTCCGCCTTCGCGGTCTCAGCGAGCGACAGGTCGCGATGCGCGATGCTCACGCGGTACCCGCGAGACTTGAGGTAATCGCCCGTCGACTCGGCGATGGCAACGCTGCGGTGCTGACCGCCCGTGCAGCCGACGGCAATGGCGAGCTGCTGCTTGCCCTCCGCCACGTAACCGGGCATGACGCAGTCGAGCAGCGCGCGCCAGCGCTTCTGGAACTCCTCCGTCTCGGAGCGGCACATGACATAGTCGCTCACTGCGGCGTCCAGGCCGGTCAGGTGGCGCAGCTCGGGATCATAGTACGGGTTCGGCAGGAAGCGCACGTCGATCACGATGTCGGCGTCGAGCGGCGCACCGTGCTTGAACCCGAAGGAGTACACGGTGACGGCAAGGCCCTTGCGCTCCTCCTCGCCTGAGAACAGCGACTTGATGCGAGCGCGCAGTTGCTGCGGCAGCATCTCGGTCGTGTCGACCACCGCCCACGCGGACTCGCGGAGGTTGTAGAGCAGCGAGCGCTCGCGCTGGATGCCCTGGACGATGGTCATGCCGTCATCGCACAGCGGGTGACGGCGACGGCTGGACTTGTAGCGCGCCACGAGCTTCTCGTCCGCCGCGTCCAAGAACAGGACACGGCAGTCGACGCCTGCTTCCTCTAGCTTGCCGAGCTCCTCTTCCAACGATGAGAAGAAGTCGCGGTTGCGCGCGTCGCACACGGCGGCGATGCGCCGGTGCGTCGATTTCCCCTCGGGGCTTGCCGCCAAGCCGAGCAGGCTCGGCAGCAAGCGAGCGGGCAGGTTGTCGACGCAGAAGTACCCGAGGTCCTCGAACGTGTGGATGGCCTCGGTGCGGCCCGCGCCGCTCATGCCCGTGATGATGACGAGGTCCGGCGCGCTCTCCTCGGGCGCTGGGGCTTGGTTCTGCGTGATCTCGCTCATGATCGCTCCTCGGTCGAGAGTTCGTCGAGCACAGAGTGCTCCGAAGTGGCTGCGTCGTCGGGTTCTTCGAAGGGCACGGGGCGTCCCGCGCGCTCATCGGCGCTGGGCGAACCCGCGTTCGGTTCGTTCTTCGCCGCGTCATTATACTGCCGCAGGACGGTGATAAGCTCCTCGGCCACCTCGTCCGGCACGACGCGCACGGCCTTCACCTCCTCGAGCGTGGCGTTGCGCAGATTCTTGAAGCTCTTGAACGCCTTCAAGAGCGCTTTCTTGCGCACCGGACCCAAGCCTGCCACGCCGTCGAGGATGCTCGCCGTCATGCCTTTGCCGCGCAGCTCACGGTGGAATGTGATGGCGAACCGGTGCGCCTCGTCGCGGATCTGCTTCACCAGGTACAACGATGCGGAGCCGCCTGGAAGCACGACGGGGCCCGTCTCCTGCCACGGGACGAAGAGCTCCTCGTCGCGCTTCGCGAGGCCGCAGAGCGCGATGTCGTGAACGCCCATTTCGTCGAACATGGCGATAACGGCATTGAGCTGCGGCAAGCCGCCGTCGAGGATGATGAGGTCGGGCTTCTTGCCGAAACGCTCGTCTGCCATGCGCTCGGGACGGTACCGGCGCCGCATGACCTCCTGCATGGAGAGGAAGTCGTTCGCCTCGTCGAGCGGCGTCTTGATCTTGAACCGCCTGTATTGGCTTTTATCAGGGCGCCCGGCAGTGAACACCACCATGGACGCCACCGTGTACGAGCCATGGATGGTGGAGATGTCGAAGCACTCGATGCGCATGGGCGGCTCGTCAAGTGCGAGCGCGCTCTCGAGCTGCAACAGAGCGTCGTTCACGCGCTTGTCCTCGTAGTTCGTGCGCACCTTGTAGCGCATGAGCGTGTGCTCGGCATTGCGCTCCGCCATCTCCAGAAGCTCGCGCTTCTCCCCTTTCTGCGGCGCCGTGAAGCGCACCTTTGCGCCGTGCGCTGACTCCAAGCGCTCGGTCAGCCATTCGGCCATGACCTCGTCGTCCTCGGGGAGCGCGCGCACGATGACCTCGTGTGGGATGGATGTGGTGGCGTCGTAGTAGCGCAGCAGGAAATTGTGCAGCAAGTCGTCGTCGGGGACGTCCTTGCCGCGGTTGAGCACGAACTCGTTGCCGTTGATGACGCGCCCTTCGCGAATCATGAACACGTGCACGCCGGCGATGGTCTCTTCGCGGAAGATGCCCACGACGTCGGCGTTCAGCCGGCGCGACGAGACTGCGTGCTGCCGCTCGGAAAGCGCGTTGATGGTGTCGATGCGCTGTTTCACGCGCCCGGCGCGCTCGAAGTCGAGCTCGGCGGCGGCTGCCTGCATCTCCTCGGTCAGCTCGTCGACGAACTCCTGGTGGTTGCCCGCCAGGAAGCGCTCCACCCGGCGGACGTTCTTGCGGTACTCCTCCGGCGTGATCTGCCCGCAGCACGCGCCGGGCCCAAGCCCCACGTGGGCGTCGAAGCACGGGCGCACGTCGTGCGCGAGCAGCGCGAGCTCGTCCTTCTCCAGACGGCGCGTGAGTCGGCGCCAGTCCGCGCACTTCGACGAGCAGATGGGCACCACCTTGCGTGCGATGTCGATGAGCTCGCGCGCGGCGCGGCTGTCGGTGTACGGGCCGAAGTACCGCGTGTCGGGGCGATGCTTCTCGCGCGTGTATTTGATGGCAGGAAACACATCGCCTTTCGTGATGGCGATAAACGGGTAGCTCTTGTCGTCCTTGAAGTCCGCGTTGAAGAACGGGGCGTACTGGTTGATGAGGTTCTTCTCGAGCACAAGGCTTTCGTGCTCGTTCTGCGTGACGATGTACTCGAAGGAGTCTATCTGGTCCACGAGCAGCGGGATTTTCGCGCGCTCGTCCTGGAAGTTGACGTACTGCCGCATGCGGGCGCGCAGCTGCTTCGCCTTGCCCACATAGATGACCTGGCCCGACGCGTCCTTCCACAGGTACACGCCCGGCTCGGTGGGCACGGTGGCGAGCTGCTGTTTGATGTCTTCGAGTGTGGCCATGGGGAAAGTATACCGGAACAGGCATGCGGCACGCCCGGGAGCGTGAGCAAAGCGCGAACGGGCAGAACGCGCCGCAGGAAATGACGGGTTTCCGCTACTCGCCCTCGACGCCGAAGCCCGCATCGAAGATCGTGGCCTCCTCGACGTCGTCGGCGCCATTCGCGCTAGCAGCGCCGTCACCGCGATCTGCGCCCTGCAGCTCCCAAGCGGCGCGCGCCTCCTCGAACTTCGCCTTCATGGTGGGGTTCTTGCGTGTCAGCCGCTTGATGGTGAGGTCCTGCGCTTTGTCGTTGGCCAGCCGCAGGTTGCGCTCGCTGCCGAGCAACGCCTCTTTGATCTTGTTCAGGTGGTCGATGGTCTTGTCGATCTCGTCGATGGCGGTCTGGAAGCGGCGGCTGGCCAGCTCGTAGTTGCGGCCGAACTTCGCCTTGAAGTCCTCCATCTGCTCCTCGAAGCGGGAGACGTCGACGTTCTGGCTTTTGACCTGGGCGAGCTCCGCTTTGTACGTCAAGGCGGACAGAGCGGCGTTGCGCAGGATGGAGATGATGGGAATGAAGAACTGCGGACGGACTGCGTACATCTTCTCGTAGCGGTATGACAGGTCGACGATACCTTCGTTGTAGAGCTCGTTCTCGGGCTCGAGCAGCGTGACGAGGACGGCGTACTCGCAGCCTTTCTTGCGGCGGTCAGCGTCGAGCTTCTTCAGGAAGTCCTCGTTCTTGTGGCGGTGCGTGGACTCGTCGCTCTCGTTCTTCATCTCGAACATGATGGAGATGACCTCGGTTCCATCCTCGTCGAGCTCGCGGAAGACGTAGTCGCCCTTGGTGCCGTCCACCACTTCGTTGTCCTTCTCGAAGTACGCGCGCGGGAACGCCGTGGCACGCAGCTTGTTGAACTCGATCTCGCAGTGCTGCTCGAGCGACTCGCCCACCATCTTCGTGGACAAGCGGGCCTTCATGTCCTTCACGCGCGCGATCTCTTCGTCCTTCAGAGCGAGCAGGTCGTCCTTCGCTCGGAGCTTCGAGGCCATCTCCTCACGCAGGGCGCTTTCCTTCTGCTTTGCCTCGGCCTCGGCGAGCTGCACCTGCATGGCCAGGGCGTCGCGCTCTTTCTCCGCAGCCGTGCGCGCCTGCGAGACGGCGAGCTCCTTCTGGAGGGCGAACGCCTGCTCCTGCTGGGACAAACGCTGCGAGAGCTCAGCGATGCGAGCGTCCTTCTCGGCCGTGGCGTCCGCGAGCGCGCGCTCCCATTCTGCCCGCGCGACGCGCTCGGCAGACTCCGCCTGGGCGGAAAGCTCTTTCAACGACGCCGTGAGCTGGGCGATCTGCACGTCCTTCTGCGCGGCGGCAGCGCCTGCCTGCTCTTTCTCGCGCGAGACGGCGAGCTCGACCTCGCGTTTGCCCGCCTGGACGAGCGCCTGCTCACGACGTGCGAGCTCTTTGGCGAACTCGGCGTCGCGAACCTGGCTCACGATCTGGGCGTACCCGGACTCGTCCACCTGGAACACCGTGCCACACTGGGGACATTTGATCTCGCTCATAGGCGTATCCTTTCAAAACCGAGCTATGCCGCCGTCGAATGCGAATCTCGAGCGCTGTACAGACTTGTGCAGCGGATGCGCAAGTCTATGCATACGCGACGGAGTGCGCGCTTCACGAGTGTTGCTTTGGCCATGCTAGCACGACGTCCGAGTCGCACGGCTCCCCTCGCGGTCGAAATCGTAGAACGTACATATGTTCGTGTTTCATGCACAAAAGCCCGTTCGCCGGCGGTTGTTTCGCGCTCGCTGCGACTATGTTTCTGCCGCTTTAAGAATCCACGACACTACGTCATGGGAGCATGCGCGCACCATATAATGCATCCAGATTAGCAATCAAAGCCCTATCTGAGGAGGTTCCATGAGCTACGTCCAGAGGGTCATCGAGCAGGTCAAGGAAAAGAACGCGAACGAGCCTGAGTTTATCCAGGCGGTCACCGAGGTTCTGACCTCCCTCGAGCCCGTCATCGAAGCCAACCCGCAGTACGAGGCGGCCGGCATCCTCGAGCGCATCGTCGAACCGGAGCGCGTGGTCATGTTCCGCGTCCCGTGGGTTGACGACGCCGGCAAGGTCCAGGTCAACCGCGGTTTCCGCGTGCAGTTCAACAGCGCCATCGGCCCCTACAAAGGCGGCCTGCGCCTGCATCCCTCCGTCAACCTGGGCATCATCAAGTTCCTCGGCTTCGAGCAGATTTTCAAGAACAGCCTGACCACGCTGCCCATGGGCGGTGGCAAGGGCGGCTCGGACTTCGACCCGAAGGGCAAGTCCGACATGGAGGTCATGCGCTTCTGCCAGTCCTTCATGACCGAGCTGCAGCGCCACATCGGCGCTGACACGGACGTGCCGGCAGGCGATATCGGCACCGGCGCCCGCGAGGTCGCGTACATGTTCGGCCAGTACAAGCGCCTGCGCAACGAGTGGGTCGGCGTGCTGACCGGCAAGGGCCTGAACTTCGGCGGCTCCCTCGTCCGCACCGAGGCCACCGGCTACGGCCTGATCTACATCGTCGAGGAGCACCTGAACTGCACCGGCGACACCTTCGAGGGCAAGACGGTCTCCGTCTCCGGCTCCGGCAACGTGGCCACCTACGCCGTCCAGAAGGTCCAGGAGCTCGGCGCCAAGGTCGTGACCCTGTCCGATTCCACCGGCTGGGTCTACGATCCGAACGGCATCGACGTCGCCCTGCTCAAGCAGGTCAAGGAAGTCGAGCGCGCTCGCATCTCCGAGTACGCCAACCGCCGCGAAGGCGTCGAGTACCATGAGGGCCGCGGCGTCTGGAGCGTGCCGGTGGACATCGCGCTGCCGTGCGCCACGCAGAACGAGCTCTTCCTGGAGGACGCGAAGCAGCTCGTTGCCAACGGCTGCAAGATCGTCGCCGAGGGCGCGAACATGCCGACCACCATGGACGCCACCGAGTACCTGATGGAGAACGGCGTCGTGTTCTTCCCGGGCAAGGCTGCCAATGCCGGCGGCGTTGCCACCTCCGGCCTGGAGATGTCCCAGAACTCCGAGCGCCTGTCCTGGACGTTCGAAGAGGTCGACGCGAAGCTCAAGGGCATCATGAAGAGCATCTACCATGCCGCCGATGACGCCGCTCGTGCGTACGGCCACGAGGGCAACTTCGTCATGGGCGCGAACATCGCCGGCTTCACGAAGGTCGCTGACGCCATGCTCGCTCAGGGCATCGTCTAAACGGACCGCCGCCGAGCACATCGAGCTCATGGCAATATCAAGGCCCGACCATCGGTCGGGCCTTTTTCATGCCGCAGGGTGGCCATCGCTCTCGAGCGTGAAAACAGAACGCGCCCGATCGTACGACCGGGCGCGTTCTGTGCCGAGATTTAGCAACGTGCGCAGAATCGCGCTACAGCTCGGTGACGTCTTTAGCCGACACCACGTTGTGGGGAGAGACGAGCACCGCGCCGACCTGCCCCACCAGCGGCGAGTCGACGTAGTACGTGCCGTTCACGGTGCCGCCCAAAAACGAGGATCCTTCGTCGGTCAGGGACAGGGCGATGTCGACGCCCGTGGCGGACTCGACGAACTGCCGGTCAGGCGTGATGGCGACCACGAAGTCAACACTGGCGGCGCGAAGCTCGTCGACCTTTGCCTGAACGCGCGGCAGCGGCTCGTTGAACGCGACCGAGAACACGCCGATGCGGCGGTCCCCGCGTTTGAGGATGGTGCCTTCCTCGTAGGCGCCCAGGTCCTCCACGTCAATAACGAGCACCTGCGCGTCTTTCTCGCGGTACGACGCGGCGACGTCCTCCACCGAGACGGGGTTTTTCTGCTGCGAGCTGGAAGACGAGGCGAACAAGGGGGTCGCTCCGCCGCTTGCGCGCGAGCCCGATGTCCCTGCAGACTCCGTCGATTGAGAAGCCCGCGCGTCAGCCGAGCCCTCCGATGTGCCTTCGGAGACGTTCGCAGTGGCCTGCGTGGGGCCCAGAGCAGATGATACGGCGTCGCCCGAGGACGCTTCGCCCGCAGTCTCGGAATCGTGCGCGGACTGCGCCGCGCCCTCCTCAACGCTGGCGCCCGCAGCGACAGGCGCATCCTCGCGCGACGAGGCCTCGCCAACTGTCTCTCCCGTTGCGCCATCGACGCTGGTCAGTGCCGAGCCGTCGGCGCTATCGCCACCGGCAGCCGTTCCGACGGCGCTCGAGGACGCGACATCCTCGATCGGCTCTTCGACCGTGCCAGCGTACAGGATGACCGTGTAGCCCTCCAGCTCGCCCGTAGCATCGTCAATTTGCGAGGCAGTGACGTTCCAGTTGTGGCCGATGTTCAGGTATGCGATAAGCAGGCCGATGCCGAACAGCACCAGCAGCACGAACACCACAAGGGCGATTTTTTCTCGAGAGACAGAAGCCATGCGGGACATTCTACCGCACGATGAGCCGGCGGATTGCAAAGCGACGGTAACGGGTTCGCAATCGGAGCGTACAAAGCCTGGCGTGCCGCGCACGAAAACGGCGCGCCCGAGCGATGCACAGGCGCGCCGTCTGTCAACCGGTATCAAGCAGTCGTGTTACAGCAACTTCTCGAACGCGATGCGCTCGCGGTCGGGCTCCATGACCGGGACGCCCACGCGGAGGGTTCCGCATTCGGTGTATCCATGTTGCAGCGCCGCCTGCCGCATGGGGGTGTTCTCGGGGAACGTGTCGCCGCAAATGCTCCGCGCACCGCCGACCCGCGCGATGCGGTCGGCCTCTCCCAGGATGAACGATCCAACGCCACGGCGGCGCGCGTCAGCAGCGACCGTCGCCCAGTGCAGGATGGCGTAAGGCTGGCCTTCGGTGAGCCACGACCCGCTGATCATGTGCGTGGAACGGTACTGGCTTTCAGGGTCGAACGAGACCGAGAACACGGCGACGTCTTCTCCCGCCTGGCTTTGCACGACGTAGCACGTGCCCTCGTCGATGGAGTGCTTGAGCTCGCGGAACGTGGGATACTTCTTGTTTCCCTGCTCGACGCCCAGCTCCTCAAGGTAGGCGTGGCCGTCGTTCAAGATGTCGGTGATGGAGGGCAGGTCGGCCTTCGTGGCAACGCGCGAGGTGAGGTAGCCGAGCTCGTTCGCACGGCCGCGGAACAGCGGCACGTCGCCGTCCTTGCGCGGGGCCCCGGCAGACTGCTTCTCGGTGACGAACGGAACCATGGCGATGATGAGCGCGATGCCGGCCACGTCGATGGGCACGACCGGCGTGCCGAGCCAGATGGCGGAGATGACGAGCGCCGAGACGGGTTCCATGCAGCCGATAAGGCTCGCGCGCACCGGGCCCGCATCAGTGACGCCCTGCAGATAGAAGACGTACGCGCCGAGCGTTCCCACGATGACCATGCCGAGCATAGCGAAGGTGATCTCGGGCGTGACCTGAACGCCGAGCGTCCACGGGCGGAACATGACCGTGGCGACAATGCCGCCCATGAGCATCGCCAAGCCCGTGACGATGATGGGCCCCCATTTCTTGAGCGGCTTGACGGGCATGAGCGTGTAGAATGCGAGCGCGAACGCGCTCACGATGCCGAAAAACAGGCCCTCGGCTGGAATCTGCAAGCCACCGAGCTGGCCTTTCGTGGCAATGAGCACGGTGCCGGTCAGCGCGAGGACCAAGCCGGCCATCTCACGAAGCCGTGGCGCGCGCCACATCTGGAAGCACGTCCAGAACATGATGACGATGAGGCCCAAGCGCTCCAGCACAGTGCCGATGCCTGCGTTGGTGTACGCGATGGCCGACAGGTAGCTCACCTGCGTGAGCAGCACGCCCAGGATGCCAAACCCGGCGATGCGCAGCAGGCTGCGACCGTCACGTAGCACAGCGAGCAGGCTCCGGTAGTCCTTGATGACGATGACGGTGAGGAAGAGCGCCGCCGCGAGCAGCAGGCGAACGCACGTGATCCATAGGACGGGCACACCGTACTGCCCTGTCATAAGCGACGAGCACGTGCCGGAGAAGCCCCAGCAGCACGCGCCCACGAACGCGCAGATGATACCGCGCACCATGTGCGGGTACTCGACCGCGGCAGAGCCGGCCTCGCCCTGCTGTCCTTCGGCCTTCACGGCCTGCTCTTCTGTCGCCATGGTTCCCTCCTTGCGCACGGCGCGAGCCGAACGGTCGGCTCGCGCGATGTGTCCACAGGGCATGCTAGCAGAGGGCAGCAGGCATTTCACTACCTCCCCGGCGGCAAATCGCGCAGGACGCTCGAGAATCGCACGCATGCAAGTTGTGCACGATGCACAAGGTATCAAGGCATGACACGAACGCGACGGTGCGGCCCTCTACAGTCCCATCTGGCGCAGGAACCGGCCTGTATGGCTTGCTTCGCATGAGGCGACTTCCTCGGGCGTACCCGCCACGATAACGGTGCCGCCCCGGTCGCCGCCTTCGGGGCCCATGTCGATGATGCGGTCGGCGCATTTGATGACGTCGAGGTTGTGCTCGATGACAAGGACCGTGTTGCCGGCGTCCACCAGGCGTTGCAGCACATCGAGCAGCTGTCGGACGTCCTCGAAGTGCAGGCCCGTGGTGGGCTCGTCGAGGATGTAGAACGTGCGCCCGGTCTGACGTCGCTGCAGCTCGCTCGAGAGCTTCACGCGCTGCGCCTCGCCGCCGGAGAGCGTGGTGGCGGGCTGGCCGAGCCGAATGTAGCCCAAGCCCACGTCGTGCAGCGTTTGGAGCTTGCGCTTGATTCCCGGGATGCTCTCGAAGAAGGCAAGCGCCTCGTCGACCGTCATGTCCAGCACGTCGAACACGTTCTTGCCGCGGTATGTGACCTGCAGCGTCTCGCGGTTGTAGCGCTTGCCGTCGCACACCTCGCACGGCACGTAGATGTCGGGCAGGAAGTGCATCTCGATCTTGATCTGGCCGTCGCCCTTGCACGCCTCGCAGCGGCCGCCGGCGACGTTGAAGCTGAAACGGCCCGGACTGTAGCCGCGCGCCTTCGACTCCGGCGTGGACGCGAACAGGGCGCGCACGTCGTCCCAGAGGCCGATGTAGGTGGCGGGGTTCGAGCGCGGGGTGCGTCCGATGGGGCTCTGGTCGATGTTGATGACCTTGTCGATGGCCGACAGCCCCTCGAGGCGACGGTACGCGCCCGTGCGACGGCGTGCGTGGTTCACGCGGTTCGCGAGCGCGGGCGCAAGCGTGTCGGTGACCAGCGAGCTCTTGCCCGAGCCCGAAACGCCCGTCACCACGGTCAGCGTGCCGAGCTCGATGGCGACGTCCACGTCCTTCAGGTTGTTCTCGGACGCCCCTTTGAGCACGATCCGCCCGCGGCCGGGGTTGCGACGCTCCTCGGGGACTTCGATGCGGCGACGACCTGACAGGTAGTCGGCAGTGAGCGAACGGCGCGAGCGCTCGATCTGCTTCGGCGTGCCGCAAGCGACCACCTCGCCGCCGTTCTCGCCCGCTCCCGGACCCATGTCGACCACGTAGTCGGCATGGCGGATGGTGTCCTCATCGTGCTCGACCACGATGACGGTGTTGCCCAAATCGCGCAGGCGCTCGAGCGTGGCGATCAGGCGCTCGTTGTCGCGTTGGTGCAGGCCGATGGAGGGCTCGTCGAGGATATAGAGCACGCCCATGAGGCCAGCGCCGATCTGCGTTGCCAGGCGGATGCGCTGCGCCTCGCCGCCTGAGAGCGTGGCGGTAGCACGCTCGAGGGTGAGGTAGTCCAGGCCAACGTCCACCAGGAAGCGCAGGCGCGCCCTAATCTCTTTCACGATGGGGCCGGCGATCTGCTCCTGGGCGCCCTGGAAGGAAAACCCCTCGAAGAACTCGAGCGAGTCCCGAGCGGAGAGCTCGCAGACCTCGTGGATGCTCTTGCCGCCCACGGTGACGGCGAGGATTTCGGGCTTCAGGCGCTTTCCGTGGCACGTCTGGCACGGCACGATGGAGAAGTACTGCTCGTACTTCTCACGCTGGGTGTCCGAGGTGGCCTCTTTGTAACGGTGCATAACAGCGTCCACCACGCCGTCCCACTCCACGTACCAGTACGTCTCGCGCCCGTCCACCGTGACGTAGTCGACGCGGACCTTCTCCTGCTTCAGGCCGAACATGATGCCGTCGCGCGCCTTCTTCGGCATGTCCTCCCACGGTGTGTCGGCGCTGACGCCCAGGTGCTTCGCGACGGCGCGGATGACCTGCGGGTAGTAGTTGCCCGTAGTGAACGGAGCGATGGCGCCGTCGTTAAGGGAAAGCGACGGGTCCGGCACGACGAGAGCTGGGTCGACCTCTTCCCTGCTGCCGATGCCCAGGCAGTCCGGGCACGCGCCGTATGGGGCGTTGAACGAGAAGTCGCGCGGTTGCAGCTCGTCCATGGAGTGCCCGTGCTCAGGACAGGCGAGGGCGAGCGAGTACAGGTGCTCGTTCTCCGCCAGACCGCCAGTGGCGCCGGAGCTCGTGGCGCGGCCGCTTGTGCCGTCGCCTTCCCCCGCGCCGCCCTTCGATGAGGCGTCGACCGTCTGGACGAGGACGCGACCGTCCGCCAAGCGCGTGGCAGTCTCCACCGCCTCAGCGATGCGCGCGGTGGCCTCCTTCTTCAGGACGACGCGGTCGACCACGACGTCGATGAAGTGCTTGATCTTCTTGTTGAGCACGATGGGCTCGCCCTCAAGACGCACGACCTCGCCGTCGATGCGCACGCGCGAGAAGCCCTCTTTCTGCAGGTCTTGCAGCAGCTTCGTGAACTCGCCCTTTCGACCGACGACGACGGGCGCCATGACGAGGGCGCGCACCCCTTCGCCCAGGGAGAGGATCTCGTCGGTCACCTGGTCGGTGGTCTGCTTCTTGATCTCGCGTCCGCACTCCGGGCAGTGCGGCGTTCCCACGCGAGCGAACAGGAGACGCAGATAGTCGTAGATCTCCGTGGTGGTACCCACAGTGGAGCGCGGATTCTTCGACGTGGTCTTCTGGTCGATGGAGACCGCCGGGGAGAGGCCGTCGATGCTGTCGAGGTCGGGCTTGCTCATCTGGCCAAGGAACTGGCGCGCGTAGCTGGAGAGGCTCTCCACGTAACGGCGCTGCCCTTCGGCGTACATGGTGTCAAAGGCAAGGCTGGACTTGCCCGAACCCGACAGGCCCGTGATGACCACGAGCTTGTCGCGCGGGATGGTGACGTCGATGTCCTTCAGGTTGTGCTCGCGGGCGCCTTTGATGACGATAGCGTTCTGTGCCATTGGTGCGTGCTTCCTTCGCCAAGATGGCCGTGACGGCCGAAACGTTTGCAAGGAAGCATCATAGCCGAAGCCAGCGCCCCCGAACAAACGTGCGGCCTGCGCCCATGGAAACTGCGATTTTTGTTCGATGTCCCCTTACGCCCTCGTCATCGAAGCAGGCCTACCACCCCACATTCACAGCCGCGCAGGGCCGTAGCGGCCATCGGGATAGCGCGACACGAGGCCGGCTCGCTGCAGGTCCACGAGGGCGCACGCGATCTGCGAGCGCGTGAGGTGCAGGCTGCCCGAAGCCGAGAGCGCGGTCAGGCGCTCGGGCGCGGCAGGGCACGCCTGAAGCGCCTCCAACAAGACGGCCTTGGCGTCTGACGGGCTCGCGCCGTCCTCGTCCTTACCGCCCGGCACCGCGTCGCCGGCGGAGGCCGTCGCAGGCGCGGTCCCCTGCTTCAATATGCCGAACGTGGAGAACAGCACGTCACGGAACGTCTCGTCGTCCACGATGGGCACGGCGCCTTGGGAGATAAGCCGGTTGCACCCGCGGGACGTCTTCGACGTGATAGCGCCCGGAACCGCCAGCACGTCTCGGCCGGCAGCGAGCGCCGCGTCCGCCGTGCTGAACGTGCCCGACGGCATGCCGGCCTCCACCACGAGCGTGGCACGGGTCAACCCTGCGATAATGCGATTGCGCGCTCGGAACGCGTAGCGCATGGGCGGAAAGCCCCATTCCTGCTCCGAGACCACGGCGCCGCCCGCGTCTATGACGTCCTGGAAGAGCGCGTAATGTTCGGCCGGGTACAGCTCGTCGCACCCGGACCCGAGCACCACCACC
>CASEJD010000082.1 GCA_949288145.1 uncultured Coriobacteriia bacterium
ATTCAAGAGGGGTGGGGCGGCCCTCCAGGCCAGCCCCGCTCCTCTTTCAAGGCAATCTCCGGCACCGCAGAGCTTCTCGCTGAGTCTTCGGCGACCTGTGGGGTTCTGGCTCCCAGCTAAGCGAGTTTTGGGATCGAGCCCTCTTCTCCAACTCATGACAAATCCTCGTTGTTTTCGCGAGATTGGAAGGCGTTTTATCTCGCGAAAACGACGAAGATTTGTATCGAGATGGCGAAGGTGGGCGGCGGTGGCGCATGCTGTTACAATCGAGCCGTTCGATTTCCGCACCGAAAGAAGAGGGAGCATGAAGGCACTCATTCCTGCCGCCGGCATGGGCACGCGTTTCCTGCCGGCCACGAAGGCGCAGCCGAAGGAAATGCTGCTCGTCGTGGACCGTCCGGTCATCCAGTACATCGTCGAAGAGGGCCTGGCGTCCGCTGCCGACGAGGTCGTCATCGTGAACAGCCGCGAGAAGAAGTCCATCGAAGAGCACTTCAGCCCGAACCCGGAGCTCGTGGCCACGCTGCGCGCTCGCGGCAAGGATAAGTACGCCGACCTGGTGGAGCAGGTGGGGAACTACAACGTCTCCTACGTCTACCAGGACGAGCCGCTCGGCCTGGGCCACGCCATCTACTGCGCGCACGAGAAGACCGGTGACGAGCCGTTCTACGTACTGCTGGGCGACGTGCTCGTGCCCGACAACAAGATGCTCCCGCGCATGCAGGAGATCTCCGACGCGCACAACGGCGCGAGCGTCATCGCGGTGCTGCCGGTGCCCGACGATCAGGTGAGCCGCTTCGGCGTCATCGCGGGCGAGGCCGTCGCTGACGACGTGTGGAAGGTCGACTCGCTCGTGGAGAAGCCGGCGCTCGAAGACGCGCCGTCGAACCTGGCCGTGTTCGGCCGCTATCTGCTGAGCCCGCGCGTCATGGAGCTTCTGGCCGACGTGCAGCCGGGCGTGGGCGGCGAGATTCAGCTGACCGACGCGCTCGACGCCGTGCTGCAGGAAGAAGAGATGTACGCGCTCATCATCGACCCGGCCGATGGCTTCGACACCGGCACCGTCGACAGCTGGCTCGAGACGAACAACATCCTCTATCAGCGCAAGAAGAACGCGTAGCGCACATTCGCAGCGCGAGAGTGAAAGGCCGCTCACGGGCGGCCTTTCTGCGTTCATGACGCGGGCTTACGATCCCATGTTCGAGAACCGCTCGACGGCCTTCGTGAAGCTCTCGATGGTTTTATCGGCGTCGCCATGCTCGATGCCGTCGCGGACGCAATGCTTGATGTGGCCCTCCAACACCACTTGCCCCGCTTTGTGCAGGGCAGACTTCGCGGCGTTGATCTGCGCGAGCATGTCCTCGCACGGGACGTCCTCGTCCACCATGCGGTCGATTGCCTGCACCTGGCCGATGATTTTCTTGAACCTGCGGTGCAGGTTGTCGGCGTCCATGCACTGTCTCATGCGCACCTCCCGTCCTTAGCGCTCCTGCAAGTATACGCGTGCAGGAAAAAAAGCGTTGCCACGCCGCCCGGCGCGCAGTACTATTCCATCATACCAATACCCCCATAGGTATAAAACCATGGGTAACAAACGGCCGAACGAACGGAAACGGGGTGCACGTCATGGGATGCGGGAGCTGTGGTGCAGAGCGCGAAACGCGCCAGGTGGGCAACGGGGGCGGTAGCAAGAACAGCTCAAAAAAGTCCGGCGCGAAAGAGCGCTTCCTAAACGCCCTTGAAGCGATCGTTGCGTGGGGCGGCATGAAGCGTGACGTGGCGTTCTTGGTCGTTTCCGCCATCTCGCTCGCGCTCGGCCTGGCGTTCCCAGGCGCGTTTCCCGTTGACCCGGCGTGGGTCGCCATCGTGCTCTGCGGCGTGCCCATCATCCTCGAGGCGGTCATCGGCCTCGTCTCCGAGTTCGACATCAAGGCGGACGTGCTCGTGTCGCTGGCTCTCATCGCGTCCGTCATCATCGGCGAGTACTTCGCAGCTGGCGAGGTGGCGGTCATCATGCAGCTCGGCAGCATGCTCGAAGAGCTCACGGTCGCCCGCGCCCGCGCCGGAATCGAGCGCCTGGTGAGCCTGTCGCCTGCTACGGCGCGCGTCGTGCGCGACGGCGACGAGCGTGTCGTCGCCGCACAAGACGTGCGGGAAGGGGACGTCGTGCGCGTGCTGCCGGGCGAGACGGTGCCGGTGGACGGCGTGATTGTGAAGGGTCAAACTTCCATCGACGAGTCGGTCATGACCGGCGAGCCCATCCCGGTGGACAAAGGCCCGGGCGACGAGGCGAAGAGCGGCACGGTCAACCAGTTCGGTGCGTTCGACCTACGGGCAACGAAGGTGGGAGAGGACTCGAGCCTTTCCCGCATGATCCGCCTGGTCCAGAGCGCGGACGCCGACAAGGCGAAAATCGTGCGATTGGCCGACCGCTGGGCAACGTGGATCGTCGTCATCGCTCTCGTCGCGGCGGCGGGCACATGGCTCGTGACCGGAGAGATCATCCGCGCGGTCACCATCCTCGTCGTGTTCTGCCCGTGCGCTTTGGTGCTTGCCACGCCGACGGCCATCATGGCGGCCATCGGCAACCTCACGAAGCTGGGCGTGCTGGTGCGCGAGGGCGACGCGCTTGAGCGCCTTGCACAGGTCAAGCGCGTCGCGTTCGACAAGACGGGCACGCTCACGCACGGCAAGCCGCGCGTGGTGGCGGTGCGGGCGTTCTCGGCGCCGGTTCTGCTGAGCGCGCACGGCCATGAAGGGTGCTGCGGACACCATGAGCACGGGGCCGGCCACGTCCATGGCGGCGTGGGCTGCGAGCATGCCGGCGGCATCTCGGTTCCGCCGTCCCTCAGCGAGGGCGAGCTGTACGCGCTCGTTGCCAGTGCCGAGCGGTTGAGCGAACATCCGCTCGCGCGCGCCATCGTCGAAGGCTTCCAGCGCGGTGACGGCGTTGAGGCCGAACGAGAGCACGGTGCGAACGAAAGCTCCCCGGCGGAAGGGGCGGCCACTTCGCTGCTTGAAGCGCGCGATTTCGCCATGGTGCCCGGCCGTGGTGTGGAGGCGTGCGTGGACGACCGTCACGTGCTCGCGGGCAACGCCGAGTTCATGGCGGACCGCGGGGTGAAAGGTTTCGCTCCCGGCGCAGCGCGCTCGTACGTGGACGAAGGCTGCACGGTCGTGCACGTGGCCGTGGACGGCTTCGCCGCGGGCTTCGTGGCGCTGGCCGACACGGTGCGCGCGGGCGCTCCCGCCACGGTGCGGGGGATCAAGCGCCTGGGCATCGTGCCGGTGCTGCTCACGGGCGACCACGCGCAGGCCGCCGCGCACATTGCCGCCCAGGTGGGCGTGGACGAAGTGCGGGCTGACTGCCTGCCCGAAGACAAGCTTTCCGCCATCGCCGGCTTCGAGGCGGCGGGCGAGCCGGTCTGCATGGTGGGCGACGGCATCAACGACGCGCCGGCGCTCAAGCGCGCTCGCGTGGGCATCGCCATGGGCGGCGTTGGCAGCGACATCGCAGTGGACGCGGCGGACATCGCTCTCGTGCGCGACGACGTGGCGGCGCTTCCGCACCTGCTGGCGCTCTCGAAGCGCATGATGACCACCATCAAGCTCAACATGACGTTCTCCATGACGCTCAACTTCGTCGCCATCATCCTGGCCATGCTCGGCATCTTGAACCCGGTCGTGGGGGCGCTCGTCCACAACGCCGGGTCGGTCATCGTCGTCGTGAACTCCGCGCTGTTGCTGCGATGGGGCCTTGGGCGTCGCGGCGGCGTTCCGGCGATGGGCCCTTCTGCGCCCGCGGTCGAATCGGCGACGACTTCAGTTTCGACCGCGTGTTAAACCTGCGCGAATACCGCCCGCTCCGGGCTTCGGCGGTTTTTCCTCGTCGGCAGCGCATGGTACACTCACACGGTTACTGCATCACACACGTACGAGGGGAAGACGAAACCGCATGGCATTCGTGGTCGCAAAGTTCGGAGGCACCTCGGTCGCCTCGCCCGAACGCATCCAAATGGTGGCGCGCCGTCTGATCGCCAGCAAGCAGGCAGGCAACCAGGTGGTCGCCGTGGTCTCCGCCATGGGCAAGACCACCGACGAGCTCGTCGGCCTGGCCAAAGCGCTGAACGAAGATCCACCCGCGCGCGAGATGGACATGCTCTTGTCCACCGGCGAGCAGGTCAGCATGTCGCTTTTGGCCATGGCCATCCAGGCGCGCGGCTACAAGGCGAAGAGCTTCACCGGCTGGCAGGCCGGCATCACCACCGACCGCAATTACTCTCGCGCGAAGATTGAGGACATCGACGCCGACCGCATCAAGCGCGAGGTGGAGCGCGGCGCCATCGTCATCGTGGCGGGCTTCCAGGGCCTGACGGAGGATGGGGACATCACCACGCTCGGTCGCGGCGGCTCCGACACGACGGCCGTCGCCCTGGCGTACGGCCTGGGCGCCGACGTGTGCGAGATTTACTCCGACGTCGACGGCGTATACACGGCAGACCCGCGCGTCTGCCCGCGCGCCAAGAAGCTCGACGAGATCTGCTACGACGACATGCTGGAGCTTTCCTCCGCGGGCGCCGGCGTCCTGCAGGCGCGCGCCGTCGAGTTCGCCAAGAAGTACAACGTCGTCATTCACTCCCGCTCGGCCTTCACGGACACGCCGGGCACGCTTATCAAGGAGGTCACGTCCATGGAGCAAGCAGTCATTTCGGGCGTCGCCCACGACACCTCGGAGGTCAAGGTCACCATCCGCGACCTGAAGGACCAGTACGGCATCGCGTCCACGGTGTTCTCGGCGCTGGCGGGCAACATGGTCAACGTCGACATGATCATCCAGAACGTCTCCGAAGAAGGCCACACCGACCTCACGTTTACGTGCCCCGAGTCCGACCTCGAGCGCGCGTGCGAGACGGTCGAGCGCGTGCTGCCGCAGATTGGCGCGCGCGAATACGTGGTGGACAAGAACATCGCGAAGGTCTCGCTCGTGGGCACGGGCATGAAGTCCAGCCCGGGCGTGGCCGCCCGCGCGTTCACGGCGCTCGCCGAGAACCAGGTGAACATCCTGCTCATCTCCACGAGCCCCATCCGCCTGTCCATCGTGGTCGAGGCCTCGCAGTGCGCCAACGCCGTGCGCTGCCTGCACACCGCCTTCGACCTGGACTCCGACCAGGTGTTCGAAGAGACGCAGCTTTCGGCCGAAGAGATCGCGGCCAAGATGAACAAAGGCCGTTAGTGTTCCGCCGTTCTGCCGAGCGGCGGAACAGGCTGACGCCGCGAAGCGTCCGGGCACCCCATCTTGTCACGCTTTCAAAGCCTCGCGCACGGATTGTGCGCGTCAGCTTCGAAACCCTGCCAATCTGGGGCACCGGGGCGCTTCTCGCTGACGGTACCGATGACGTGTGAGTTTTTATTACGCAAGGAGTTGAATTAATCATGACCTGGAGCAAGAAGCTTCCTGAGAACCCGGTGGTGGCCGTTGCGGGCGCGACGGGCGCCGTGGGCAAAGAGTTCCTGCAGGTGCTGCACGACGTGGACTTCCCGGCGAGCGAGGTCCGCGCGCTGGCGTCCGCGCGCTCTGCGGGCAAGAAGCTCCCGTTCTTGGGTTGCGGGCAAGTGCCGGCGGGCGAGCTCACGGTTCAGGAGATGACCCCCGAGGCCTTCGAGGGCGTCGACATCGCGCTGTTCTCGGCGGGCGCCTCCGTCTCCAAGGAGATGCGCGAGGCCGTGGTCAAGGCCGGCGCGGTCATGATCGACAACTCGAGCGCGTTCCGTATGGACGAGGACGTGCCGCTGGTGGTTCCCGAGGTGAACCCGGCCGCCGCGTTCGAGCACAACGGCGTCATCGCGAACCCGAACTGCTCCACCATCCAGATGGTCGTGGCCCTGAAGCCGCTCTATGACATCGCCCCGATCACGCGCGTGGTCGTGTCCACCTACCAGGCCGCCTCTGGCGCGGGCGCTCCCGCCATGGAGGAGCTCTACAGCCAGACGAGCGAGTACCTGGACGGCAAGCGCGGCGACGAGCTCACGGTGAGCGCCTTCCAGCACCAGATCGCGTACAACTGCATTCCGCATATCGACAAGTTCCTCGAGGACGACTCCACGAAGGAAGAGTGGAAGATGGTCGTCGAGACGAAGAAGATCATGGGCGACGACAACATCAAGGTCGCTGCCACGTGCGTGCGCGTGCCCGTGCTGCGCTGCCACGGCGAGGCCGTGAACGTGGAGTTTGCGGGCGAGGTTAGCGTGGAGGCCGCGCGCGCCGCGCTCGAGGCCGCTCCGGGCATCACGGTCATGGACGACCCGGCGAACAACACCTACCCGATGCCGGGCCTGCTGGCCGGCACGGACGACACCTACGTCGGCCGCCTGCGCAAGGACCCGACGGTCGAGCACGGCTTGGCCATGTGGGTCGTGGCGGACCAGATCCGCAAGGGCGCGGCGCTCAACGCCGTGCAGATCGCCCAGCTGCTCATGCGCGGCGAGGTGTAAGCCCGCGAACATACCGAACGCTTGCGAGGCCGGCGGATTCGTCGGCCTCGTTCTTTGTAAAGGCTCTGTTAAGGGCCGTGCTGCAAGGTGCTGCCAGAACCTTGCAGCAACGGTATAATGATGAATTTGCGCGGTCGATACAGAGCGTGCATGAAGCGGCAGGGGAGTCCGCAGGGCAATGCCGCGAAGGAGAGACAGCGCCGCCCGTGTAGGGCGGCTTGTGTGGAAGGGGATTCGCATGACCACCACCGTTCGTGCGACCTGGTCGAACAAGCTGGCGTTCGTGCTGGCTGCCGCCGCTTCGGCGGTCGGTTTGGGCAGCATGTGGCGCTTCCCGTACCTCGCAGCGAAGTACGGCGGCGGCACGTTCCTGTTCATGTACCTGGTGTTCGTGTTCACCATCGGTATCGCGCTCTTGTTGCTGGAGACGGCGTTCGGCCGCAAGACGGGGCAGAGCTCCATCGGCGCGTTCAAGGCGTTCGGAAAGAAGTACGCGTTCATCGGCGTTTTCATGTCGTCCATCCCGTTCATCATCGTGCCGTACTACTGCGTCATCGGCGGCTGGACCACCAAGTACATGGCGGCCTACATAACCGACGGGCCCGCGGCGTTGGCTGACGGCGGCACGTATTTCAGTAACTTCATCGCGAACTCGCCTGAGAGCCTGCTGTTCATGCTCATCTTCATGGCCATCACGTATCTGGTCGTGGGCATGGGTGTCAACAACGGTATCGAGAAGGCGAACCTCGTCATGATGCCTGCGCTCATCTTGGTGGCGGCGGCGTTGGCCGTGTACTCGCTCACGCTGCCGGGCGCGCTGGAGGGCGTGGCGTTCTACCTCGTGCCCGACGTGAGCAAGTTCTCGCCGGAACTCGTGGTCGCGGCGTTAGGCCAGACGTTCTTCACGCTGTCGTTGGCCATGGGCATCATGGTGACGTACGGCTCTTACCTGGAGAAGAAGGAGAAGCTCACGTCCAGTGTCATGCAGATCGCCGGCACTACGTTCGGCATCTCGCTGCTGGCGGGCTTCATGATCATCCCGTCCACGTTCGCGGCGCTCGGCTCGGGCGACGCGGTGGCTCAGAACGCCGGCCCGTCCCTCATGTTCGTGATCCTGCCGCAGGTCTTCAACAGCATGGGCCCGGCAGGCGGTATCATCGGCTGCGTGTTCTTCATCCTGGTCATCTTCGCGGCGCTCACGAGCTCTATCTCGCTCGTCGAGACGTGCACGGCAATCATCCAGGACGGCTCGGGTTGCAGCCGTAGGCGCGCGTTCGGGGTGACCATCGTGTTCACCACCCTTGCCGGCATCATCGTCAACCTGGGTTACAGCGGCCTGTCGTTCATCCAGCCGCTCGGCGAGGGCACCACGATCCTGGACTTCCTGGACTTCATCTCCAACTCGGTCATGATGCCCATCTCCGCCATCCTCACGTGCATCTTCGTGGGCTGGGTCATCAAGCCGAAGGCCATCATCGACGAGGTGCGCGAGTCGGCCGAGTTCAAGCTCGCGAAGCCGTGGGCCGTGCTCATCAAGTACATCGCCCCGGTCTGCATCGCCATCATCCTGGTGGCGTACGTTGCCCAGACCTTCGGCATCATCACGCTGTAGACGTTCCGCCGGCCGGACGGCCGGCGGAACTACTCGACGCTGCGCGGGCGCAGCGCACGCCTTCTGAACGTTCACAGGGGGAGCGGCTAGGCTTCGGTCCGCCGCTCCCCCTGTTCGCGTCCATAAGGCGCGCCCTGTGTCCCGCTCGCTGACCCTACGAACGACCAGGAACGGGCGCACCCGAGTCCTCTCGCGGTCATTATTTCCGGGCGGGTGCTATCGTGCACGGAAATCGGCCAAACTGCTGACGCTTTTTGCGATAGGGACACGGTGCATGACGCTTTTGACGATAGGGACGCATTTTGTGGGCCCGAAGCAAGGTGAAGAGTTGTCACGCCAGAATCTGACCTGGGGAAATGCTGGCGGGAGCTCTGCGTGCGCTTGAAGGGAGTGTCCCTATCGTCAAAAGCGTCACGAAAAACGCGACATTTCGTGCACGCCATACAGGGCGGGCGTTCGAGGGTGCGCAATAAAAAACGCCGCGCTCCGGAGGGGAGGAGCGCGGCGTTTTGCCGCAGTGCGAGCGTTGCAGGGTGCGCTATGTCCTCAGCATGCACGTCGTGGATGCTGAGGGGTGCACCGATGGCTCGCTGGCACGGATGCACCGACGGCCTTCTGGCGTGAATGTGCAGTGGCCAAAGCGCGAGCGCGTGGCCCGCAAGCGCGGTGCTACTTCTCGGCGACCATGCGGCCGATGACGTAGCCCTCGGTGTAGCAACGGCCCAGGGAGAGGCCGAACACCGTCAGCGGGTAGTCGATGCCGCCGTAGAAGCCGCCAGAGCAGTTGCCGATGGCGTACAGGCCCTCGATGACCTCGCCCTCGGGGGTCAGGCACTGGTGGTCGGCGTTGACGTCCACGCCGGAGCAGATGGCGGACATGCGCACCCAGCGGTGGATGCCGTAGAACGGCGGGGTGTCGACCTTCGCGAGGTACTCAGGCGGCTTGCCGAAGTCCTCGTCCTTGCCCTTCTCGCACATCTCGTTATAGCGGTTGACGGTCTCGACGAAGGCGTCGACGTCGTTGATCTCCAGCTTCTCGGCCAGCTCTTCGAGTGTGTCGGCCTTGAACGTGCGGATGGCGTCCGGGAACACGCCGACGCGCTCCACGTCCTCTTCGGGCATGTAGACGCGCAGGCCTTCCGGGTCCACCAGGGCGCCCGGCCACTCGGCGCAGGCGGTCATATAGTTGCTGTCGAAGATCTGGGAGTACCAGCCGGAGTCTTCCTTCGAACGCAGGTAGTTGTTCATGAGGGACATCTCGACGGTCTCGTTCACGAAGCGCTTGCCGTTCTGCTTGACGGCCAGGAACGGCATGTCGCCCATGGAGGCCGGGCCGGCGTCGAAGTCGTGGAGCATCTTGGTGTGCGCCAGGTCCTCGATCTTGCCTCCTGCCCAGACGACCATCTTGTGGCCGTCGCCGGTCTTGCCCTGCTGCTTCTGGGTGAAGTTCGTCATGTCGGGCTGGTAGTAGCGCAGCATCTCCTCGTCGCACTGGTAGTCGCCCGTGGCCATGATGACGCCCTTGGCAGCGTTAAACTGCAGGTAGGCGCCGTCTTCCTCGCGGCGGGCGATGATGCCGGTCACCTTGCCGGAGTCGTCCTGCACCAGCTGGACGCCCGGGGTGGAGTAGTAGATCTCGACGCCCTCGTCAGCGGCGGTCTCGGCCAGCGCGCGCATGCCGTCGCCGGTGGTCTGCGGCTTCGGGCCGAAGAACGAGGTGACGAAGTTGATGTGGTAGCCCATGCGGTTGATGAGCGGCACATGCTGCTGGTTGCCCTGGTCGATGACCGGAGCGTTGTGCAGCAGGGACTTCTCAATGACCCACTTCACGGCCTCGCCGGAGTTCATGGCCCACAGCTCCACCAGGTCGCGGTTCGGGCGATGCTGGCTGTCCTCGATGAGCTGGCTCACCAGGTTCTGGACGTCGGCAGGGTCGCTCGTGGTGAGGTCGATGCCGGAGCCGGAGTTGCCCTGGGAGACGGCCATGCTCTGCTTCTGGAGCAGCGCGACCGAAGCGCCCGCCTCACGGGCGGACAGGGCTGCCGGAACGCCCGCAGCGCCAGCGCCGACGACCACGACGTCGTAGTCGTAGGTCTCGGAGATGTCGGTGATCGGCTCGGGCTTGATGAGGAAGCTCGGAATGCCATTGCGCAGATGGCCTGCCGTGGTGCACTTTTCCATGCCGGCGGCCTGCTCGGCGTCGCCCGCCGCCAGGGCGGAGTGCTTGCTCGAGCATGCCGTGAGCGCGCCGGCGCCGACGACGCCGAGCGCCGCCACGCCACCGAACTTCAGCAAGTCACGACGGCTGATTCCTCGTGAATTCTCGTTCATGTGTATCCATCCTCCTTGGAAGTACGATCGTCTTCCAGCCGGCTTTGCCGGCCGCCGTTTCGTCGCGCTTCCGCGCGGGCGCGTGCCCTTTTCGGGCAGGGCGCCTGCTTGTTCGACGCAGTGGTTCGCTGCGTGCATCCCCGCATACAAACATAGCGTGCAACCGCTGCCCCGTCTTCGCCACCTAAGGTCCAAACAAGGGTGATTTGCGTCACACCCATGCGTAATCCTTCGTTGAACAGGCGTTTTAATCACATCACTTCACCGGGGCGAAGTGCGGTCTGAGCGCTCATTCGTTAGAATGAGCGCGCGAAATGAGGGGTGCACAGCGTCCAAGGAGGGGAGGGGCCATGTCAGAGCGCACGACGTCCGAGGCGCTTCGCAAGGATGCGGAGCAGTCGGAAGAGAAGCGAGGGCCGGACGCCCTCATCCGCGACGTCGCGCTGACGAAGGCCCTGGAAGACGCCTGGGCGGAAGACGAGCACGCGGTGCTCTCCGAGGCCATCCCGAAAAACGACGCGGGCGTGCGACCGCCGGGCCCGCTGCTCCCGTGGATGCCCGCCATCCTCGTGTTCTTCTTGGGATTGGGCCTGTACCGTGCGTGGATCGAGCTCGTGTTCGTGACGCCCACGTTCCTGTTCCCGGCGGCGAACGTCGCCACGCACGATATGTACGACATCATCATGGCGGCCACGCTGCTCGGGTGCGCTGCATTCTACAAGCGTCTGAACCCCCTGTTCGGCAAACGATGGTTCTACGCCGCCACGGTGGGCCTCATGCTCATGGCCACCGTGCTCTTGCCTGCTTCGGCGTTCGCGCCGGAGTTCGCCGTGCCGCTCGGATGGGCGGCGGTGGCCTCCGGCGGCGTGGGCACGGCGTTCGTGATTCTGCTGTGGTCGGAACTATACGGCTGCCTGAACCCGTTCCGCGTGGCGCTGTACTACTCGGGCTCGCTCATGGTGGCTGCCGCGGTGATCTACCTGTCCCGCAGTATGGACTTCACGGCGTTCTTCGCTGTCACGATTGCACTGCCGCTGTTCTCGCTCGGCATGGTGGCTGCCGGGTTCCGCTCGCTGCCGTCCGATCGCTTGCCGCGCTCGGAGGCGGCGCCCTTCGCCATACCGTGGAAGGCCATCCTCATCATGGGCGTGTACGCGTTCGCGTACGGCCTGAAAGAGGCGGACCTGTACCAGAGCACGTTCGGCCCGCACTCGTCGTTCGGCGTGGTCATTGTGGCGGCGCTCATCTTCCTGCTCGTGGTGGTGCGCGGGCGGCGCTTCCAGTTCAGCCTTATCTTCCGCGTGGCGCTGCCGCTGGCGGTCTGCGCGTTTCTGGTGGTGCCGAGCATGGGCGACTGGGGCACGTTCGTCACGGACTTCTGCATCGGCGCGTCCTACACGGCGTTCAGCATCTTCGTCATGGTGGCCATGGCGAACTTCTGCTACCGCTACGGGGCGAGCGCCGTGCTGCTGTTCGGTATCGAGCGCGGCCTGCGCACGCTCGTCATGATCGCCGGCCGCCATACCGACCGCTTCCTGCACCAGAGCTTCGAGGCTGCCACGGGAGACGTGGTGCTCTCCGCCATCGTCATCGTGACGGTGGTGGTGGCCACGATGATGCTCTTGTCCGACCGCGACCTGGCGGGCCGCTGGGGCCTGGCGCTGCCGGGCATGGGCAGCGTGGAGGACGCGCACGCCGAGACGGCGCGCGACGAGCTGGTTGACCGCTGCAGCCAGGCCGCGCAGCGCTTCGGTCTTTCCCAGCGCGAAGAGGAGGTGCTGCGGCTGTTGGCGCAGCACAAGAAGATCGGTTCCATCGAACAAGAGCTCTTCATCTCCAACAACACGGCGAAGACCCACATTCGCCACATCTACCGCAAGCTGGATGTCCACTCCCGCGACGAGCTCGTGGCGTTGTTGGAGGGGTTGGACTAGCATCGCGGACACCCCATTGTCCCGTGCTCGCGCTGTGGGCGGGGCGCGTCCAGGCGAACGGATCGGTTGGACGAAGCTGGGGCGAGAGCATGTGTTTTCCCAGTTCAACGGCATCACCCTTCCCATTTTTCACGAATCACCCTTCATCGGCGATACCCGCGCGCGCCTGCGTGCGGGTACAGTAGCGTCGATTCCGTTTCGAACGCGCGCATCCCCAAAGCTCGAATTCGAAACAGCATTGAAGGGGGTCAACCATGAGTGACGAACCGATCAAGAACGACGGGGCGAACGCCCAGCCGAAGGATCCGTCATCGAAGCGCCCGAGCAAAAATTGGCCGATCGTGGTCGGCGTGGTCGTCGCGGTCTTGGTCGTGGCGGGCGCCGGCATGTGGGTGTGGCACGGCCAGCCGAGCTTCTGCGGCGCCATTTGCCATACGCCGATGGCGGAATACCTGGAGACCTACGAGAGCACGCCGGGCCAGCCGTCCGTGGACAAGGCCGGCAACGAGGTCACCAACGCGAGCGCCATGCTGGCGGTGTCCCACAAGGACGTCGACGGCGACACCTGCCTTGACTGCCACGTCCCGACCATGGACGAGCAGATTTCCGAGGGCATGAACTGGCTCACGGGCAACTACTACGCGCCGCTCGAGGAGCGCAGCCTGACCGAGCTTGGCGAGGCGCGCGGCAACACGGGCGAGCAGTTCTGCATGAACGAGGCCTGCCACACCGAGTCCCGCGAGGACCTGGAGCAGCTCACCTCTGACATGGGCAGCATCAACCCGCACAAGGCCCAGCACGGCGAGATGGACTGCGGTTACTGCCACAAGGCGCACCGCGCGTCCGTCATGCAGTGCGCTGGCTGCCACGAGGGCGCCCAGGTGCCCGACGGCTGGGTGACGCCGCAGCAGGCTGAGGACATGGGTTACGAGAACGACACCGACCTGGGTATCACGGCCCTGTAGTCGTCATCGGTTCCAGAGGCAACGCCTCATCGCCTTTGAGCGAAGGGCGCTCCCGATAGCGGGAGCGCCCTTCGTCGTTGTAAGGCGCTTTTCCTACCGCGCAACACACCCATTTTCCGTGCGAAATGGGTGTGCCGGCAGCGAAGGCTTCTCGGTATGCTCGAAGGTGAGCGAGAGGCGCATGGTGCCCAGTGTGCGATGTGCCGCCCGTGTCTTCGGCTCATCGCGCTCGGTCGCATGCTGCATGCCGACCGTTTCGCGCCTCCTCGCGCACTTCGTTCTAATCCGAGGGGGCCGCCATGACTGATCGAGACCACTTCGCCAACTCTGAACACCGCGAGAACGACAAACCCGGCATCGCCATCACGCGCCGCGCGTTCTTGGCGGGAGGCGCCGCAAGCGCGCTGTTGTTCTTCATGCCTCCCGTGTGGTCTGACGACCGCGGGTATGCCTACGCCGCAGGCCAGAACGAATCGGGCGAGATCACGGTGTTCGTCGTGTCGCTCAACGACGTGGGCTTCAAGGTCGTCGACGTGGCCGGCGACGCCGAAGCGCCCGTGGCGGGCGCGAAGGTGACGCTCAAGGCCAGCAACGGCGCGACCGCCACGGGCACGACCGATGCCGACGGCGCGGTCGTCATCGACATCACGAACGTCTCGACCGAGGTCGACTACGGCCGGGAGGGCAAGCGCAAGCGCTTCGACGGCGAGGTCTTCGTGGAGGCAGGAGACGGCTACCGCGCTTTCAGCGTCGGTCGCTTGCGCGTCGACGGCGGCACGGGCGTTCAGGTGCCCACGCGCCAGCTGGAAAGCCCGGACGAAGCCTACCTCGAACGGATCGGCTTCGACGGCTGGGACGTCCTGTACACGGAGAACGAGTTTTTCAGTGCGGTGTCGAACACCGAGACGCACGTCGTGTCCGGTATCCTGCGCGCTCCGGGCGCAACGCGTGCGCGTGTGCAATTGGCGACCGTGGACAAAAACGGCGTTTCCGACATACGAGAAGAGCAGGCGTTCGAACTGACGGACGGACGGGGCTCGTTTTCGTTCAAGGGGGCCTACCTGACGCCCGCAAGCGACAAGGCGCTTCCGGTCGACGGCTCCTTCAGCCTTCGCTTCAAGGCGGACAACAGCTCTTATTGGTATGGCAGCGGCGCGAAGGCAAAGATCGTCAAAGCGCCTCTCGACACGGTCTATTCTCCGGATTCTGGCCTGGAAAAGGCACTCGGCACGATGACCAGCGGGTTGAGCTACAAATTGCCTTCATCCTGGCCGACGCCGCTTGGTGATTCGACCATTTCTCTTGCGGCTCCGGTGCTGCCGGTCATTATCGCCGCCAGCCCTGCTGGAATGTTCGTGCTGGGCGTGGGTGGAAAGCCGGCGCTCCAGCTTAAGGACAAAGCGAACTTCCTCAAGGGGAGCGACTGGAAGAAAGAGTCTTCCAAATCCGTGAAGCAGCAATACCAGCAAATCTATAACGACGCGAAAGATGACTTGCAGAAGTATCGGGAGATGACGACGGGCCTCAAAGCAGATGGCACCGCGATGAAGAAATACGAATTCTGCCATCAGTTCACGTTCGATGTCGCCGTTCAGCTGTATGGCGTCATGCAGTACTTGTTCGACTCCAGCCTGTGGAGGGGGACGGGAGGCATCGTCTTCCAATTCTCTCTGGGAGGTTCGTTCACGATGACGGCGGTCGTGGGTCCCGTGCCGGTGTTCGCTGGGGTGGGCGCAACCGCCTCGGCGAAGATCGCCGGGCAGCTCGGCATGATCTCCAAGAGCCCTTCTTTGATCGAGGATTGGAACTTCGACTACACGCAGACCCAGCTTTCCGGCACGATCACCATCGAGCTCGAGATCTATGCCGGCGTCGGGTTCTCAGGCCTGGCGTCTGTCGGACTGCGGGGGTCGGGCTATCTTTCGTATTACCTGGGTATCGAGGCGGCGCACGCGGATCGCCCGCTGCCGCACCATGTGGTCGCAGGTGGCGTTCAGGTCGACGTTGTCGTGCAGCTCGTCATCTTCAAGTGGTCTGGGAAGCTCTGGGGCATTGACGACCCGAGCCTGTACAACTCGTGGAAGGACAATCCCGAAGGGTTCCAAGCTGCTGGCACGCCGGTGATGACAGCCTCGATCTTCGCGTTTGGCTCGACGGCGGACGGCGTGCCGCAGTACTCGCTTCCCGGCATGCTCGGAGCGGACGGGGTTTCCCTCCAGTCGTTCGAAGAGAGCGCAACCATCGTCACTGAGGGGGAATTGCGCAGGACTAGGGAGTTCCTTGCCCACTATTCGGACTCGAACGCGAGCGCGGGGATTGGACTTTCCGAGTTCCAGCCTCTTGCGCTCGAAGCTGACGGCGGGGACGTGACGGAAGCCTGGGTGATCAAGAGCCAGGTCTCCGAGGACGCCGACGTCACCGATGGTTTCTCCTATGAGTACATTGGCAATCCGCCCGCGAACGCGGGGCTTTCGGTGGGCGTGTCCGGCATCGGGCAGGACGGCGGCGTGCGCCCGACGCTCGATACGGTCATCGCGCGGAACGTGTTCAGCGATCCGCGCCAGAAGATCGTCGTGTACAAGGGCGTGCCGTACTTGTTCCGTATCTTGAGCGTGGACTACGGCAGCGAAGGCGTGCGCTCGCGTCTTGCCGTCCAGCGGTTTGACCTGCAAAGCGGCGCGGCGCAAAGCCCGGTGGTCTTGGAGTTCCCCGTGTGCGTGCGCGACTCGTACAAGCAGGGCGTTACGAAGATCGAGCGAATCGACATGTTTGACTACGACTTCGACGTCCTGGTGAACGAAGAGGACAGCGACACCTTGCAGGAGGGCATCTACGTGCTGCTTTCGGGGGGCAAACGCCCCGAGGGCGATGCGAGCACGCTTGCGCAGGTCCTTGCAAACCCCGTCATGACCTTGCTGCGGCTTGACGAAGGTTTGAAAGTCCGGGATGTCGTGTCCTGGAGCGACGCCACGGAGAAGCACCAGTACTGGTCGTTCACGCTTCCGCGGTTGTTCAAGATGTCCGTGCAATCTGCCGGCAAGGACCATGCCGCCCTTGCCGTGGTGTACGTGCGGCGGTATGGGGAGACACTCGAGGACATCATGCCGACGGATCCGAAGACGCTGGGGTGCGGCATATATGTTCATGTGTGGGCTGGCAACGCGCTGTACGGCGAGCTCGGATGGCGCGTCAACAAAGGAACGTACGACATCTGCGGGGCGGCGTTGGACGAGACGGGGTGGATTTACGTCGTCTCGCGCGCCAAAGACGCGAGCACGAACGAGGTGCTCACGTCCATCACGTCGTTCTACGTGGGCAAGGTCGCGCCGAGCATGGCAGGACGCATCGTCCCGAACCTCGTCGACCAGGCAGGCGTCGAGGACGGCGTGCCGTGGCCGGGCCACAGCGAGCTGCTGACCTTGCAGAACGGCATCTTGCACGCCTCGACGTTCGACCCGAAGACCATGCACGGCGGCATCACCTCCCGTCAAGTCGGCCCGTCGGATTATCAGATGGCTTCTTTCCGCGTGAGTCCGAACGGCGATTCGCTCGTCTTCGCGCGCAACATCGAAGGAAAGGCCGGTCAGGAGTTCGACGAGAGCGGCAACCCCACGGGCGAGATCACGGCGAACAAACACCGCGTGATGGCAAGCGTGTGCGTGGACGGCCTGTTCTCGACGCCGTTCCCGGTGGCGGACATGGACAACCCCGTCGACTCGCTCAGCAACATCAGCAGCGGCGCGGACGGGTCTTCGTACGCGTTCGCCTACTCCGTCATCAAGGACATGACCACCAGCACGGCGGACGTCCGGTTCGCCAGCGTGCCGGCGGTCGTGACCGCCACGCCGCTGTCGCTGGTCTCCGACCGCCTGTTCGTGCTGGCGGGATCAGAGGAGCAGTTCACCATGACGCTGCGCAACGACGGCAACGTCATCATGACGGGCTGCACCGTGGAGTTCCGCGATCGCGAGACGGGCGCGCTGGTCGAGCGCAAAGAGCGTTACGCGTTCGCGAAAGAGAACGTGGTGGAGTCCGCGTGGACGCCGGAGCTGTACGAGAGCGCGGGCATGACGGGCTCCGAGGACGCTGCGGACGAGCCGCGCTACCCGGACGACGCTATCGCCGCCGCGGGCGTGGAGGGCGCGCACATTCTAGCCGACCCACTGTCGGAGGGTGCTCTGTTACCCGGGCGTACGGCCACGTACCAGATCAGCTTCACCATCCCGGCCGACTGGCGTGGCACGAAGAAGATCTACCTCGTCCTCAAGGACTACCAGTTCATCGTTCCGGGAACCCGGCTTGCGGCGGGCGAGAGCGACGACGTGCTTCAGTTCTCGCTCCCGCACGACGAATGCCCCACGTGCGACGTCGACGTGCACCAGGAGGTCGCGGCGTACGATCCCGGCCTGGGCGATTCCGTCGTGACGAGGGAGGGTGACCCTGCGGGCGACGATGCCCCGGCAGGCGGCCCTGGCTCCGGCTCCGGCACGGGCATGGCCCAGGGCGGGAAGCCTGCGCAGAACGCCGGCTCGAAGGCGCCTTCTGCGAAGCGCACCGTCGCGAGCATGGCGAAAACCGGCGACAAGGCGGGCTTGACGGCCGCGGGCCTGCTGGCCACCGCCGCGGTGGCCGGCATGACCGCTTACACCGCGCGTCGCCTCGAGAACGAGCGCGCGGCGGAGCAGGGGGACGACGAGTAGGAGGTTGCTGCGGGGAGCGCAGCCTGCGAAAGGGATTTGATGGCGGGGTTGGAGTCGAAGAGCTCCGACCCCGCTTCGTTTCGAGGGCGCGTGCGCGAGAATGGCGCGGGAAGGCGCGCCCGCCACGCTGCGTTTTGCTATGATAAGGCGGTTGTAAACACTCGCTATCCAAAGGACGTCGCATGTCACTTTCCATCGGCATCGTGGGCCTGCCCAACGTGGGCAAATCCACGCTGTTCACCGCGCTCACAAACAAGGGCGGCCTGGCTGCCAACTACCCCTTCGCCACCATCGAGCCCAACGTGGGCATCGTCCCAGTGCCCGATCCGCGCCTGAACGAGCTGGCGAAGATTGACCACCCGGCGAAGATCGTGCCTGCCACGGTTGAGTTCGTGGACATCGCCGGCCTGGTGGCGGGCGCCAGCCAGGGCGAGGGCCTGGGCAACCAGTTCCTCGCGAACATCCGCGAGACGGACGCCATCTGCGAGGTCGTGCGCTACTTCTCCGACCCGGACGTCACGCACGTGGCGGGCAAGGTGAACCCGCAAAGCGACGTGGACACCATCAAGACGGAGCTCATCCTGGCCGATATCGCCACCATCGAGAAGGCCATCCCGCGCCTGGAGAAGGACGCCAAGCGCGACAAGGCGGGCGTGCTGAAGCTGGAAACCGCCAAGAAGGCGCTCGCCGGCCTGAACGAGGGGCATCGCGCCCGCACGCTCGACCTGACCGAGGACGAGATTGCCGCGCTCTATGACCTGCACCTGCTCACTATGAAGCCCATGCTCTACGTTGCCAACGTTGACGAGGACGCCGTGGCGGCGGAGCTGGAGGAGATCGACGGCTGCGTGCCCGTTCCCATCTGCGCGAAGGTGGAGGCGGACATCGCCGAGCTGGCCGAGATGGACCCGGACGAGGCGAAGGAGTACATGGAGGCGCTCGGCCTGTCCGAGAGCGGCCTTGCCCGCCTGATCAACGCCGCGTACCGCCTGCTCGGCCTGCAGAGCTACTTCACGTCCGGCGAGACCGAGACGCGCGCGTGGACCATCCCGATCGGCGCGAAGGCGCCGCAGGCCGCCGGCGTCATCCACACGGACTTCGAGCGCGGCTTCATCAAGGCCGAGACCGCCAGCTACGAGGACTACGTGGCGCTGGGCGGCGAGAAGGGCTGCCGCGATGCCGGCAAGCTGCGCCAGGAAGGCAAGGAGTACGTCGTCCAGGACGGCGACGTCATGCACTTCAAGTTCAACGTGTAGCGAGGAAAAGGGACAGTCACCTGTTCTCATTGAGCGAAAGGCGGCCGTGGCCGCCTTTCGAGCTTCGATGCGCCAACGCCCGTTCGTAAGAATGCGAGCGCAAAGGGCTGCGCTATACTCACGTTTTGTCTACTACAAAGATGTGTTTGATGCTGGAAGCAGGGATGAGCGATGCAACAAGGCATGGACGGGAGCACGTCATCGACCATGGTGCCAATGCCCCTTATGAACACGGCGTTCAAGCCGGGGCAGTGCCTTGAGTGCGTCGAGGCGTTCGAGCCCGACGAGCTGCGCGATATCGCCCGTGCGGAATACCATTACTTCAGCGGCCAGGCGGAGCGCGCCGCCGAAGGGGTGGAGCCCTACCTGCTGTACCCCGACGTGTCGATCAGGATTTCCGCATGCCTGATCTATGCGTACGCGAACCTGACGATCGGGCGGATTGACCGCGCGCGCCAGGGGCTTGCGGGCTTGCAGGCTGTCGCCGCTTCGCTCGGTGATGACGCCCCTCCCGAGCAGCGCGCCGTCACCGCCGCCATCAACGTGGCGGCGGTGACGTTGCTGCACCTGCCGGTTGCTGTCGACGCCGAAGAGACCAAGCGCGCCGTGGCCCTGCTGCCGCCCGGGCTGCGCGTGTTCGCTTTGTACATCCAGGCGCACCGGGCGTACCTGCAGAAGGATTACGGCCGCAGCATTGGCATCGCCGAAGCGGCGCTCGTCATCCAGGAGAAGGTGTACCCCATCCCGACGATCTACCTCCACATGGTGGCGGTGATGAGCTGCATGAGCTTGAAGCGCATGGACGAGGCGAGGGCGCACCTGCTCGCGGCGTGGGAGATTGCCCGCCCGGACGATCTGATCGAGGCTTTCGGCGAGCATCACGGGCTGCTGGGCGGCATGCTCGAAGCGGCCATCAAGCCCGAATGGCCCGACGACTTCAAGCGCATCATCTCCATCACGTACCGCTTCTCTGCTGGATGGCGCCAGGTCCATAATCCCGACACGGGGCACGACGTGGCCGACAATCTGACCACCACCGAGTTCGCCACGTGCATGCTTGCGGCACGCGGGTGGACGAACAAGGAGATCGCGGTGCATTTGGGCGTGTCCCCGAACACGGTGAAGCAGCATATTTCCGTGGCGTTCCAGAAGCTGGGCATCCAGCGTCGCCAAGACCTCAAGCAGCACATGCTCCGGTAGGGCGCGCGTGGTCCGAGCCTTCACGGGCGGGCGCTTCTGTGCGCGACGGCGTAGGGCGCCCGCCTTTCGTGTCGCTTGGCAGTGCGTGCGGGCTCAGCATGAAAAGGAGCCGGCCGCTTCGCGAGCGCCGGCTCCGTTCAATGCTCGATGGCCGATGAGGTCAGCGTGCTTTTCGAAGGTTTACACGACCGTGCCAGCCGGCGCTTCTTCGATCGCGCGCATCATGATCGTCGCGATTTGAGCGCGCGGGCATTCCTCCTGCGGCGCGAGGACAACGCCGTCCTCTCGGTCGACGCCTTCAATGACGCCTGCCGCCACTGCCCACGACATGCTCTCGTGCGCCCAGTCGGACACGGCGGAAGCGTCGGGGTACGTGGCAAGGTCGACGCGCATCGAGACGTCTTCGCCGCGCTGCTGCTGCCAGCGCATCATGACGACCGCCGCCTGCTCGCGCGTGAGCGTGTCGTCCGGGCCGAACTGGCCGTCGCCATAGCCTTCGAACAGCTCTTCGGCGCACGCCCAGGCGACCGCCTGCGCGAACCAGTCGGTCTCGTTCACGTCAGCGAACGCGGCGCCTGCCTGCGGCGTCGGGTTGCCGGCAGCGTTCCAGAGCATCGTCGCCATTTGGGCGCGGGTGATGGAGCGCTCCGGCTCCATGAGGCCCGTGGTGCCGTCGCCCTGAAGGACGCCGTTGAGGATCGCCCAGTCCATGCCCTCGTGATACCACTGCGTCGTGTCGATGTCGGGGAAGCGCAGCGACGGGCAGAGCTCCAGTGCGACGATCTGCGGCACGGTCTCGCCAATGGTCACGGTCTCGCTGACGCCGCGAAGGCCGTCGATTGCTTCCACGGTGTACGTGCCGTCAGGAAGCGCGCGCGGGAAGCGGTAATACCCGGTATGGCTTCCGTCCAGCCATTCGACCGCCTCGTACACGGTGCCGTCGGCGGCGATGGCGCGGACGGTCTCAAGGCCGGTCGTGGGCTCGCCCTCGTTGGTGACGAAGACGAGGGCGTCTTCCATGTCGATGGAGACGCGCTGGGAGGCGCCTTCGATGGAGTACTCGTTCGTGAGCGAGATCTTGTCGGTCGCGTAGGTCCACACGGACACGAAGTCCGTGCCGTCGAAGCTGTTCTCAGCGTAGCTGAGCATGCCGCCTTCAAGGGCGCCAATGGTGGGGTCAAGGACGACCGGGTCGCTCTCCCATGCTTCCTCATACGCCCAGAACGCGATCGCATAGTGCGTGCCCTCGGCGGTGATGGCCGGGTCGCCGCTCAAAGTCAGGATTCCACGGTGGTCTTCGCAGCCGGCGGTCAGGTTCGGGGTGACGTTGATGCCTGCGGTGAGCTCGCCGTCGCCGCCCAGCGCGGTGACGGCGCCGTTGTCGACGGCAAGGTCGCCGTTCACGCGAATCGCCATGGCGCGGCCGCCGCTGGCTTCGGAGCGCAGGCTGGAATTCTGCACGAACAAGCAGCCTGTGACGTCCATGACGATGCCGGGGCTCGTCACGTTCACGTACGCCTGGTCGACGATGTCAAGCCCGTTGAGCGCCTCGATCGTGCCGCGGGTGTCGTCGATGCTCGCCGTGAGCGTGGAGTTGGAGATGGTGGCCGCGCCGTGCAGGGAGGCGTACTTGCCCTCAAGGATGACCTCATCAGCGACGTTCGCGATCATGGTCTCGCCCTGGACGTGCAGGGAGCAGCTGTTGAAGAGGGCGTTCTCGACGCCGAACTTCACGAGGCTCGCTTCGGTGATGTTGAGGCCGCCCTCGGTGCGCAGGCCGTACTCGCTGCCTACTGCGGCGACGGTCGCGCCGTCGTTGATGAACACGTTGCCGTTCGCGACGATGCCTTCGGAGCCGAGGTCCTCGGTCTCGCCGGCGGCGACGGTGGTCGCGGAGATGTTGACCTCGACCCCTCCGACGGTGAGGTCGCCCGCGCAGCCGATGCCCCAGCTCAGGCTTCCGTTGGCGATGATCTCCAGGCTGGAGGCCGGCTCGCCGACGATGGCCAGGTCGCCTTCGGCCTCGATGCCTGCGTAGTACAGCTCCGTGGTGGAGGCGGCGTCCAGGGTGATGGTGTTCTCGCCGACCAGGTGGATCGTCGCGCCGTCGGGCACCACGATGGCGGAGCTTGCCGTTCCTTCAGGGATGTGGATGTTCGCGTTGTCAAGCGTCAGGGTGCCGGACGAGCCTGCGCTCGTCCACTCCCAGCCATCGCCCTGGTAGGCATGGGTGGGATCCTCGATGACGATGGGCTCGGTGACCTCGGCCGCCTGGGCTGACGCCGGGACGATTATGCCAAGCGCCAAAAGCGCAAGGGCGGTCGCGAAGAGCGCCGCGAGCAAGCACCTCGCGCGCCCGATTCGCAGGGTGGTGTGATTCCTGCAGGTCATGGCTTCCTCCTTCCATTCGGGGGATGTGCGCGCGCCGCGCGAGCGATCACGGTGCGCTCGCTTCTTCTCGCGACTTCACGGCGAGAGCGCGCCACGTTCTCTCTCCCAATCGTACGGAGGCTGCCGAATTCCCGGTACACCCATTCAAGTCCGTAATCTGGTGATGGGCTGGATGGGGAAGGGACAGCCCTTTCTTCTCATCCTATAATTGTCGCGTTCTGTGGCACGAGAAAGGGAGGCCTTATGTCCGAATCCGCCCAGCCGGCCAGCGCGCTGTCTTCGCCGCGCTTCTGCAACACCGGCACGTTCATGAGGATGCCGCGCGTGGAGTCCGCGCGCGGGCTCGACTTCGCCATCGCGGGCGTGCCGTTCGACACGGCGTGCTCGTACCGCACGGGAGCGCGCTTCGGGCCGCAGGCCATCCGCGCCATCTCGGCCATGATCAAGCCGAACAACGTCATCCAGCAGGTGAACATCATGGAGGACCTGCGCGGCGGCGATATGGGCGATTTCCCGATCGTGCCGGGCTACATCCATCCGACCTACGCCGCCATCGAGGCGGGCATGACGAGCATCCTGGACGAGGGCGCCGTGCCCATCGTCCTGGGCGGCGACCATTCCATCACGCTCGGCGAGCTGCGCGCCGTGGCGAAAAAGCACGGCCCGGTGGCGCTTCTGCACTTCGACTCGCACTCTGACTTGTGCGACGAGGTCTTCGGCGAGAAGTACAACCACGGCACGCCGTTCCGCCGCGCGCTGGAAGAGGGCCTCATCGACGCGTCCCATTCCGTGCAGGTGGGCATGCGCGGCTCGCTCTACGACCCGAACGAGCACCAGATGGCGGCCGACCTGGGCATGCTGCTCATCCCGAACCACAAGGTGCGCGCCATGGGCTTCGAGGCGCTGCTTCAGACCATCCATGAGCGCGTGGGAGATATGCCGTGCTTCCTCACCTTCGACATCGACTTCGTGGACCCGGCCTACGCGCCCGGCACCGGCACGCCGGAAGTGGGCGGTTACACGTCGTGGGAGACGCTCGAGCTCGTGCGCGGCGTGAAGGACCTGAACTTCGTCGGCTTCGACGTGGTGGAGGTCGCGCCGCCGTACGACCACGCGGAGATCACGGCCTACCTGGCGGCGAACATCGTCTTCGAGTTCCTGTCCATCCTGGCGGCGAAGAAGCACCAGGCGTAAGCGTGCAGCGAAAACCCGCAGCGCGCGGAGACGCGGGGCGCAATCGCGCCGCATTGCGTATTTCGAGAAGCCGCGGGCCTGGCGGCCTGCGCGCATAGCGCCGTGCTACCATGCGAGGGGCGTCCGACAGATTGTCGGGCGCCCTTCTTGTTTGGGAATGAGAAAGCGTGACCGATTCGTTTTCTCGTGGCAGAAAGGGGAGCGCCGTGCCAGCCGCCGCCTCCACGCCCGAAGCCTGCGCGCAGGCCTTCCAGGGCGTCCCGTTCACGCCCGAATCCGCGCTCGACGAGGCGCACGGGGTGCTCGCGCGCACGTACGGCTACCCGTCGTTCCGCCCGGGCCAGGAGGAGCTCGTTGCTGCCATCTTGGCAGGGCGCGACGCGCTTGGCGTCATGCCCACAGGCGCTGGCAAGTCCATCTGCTACCAGGTGCCGGGCATCATGCTGCCCGGCCTGACGCTCGTGGTCTCGCCGCTTGTCTCGCTCATGGGCGACCAGGTGCGCTCGCTCATCGACGCGGGCGTGCGCGGCGCGTACCTCAACTCCACACTCACGCCCGGACAGCAGCGCACGGTCATGCGCCGCGCACGGGAGGGCACGTACAAGATCATGTACGTGGCGCCCGAGCGCCTGGAAGACCCGGCGTTCGTCGAGTTCGCCGCGAGCATGCCGGTGCCGCTCGTGGCGGTGGACGAAGCCCACTGCGTCTCGCAGTGGGGCCAGGACTTCCGCCCGTCGTACCTGGGAATCGGAGAATTCATCAAGAAACTGCCGAAACGCCCGGTCGTCGCGGCGTTCACCGCTACGGCGACGGAGAAGGTGCGCGCCGACATCGTGCGCCTGCTCGGCCTGCGCGCGCCGGCGCTCGCCGTCACGGGCTACGACCGCCCGAACCTGTACTTCGGGGTGGAGAAGCTGCCCGGCAAGCGCAAGCGGGAGCGCATCCTGCGCTACGCGCGCGCCCACGCGGGGGATGCGGGCATCGTGTACTGCTCCACGCGCAAGGACGTGGAGGCTGTCTGCGACTGGCTCGTGGACAACGGCGTGCGCGCGGTGGCCTACCACGCGGGCATGCCGGCCGACGCGCGCGCGGCGAACCAGCGCGCGTTCATCGACGACGACGTGCTCGTCATGGTGGCCACGAACGCCTTCGGCATGGGCATCGACAAATCGAACGTACGCTACGTGATTCACCACAACATGCCGAAGAGCATCGAGGCTTACTACCAGGAGGCGGGCCGCGCCGGCCGCGACGGAGAGCCGTCCGACTGCCTGCTCCTGTGGAGCGACGGCGACGTCTCAACCTGCCGCTACTTCATCGAGGAAGGCGCGGTCAACGACGAGCTGACCGCCGAGGAGGCGCTGGCGGTGCGCGCCAGCCAGCGCAGACTGCTGGAGGCCATGGTGGGCTACTGCCACACCACGGGCTGCCTGCGGCGCTACATCCTGGACTACTTCGGGGACGAAGGAGCGGCGGGGCAGGGGCGTGCGGACGCGGGCGCTTCCGAATCCGCTGTCGAGCGCTCGGACGGCGCGCGGGGAGCGTCGAGCGCCGACAAAGGCTGCGGCAACTGCTCGAATTGCCAGGGCGAAGTGGACGCCGTGGACGTCACGGAGACGGCGCGCGCCTGCGTGCGGTGCGTCCGGCAGCTCAACGGCAGCTTCGGCAAGACCATGGTGGTGGACGTGCTGCGCGGCTCGCGCGCCCAGCGCGTGCTGGACGCCGGGCTGGACCAGCTCGAGTGCTACGGAACGGTCAAAGAGCCCGCGACGCTCGTGAAGGAGACGATCGAGCTTCTGGCGGCGGCCGGCATCCTGGCCGTCTCCGAGGGCACGTACCCGGTGGTGGGCTTGGGCCCGAAATCTCCCGCCGTCGACGAGGAAGGCTTCTCGTTCTCGGTCAAGCGGGTGAAGCCTGCCGCCACCGAG
>CASEJD010000083.1 GCA_949288145.1 uncultured Coriobacteriia bacterium
CGCCCACGCCGTCGATCGTGCTGAAGGTGGGCAGGGGCGCCTGGCGCGCTGGCGTCGAGGGGCCGGTGCCGCGCGGCGCGAAGTGGCGCTTGGGCGTCCATATCGCCGACGTCTCGCACTACGTCCCGTGGAATTCTTCCATCGACCTCGATGCCCGACGACGCGCGACGAGCGTCTACCTGGCGGACCGCGTGGTGCCCATGCTTCCCGAGGCGCTTTCCAACGACGTGTGCTCGCTGCGACCGTGCGAAGACCGCCGGGCGTTCACGGCCGATTTGTACCTCGATGCCGCCGCGCGCTTGGTGGGGGCGGAGATGTACCCTTCGGTCATTCGCTCCCGCGCGCGCTTGGACTACGGCACGGCGCAGGACGTTATCGAAGCGGACCGCGCGACCGGGCCTTCGCCTGCCCGCGCCGCAGGCGTCGCTCCAGAGGTCGCCGAGCGCATTGTCGCCCTTGCGGCGATCGGGCGTAAGCGCGTCGCGCTGCGCGAGAATCGAGGCGCCGTGGACTTCGACACGGTCGAGGCGAAGGTCCGCCTTGCGGGGGACGGGACGCCGCTCGAAGTGGTCTTGCGCCGCAAGACCAAGGCAACATCGCTCATCGAAGAGGCCATGTTGCTCGCGAACGAGGCGGTGGCGCGCTCGATGGACGAGGCGGGCTTCCCAAGCCTGTACCGTGTGCACGAAGCGCCCGCTGCCGACTCGCTCGCAGAGCTCGTGCCGCTTCTGCAGGAGTTCTCCGCCTACCGCGACCTGGACGTGAGCGCGTTCGTGGCAGGCAGCCCGTTCGTGCTGCAGGACGTGCTCGACGCCGCGAAAGGGCGCGCGGAGGAAGAGCTCGTCACCTCGTTGCTTTTGCGCTCCATGAAACGGGCGGTCTACCGTCCGGAATGCCAGCCGCACTACGGTCTGGCTAGCGCGGCGTACACGCACTTCACGAGCCCGATTAGGCGTTACCCCGACCTGGTGGTGCACCGCATGCTCAAGGCCCGGCTCTTCGGCCGCTCGGGCGTTTTCGACCAGCAGCGCAGCGCGCTTGGCTGGATCGCGGAGCACGCTTCTGCCATGGAGCGCACGGCAGAGGCCGCCGCGCGCGAGTCGCAGGAGATGAAACTGTGCGAGCTGCTGGAAAGCGACGTCGGCAAGCAGTTCGACGGCGTTATCTCGGGCGTGGCAACGTACGGCGCGTTCGTGCGCCTCGAGTGCACGGCGGAGGGCCTGCTGCCCGTGCGCTGCCTGGGGGACGAGTACTTCGCGCTCGACGCGGTGCGACGCAGTCTGACGGGAACGGACACTGGGCGGACGTTTCGCCTGGGCCAGCGCGTGCGCGTCGTCCTGACGGCGGTGGACGCGCGTCGTCGCCAGCTGGATTTCCGTCTGGCGCGGTAGGAACGGTATGAACGAGAGGAGGGGCATGCAAGACGAGATGCCAAAGCCCGAGGGCTCGGGCGCGGCGCGTCGGAGGCGCGAGGATCTGGACGAGTTGCTTTCGAGCACGTTCAACACCGTCCTGCGCGTCGAAGAGCGTGCGTTGCAGAACAAGATCACGGACGGGCTCACTATCACGGAGATGCACACCATCGCCGCGGTCGGGCTCTACGAGCGCAACCCGATGAACGTCGTCGCCGCCCGCTTGGACGTGACGCTCGCCACGCTCACCACGGCGGTGGCGAAGCTCGAGCGCAAAGGCTTCGTGGAGCGCTCGCGCAGCGAGGAGGACCGCCGCAAGGTGCTCATCTCGCTCACGAAGGCCGGCCGCGCAGCGTACCGGTCGCACCGGCTGTTCCACCGGACCATGGTGGAATCGGCGCTCGAAGGGCTGACCGAGGAGGAGGAGCAGGTGCTCGCCCGGTCGCTCAACAAGGTGAAACGGTTCTTTGACGAACAGGCGGGCGAGCGGCAGGCCGACTCGTGAGCGCGTGCTACCATGCACCCGTGCTCAATCCATGGAAACCGCGCCGTCCGCTTGACTGACGGCGGTTTCACGATAATAGTTAGATAATCAAAGTATTTGCGTCGAACACGCACCGAACAAGACGAAGGAGAGACCTATGGCCACCATCGACACCGTCAAAGAGGTCCTGCAGGAGAATCTGGACATCGATCCGGAGACCGTCCAGCCTGAGTCCACGCTGGAGTCCCTGGGCATCGACTCCCTCGACATGGTCGAGCTGATCTGCGAGCTGGAGGAGCGCTGCGACATCGAGTTCGGCGAGCCGGAGGGCATCGACACTATCGGCGCGCTCGTCGACTACATCGAGAGCCTGTAAGGAGCGCCCCGTGACTGCCGCGTTGAACACTCGCGTCACCGAGCTGCTCGGGATCGAGGTGCCCATCATCCAGGGCGCCATGGCGCGCATCGCCGACGCCAGCCTGGCTTCCGCCGTGAGCGAAGCGGGCGGCTTGGGTATCGTCGCGTGCGGCGGCGCGCCGCTCGATTGGGTGGAATCCCAAATTGCCGAGGCTCGCTCCCGCACGAGCAAGCCCATTGGCGCCAACGTCATGCTCATGGACCCGAACGCCGGCGAACTTGCGAAGCTCCTGGCCGAGCTGAAGGTGGACGTCATCACGACGGGTGCCGGCAGCCCCGCCAACTACATGGAGATGTGGAAAGAGGCCGGCATCAAGGTCATCCCCGTCGTCGCCTCGACCGCTCTTGCCGTGCGCATGGAGCGCCTGGGCGCCGACGCCGTCGTGGCGGAGGGCACCGAGTCCGGCGGGCACATCGGCGAGCTCACCACGATGGCGCTCGTGCCGTCGGTCGTCGACGCGGTGAAGATTCCGGTCATCGCGGCAGGCGGCGTCGCCGACGGCCGTGGCCTGGCCGCGGTCTTCGCGCTCGGTGCCGAGGGCGTGCAGATGGGCACGCGCTTCCTCACGGTGGAGGAGTGCACCGTCGCTGACGCGTACAAAGAGCGCGTGCTGGCGGCGAAAGACTCCGACACCATCGTGACGGGGCGCGGCAGCGGCCATCCGGCGCGCTGCTTGAAGAACAAGTTCTCGCGCGCGGTGCGCAAGCTGGAAGGCGACGTGGCCAAGAACGGCGACGAGCTGGAGCAGATGTACCTGGGCTCCCTGCGCCGTGCCGTCGAAGGCGACGTCGAGAACGGCTCGCTCATGTCCGGCCAGGTGGCGGCGCTCGTCCACGAGCGCAAGACGGCCGCTGAGGTCATCGACGAGCTCGTGCGCGAGGCGTGCGCGCTCGGCGCGCGCGACATGGCCGAGATGGCGCGGGCGAACGCCGCCCGCGAGCGCGCGTAAGGAGGGCTCGTGAGCACGGTTTGGATGTTCTCGGGCCAGGGCGCCCAGAAGCCGGGCATGGGGGCGGGCGTCGCCGCCGACCCGGCGGCAGCCGAGGTCTATGCGTGCGCGTCCGATCACTTCGGGTTCGACGTGGCGCGCGTCTCCCAGGAGGCGACGCAGGAAGAGCTCAACGAGACGACGATCGCGCAAGGCTGCATGGTCGCGCTGTCTGTGGGCCTTGCTCGAGCGCTCGAGGCGCGCGGGCACGAGCCGGCGGCGATGCTGGGCTTCTCGCTCGGCCAGGTGAGCGCGCTTGCCGCCTCGGGCATGCTCGGCCTTGACGACGCGATGCGCTTCGCCGCGTTCCGCGCCGAGGCCATGTCGCGCGCCGCCCAGGCGAGCCCGGGTGCCATGTGCGCGCTGTTGGGCGCCGACGAAGAGAGCGCGGTCGCGCTGTGCGAAGAGTGCGCGCAGGGCGAGGTGCTCGTGCCGGCAAACTTCAACTGCCCGGGGCAGATTGTCGTCTCCGGCAGCGTCGCCGCGATCGAGCGCGCCGAGGAGGCGTGGAAGGCGCAGAAGAAGCGCTGCTCCCGCCTTGCCACGTCGGGCGCGTTCCACAGCCCGCTCATGCAGCAGGCCGCCGACGAGCTCTCCGCATGGCTGGCGGACGTCGAGTTCGCCGAAGCGCGCATCCCGCTCATCGACAATGGCACCGCGCGCCCGCTTGCTGCTGCCGAGGCGAAGGAGCGCCTGGCCGCGCACCTGACGCACCCGGTGCGCTTCGAGCAGAGCGTGCGCTACCTGGCGGAGCAGGGCGCCGACACCTTTGTCGAAGTGGGCTTCGGCGGGGTGCTCTCGGGCCTGGTGCGCCGTACCGACAAGACGTGGGGCCGCCCGGTCGTGGCGTCCCTGGACGACGCGGAATCCTACGAAGGGCAGTAAGGTATGGAAGAGACGACGAAGCGTGCCGCGCTCGTGACCGGCTCGAGCCGCGGCATCGGGCGCGCGGTGGCAGAGCGTTTGGCCGCCGACGGGTTCGACGTGTGCGTGAACTGCTCGAGCGAAGCAAGCTTGCCGTCCGCGCAAGAGCTGGCAGGCCAGCTGGAGCGCGAATACGGCGAGCGTGCGGTCGCGGTCGCGGCAAACGTTGCCGACCCGGCGGCTGCGTCGGCTCTCGTCGACGCTGCGATGGAGGCGTTCGGGCGTCTTGACGTGC
>CASEJD010000084.1 GCA_949288145.1 uncultured Coriobacteriia bacterium
CGACCACGCGCGCAGCAAGCTCCCCGCGGTGGCCGCGCGCCGCACGCCCGCGGAGCGCCCACAGGATGCCCACCGCCACGGCGTCGCCCACGAGGAAGCCCCACAGAAAGCCGCCTGTCGGCCCTGCGAGCATGCCGATGCCGCCGCGCATGCCGCTGAACACCGGCAGGCCGATTGCGCCGAGGGCAAGGTAGCCCGCCACGGCCGCCAGGGCCTCCTTCGGGCGCAGCGCCATGACGGCGATCGCCACGGCGAACGTTTGCAGCGTGAACGGCACCGGGCCGAACGGAACGGTCACCCACGCGCACACGATGATGATGGCGATGCACAATGCCACCTGCGCAATCGAACGCGTGCGCGACGCCGCAGGCGACTTCTTCGCGAACACCATATCCCCACCTTCCCCTAAGGATTACCGTCGTGCCATTGTAGGGAACGACGGGGCGCAGGTGGGTGACGATTCTTGCCTGGGTGACAATCGGGAAGCTAGCACGCCGCGGCGCCTTGACGACGGCAGCAGCACGCGGTCTTTCGCGAAAGACATGACGCCCCACCCCGTGTTCCCGAACGCAGCAACACCGCCTCGCCTTTCGAAGGCTGCGCGCCCCAGAAACAGCGAACCCGGCCCCTCGCGTGGAGGGCCGGGTTCGCAATGCTGGAGATGGCAGCGCGGCAGAACGGGCGCACCGCGGGCAGAGCGCCTTTAGAACCGCGCTTGCAGCTCGCCGGACTCGAGCTTCTTGATGCGACCCATCTCGTGCGCCATGAAGGCGGCCGTGGTGAGGATGGCCAGGCCGTCAGCGATGGGCACGGCGAAGTACACCGCGTCGAGGCCCGTGTACTGCGGGAAGAAGCTCGGCAGGATGTACGGCAGCGCCAGATACAGCGGGATGAGGAAGATGATCTGGCGCGTGAGCGACAGGAACACGGACTTCGCCGGCTGGCCGGTCGCCTGGAAGTAGTTCGAGCAGACGATCTGGAAGCCCACGAACGGAATCATCATCATCTGGACGGACAGCGCGAACACCGTGAAGTCGGCCAGCTCCGGGTGCGTGATGCCGAACGCGCCCACAATCTGCGTCGGCCACAGGTGGATGATCGCCCACATAAGGATGCCGATGCCCGTGGCGCCGATGATGCCGTAGAGCAGCGTCTTCTTCACACGGTCGAACAGGTGCGCACCGTAGTTGTAGCCGAGCAGCGGCTGCAACGCGATGGCAACGCCGATGAGCGGCATGACCACGAACGAGGCGACGCGCTGCACCACGCCAATGGACGCCTGCGCGTCATCGGCGCCGATGGGCGAGAGCGCGCCCCACTTCGCCAGCAGGTAGTTCACGACGAAGTTCACGGCAGCCATGCCCACCTGCAGGATGAACGACGCGAAGCCGAGCGTGACAATCTTCACGACCACCGGGCCGTGCAGCTTCAGGCAGCGAGCGCGCAGTTTGAGCGGGGACTTCTTGGTGAAGAGGAAGTACCACAGAACCGACGCGCACGAGACGGCCTGGCCGGCGACGGTGGCCAGCGCGCTGCCCGTGACGCCCCAGCCCAGCACGAGCACGAACAGGGCGTTGAACACCGTGCACGCGATGGCGCCGATGAGCATGGTCATGAACGCGCGGAACGGCGCGCCGGCCGTGCGGATGAAGTTGTTGATGCCCATGCCGACCATTTGGAACACGAAGCCCATGCCGACGATCTGCATGAACGTGCGCGCGTACGGGCGCGCCTCGTCCGTGGCGCTGGAGATGGTGAGCAGCCACTCGACCGCAGGCGTGTTGACGATGATGGCCACGACAGCGGCCACGATGATGGACAGCGTGAACGTGTTGCCCAGGCTCGTTTCGGCGTCGTCATGGCGGCCTTCTCCCAAGCGCAACGCCGCGAGCGCGTTGCCGCCGTTGCCGACGAGCATGGCGAGCGCCATCATCACGACCATGGCCGGGAAGGCCACCGTCACGGCGGTCAGGCCGATCTCGCCCACGCCCTGGCCGAGGAAGATGGAGTCGATGACGTTGTAGGCGCCGTTGACGAGCATGCCCAGGATGGACGGAATGGCGAACTCCACGATGAGCTTCGGAATGGACGCCGTGCCCATGCGGTCGACGCGACCGGCGTCCCCCGCGCCCTGCCCCTCCTGCGGGCGTTCGTCCTTGACAGCGGTGATCTTGCTCATATGCATCCCCTTCTTCGCACGAGGCTGGGCGCGGCGCTGCGGTCGCGGCGGCCGGGCATTCCGGCGTCGTTTAGAAGTCCCTCTGAATGGCAAAAAACAAGCGCAGGCCATCGCTGGCACATGCGCGCAACGACATATTGTACTGTGCGCACATGAAGCGGTGCGCACGATATGATGGATTCTGTGTGAAGGCGAGCACGTCCGCTCGGCGCTAGCGAAGCTTCGTCAGATGGATCTCCCCGGACTGGGCAGCCAGCACCGACCCGTCCTCCTGACGAATGAGCAGGCGGCCCCGTTCGTCGGCGCGCTCGACCACACCCGCCACGAGCACGTCGTCAGCAAGCGTGACGGCCTCGACCGACGCGCCGCGCAAGCTCAAAAGCTGGTTGTACTCGCTGCAGAACGGCGCGAACCCGTCTGCCTGCCAGAGAGCGAAGCGCGCGTCGAGCTCGGCGAGGACGCACGCCACGATGCCTTCGAGCGCACGCGCCTGAATCGCGCTCAGCCCGTCCTTCTCCACGGTGCCTTGGAGCGCGTACGCGGGCTCGTTCTTTCCGCCCACGTCCTCTGTACGCGCAGGACGCAGCGCGTTCACGCCAATGCCCACGCACACGCCGCCCGCCAGCGCCTCGAGAGAGATGCCGCACAGCTTGCCGACGGCGCACACTACGTCGTTCGGCCATTTGATAATCGGCTCGTACGCGCAGCCCACCCGTACGAGCGCGGCCCGCACGGCAAGCGAAACGACCAGGCTCAGCGTGGGCAGTTGCTCCGGCGGCACCTGCGGGCGCAGGCACACCGAGAAGTACACGCCCCCCACCGGGCTCGTCCACGTGCGCCCCTGGCGCCCGTAGCCCGCCGTCTGCTCGATGGCCGCGCAGACCGCGCCCTCGGGGCAACCGGCGCGCATGGCCCCCTTCATCTCGGCGTTCGTGGACAGCACGGCATCGCGGCACTCCACCGAGAACTCGATGGACCGAGGCAGCCCGACACGGAATTCTTCGATACGCGCTTGGATGCGCCTGGGATCAAGCGTGGCCACGAGAACCTATCGTCCAATACGGCGGGCCGCGCCCACGCTCACGGCGGCAGGCGTGACCTCGGTGCCGTCCGAGAGCACATGGTGCGGCATGATCTCCAGCAACGGCCGCACCACGAAATCGCGCTCGAGAATGCGCGGGTGCGGCAGCACGAGCTCTTCGTCGTCGCTGGCGTAGCACTGGTAGTCAAGGATGTCCAAGTCCAGCGTGCGCGGGCCGTTCGCCACGGTGCGCACGCGCCCCAGGCTGTCCTCAATGGCGTGAAGGTAGCGCAGCAGCTCGCGCGGCGGCAGGCCCGTGCGCAGTTCGAGCACCGCGTTCACGAAGTCCTCCTGGTCTTCGTAGTACGCGGGCTTGCTCTCATAGAACGACGAGACGTCGACAATCTGCGTGTCGGGCAGCAGGCACATGTCGGAGACGGCCTGGTTGATGAGCGCCATCTTGCCCTCGCGCTCTTCGCCCGGGTTCGCCACGAGCGCAACGTTGCTGCCCATGCCGATGAGCGCGTACGGGCGCAGGTCGGCGAGCTTCGCCACCGTGGTGGCCACGTCGTGCGCACGCACGACCGAGCAGCCGAGCTCGCAGGCGAGCAGCGCCTCGGCGGCGGACGCCTCGTCGCGCGCGGCCGGCTCGTCGATGCCGTACATCCGCCCGATGAACGACTTGCGCGAGACCGCGCACATGACCGGGTAACCCAGGTGCACGAACTCCTGGAAGTTGCGCACCACGTCCTTCGTCTGGGAGTACGTCTTGCCGAAGCCCGGGCCCGGGTCCACGCAGATGCGCGCGCGGTCCACGCCCGCGGCCTCCAAGGAGGCGGCCTGGTCGCGCAGGTAGTCGCGCACCTCGGTCACCACGTCGTCGTAGGCGGGCGCGTCCTGCATGGTGGCGGGGTCGCCCTGCATGTGCATGACCACGAGGCCTGCGTCGCACGAGGCGGCAAGCTCCACCATGGCAGGGTCGCGAAAGCCGGAGACGTCGTTGATGACGGCGGCACCCGCTTCCACGCAGGCGCGCGCTACGGAGGCGTGCCGCGTGTCGATGCTCGTGCAGATGCCGCGCGCGGCGAGCTCGCGCACCACGTCGAGCACGCGGGAGAGCTCTTCCTCCTCCGTCACGGGCGCGGCGCCCGGGCGGGTGGACTCGCCGCCCACGTCGATAATGAGCGCGCCTTCCTCGACCATGCGCTCGGCGTGCGCCACGGCGGCATCGAGGCCTTCGTGCGCGCCGCCGTCGGAGAACGAATCGGGCGTAACGTTAAGGACGCCCATCACGATGGGCGTCCGAGAATCAAATGCGTACTGGGAGCACTGCCAGATCATTTACGCGGTGCCGTCCTTTCGGTCGGTGCTGTCGTCCTGCGCGCCCGGCTGCTGCGGGGCCTGCGGCACGCCCGGCCCATCCCCGGCTAAAGAAAAAGGAGCCCGCAGGCTCCTCCTCCCCATAAGTGGGATGTTGTGTCGCTTACGCCGCGCACACGCACTTGACGAGCAGGTGCGAGTCCGCGTGGTTCTGC
>CASEJD010000085.1 GCA_949288145.1 uncultured Coriobacteriia bacterium
GGAGACGGCCAGCAGGACCACCGAGGTGATCAAGGCCGGGAGCTGCACCTCCTTCCCTTCGCCCTTAAGGGCCAAGACGCCCTGGGTCGCGAACACGCCGCACGCCCACGCGAGCAGCGTGGTGAAGATGATGAGGGGCCACTGAAGCTCCATGGTTACTCCTCTCCCTGCCAGGTGCGATCGCGATGGTCACCATAGCTCTGACGCAGCAAATACATGAGCCGTGGATTGTTGCCAACGTTCGTAAGATGATGGATGTCCGACTCTCTGTACGCCTCCACGTACTCCTTGAGCGTCACGCGCGTGGTGACCATGTCGTCGTAGCCTGTATCAAGCGAGTCAGGATGCGCCGGTGCCTCGAACGAATCGACCCCTTGCTCCAAATCCCCAAAGAAGCGAGCGCGCGAACCGCACTGGGCAACGCACTGGGGCAGCTCGCCCTGGGAGATGCGCTGCTCGCAGAGCGTGCACTTCTCCACGACGCGCTCCTCCTCGTTGAGGTAGCGTACGCCGTATGGGCAGGCCATGGCGCAGAACTGGCAGCCGATGCACTTCGATTTGTCGATCTGCACCGTGCCGTCTTCCAGGACGTGCGACGCCTCGGTGGGGCAGACGGACACGCAGGCAGGGCTCTCGCAGTGCTGGCATTGGACGGGCATGAAGTACATCTCGACATCCGGCCAGTCCCCCGTGCCGCCTTCTTTCGGGTTCGGCCCGATGCGCAAGGTCTTGATCCAGAAGTTGCCGATGGGCACTTCGTTGATCGCCTTGCAAGCAACCGTACACGCCAGGCATCCTGTGCACCGGTTCAGATCGGTGATGATCGCATACTGTGCCATAGTTTACGCCCCCTCTCCGCTCCATGCGTCCTCGCCATCAACGCGGGCTCGCATGCCATTGCTCATCCATTCCTTCAATCGCGGATCGCTCGCGTCGGTGATGACCGGATTCCCATGCTGGTCGCACGGCACCGGGTTGCCGAACGGACTGTTCTCCGCGGTCGCCTTGTACACAAGCACGGGCACCGAACGCATGGTCGCAGCGCCGCACACTACGTCCTGGCCGTACGGGTTCATGACGCAGTTGATGTTCACGGTGTCGAACGCATGGGACGCCGTGTCCACCTCGGGGAACCACCAGGCATGGTTTGCGTTCACGACGCCCTGGCTGATGCCGTAATACAAGTCGAGCACCTCGCGAACCTTTCCCCACGGACTTTCGATCCACACCCAGTCGCCTTGCGACAGCCCAAGTCGGCTCGCGTCGTTCGGGTTCATCTCCAGACGCGGGACTGGCCACAGCTCGCGGCACCATGGCAGCTGGCGGTGCTCCGAGTGGAAGTACACCGGCTGGCGAGCGCCCGTCGTCATAAGGAACGCGGCGTCCGGATGCTCCCGCAAGCTCGCCGGATAGCCCTCGTTGCGCAGCTTGCTTGCGTCAATCTGGTCGACCAACGACGCGTCGAAGTACTCCGGCGTCGTAACCGGCGAGTCGGTCGGCTCGCGATAGACCGGGAACTTGTCCTCGTCCCCCAAATACGCCTCGCACACAAGCGACCAGACCTCGATGAGCCCCGACGGCGTCATGAAACCCGGGTGGTTGTCAACGAGTGGGAACAGGTTGAATCCGCCCTGCTGACGACGCCAGCCCATCTCGTGGCGGCGGTACGTGCCCCAGCGCTCCGGATGCCATTCGCGGCAGTCCATCCAACCGTGCTCGGTAAAGTGCTCTTTCGCCTGCTCCCACGTTGGGCCATCGGGGAACTCCGCCGTCTTCCACTCGTCCACGTTGTCTTTGAGCACGTAACTTTGGTTCGGCCAGCGATAATCCGTCTCCTCGCCGAAGTTGAGGTTCTCAGCAGGCTCGACCGTCTCGTCCTTCGTGTTCCACGGCACGCCCATCGCCTTGTACATGCCCACATTCCAGTCGGGGTCGTAGATGCACTCGCCCGGCGCCTCAATAGCGGCAACGCCGCACCCGAAGAAGCCGCCCGCACCCTGCGAGACACGCGTCGTATCGATCTCGAGCCAGTGGTAGCACGGGAAAATCACGTCCGCGTTGCCGTTGTTCGGGCAGAACCACAGGTTGATGTCGGCGAAGAAGTCGAGTTGCTTGACGGCTTCCCACGCCACGTTGATATTGCCCATGTTCATGATGTCGCCGGACTGGCAGACGCCACCGTGCAATTGGTACGGAACGTTGTTGTCGAGGCATCCGTCCCAAATGGTATTGGAGTCAGCCCAGCGAGCCCAGTAGCGATTGAGCGGGAAGCGCTCGGCGTCAATGGCGTTCGCTTGGCGCTCGAAGACCGTCTTGGGGTTCGGCCAGCTCTGCGACGGAAGGAACGCTCCACCCATGCGCTTCGCGATGACGATCGCCTCTTCGTCGCTCGGCACTTTGTTGCCATAGCGCTCTGCCAGCGGCGAGCCGTTGTCGATGAGGTACTGAACGAAATCCTGCATATCATGCGCAAGGTCCTCGAGGCTTTTATCGCGGCCATCCCACGTCTTGGCAGCATCCCCGTACGGAGTGCTCGCTTGCATGTTCGAACGACCCGGATTGCCGTCGAATTGCGACTTGGAGGAGCCGCGATTGCCTGCAGGCTCGTCGGAATTGCCCGTAATGCAGCTCAGAAGCTGCAGCGCACGGACGTTCTGAATCGAGTTGCCGTTCTGGTCGGTTGCCAGCTGGAAGTGGATACCGCCGTTACCATGGAGCGGGTTCACGCGCGTCGTCCACACGCGTACCGCCTCTTCGTTCTTATCCGCTGGCACACCCGTGATCTCTTCCGCTTTCTCCATGGTGTACTCGCTCGTCATGTCGTGCAGCTCGTCCCAAACCGTGCGACAGACAACCTGCGTGCCATCGCGCAGCGTGACGGGAATCTCGCCCGGGAAAAGAGCGGGGCTTTTGGGCAAGCCGAGTGGATTGCATTCCTGCGAGCCGTTCGGGAATCGGTCGGGCTCCGTTGCGGGATCGGCGAAATGAGACTGGTCCGGCAGCCATGCGTCCGCAACGAGCGGCTTGTACGGATGCTCGATCCACGTGCCGCCCGTGGGAATGCGATGCTCCTCGCCCTCCCACTGGCCCAGCTCCGCGTCCCAATAGGTCAAACGCTGGTTCGCCTCGTCCCACACCATGAAGCGCTGGTGCTTGCCGCCTTCCTGCATGTCCGCCTCAGTCAGCAAGCGGGTATTCATCTCGATGCCGCCGTTGCCTTCCACAAGCCAGCCCTGCGTCGTCCACGGCTTGTCCTGCACCGCCAAGAACGTGGCATTGGACCAACGGCGAACCATCGTGTCGTCGTACGCTTCGTTCTCGATGACCCAATTCAGCCAAGAGAGGGCGAGCGCTCCGTCGGTGCCGGGGCGCAGCGGCAGCCAGATATCCGCTTCCTTGCCCAGCGGCGTCACGCGCGGGTCAACGATGATGTGCTTCTCAGCACGCGGCGCGACATCGCTGATTGTGCGATTCGTGGTGTCGTAGTTCGAGTACTCGACAGCGGTGCCCCACTGGACGTACACCTTCGGCTCTGCCTCGACCTCCATCCACGGAGAGCCCATCTCGTCGGTCATGATGCCGCCAAAATGGCGCGGGCCCTTGCACACCTGGTATGCAAGGTGTGCATTCGGCGTGCCGAACAGCTGCTTCATGCCCTGGTACGGGCCAAGCGACCATACGCGCGACGTTCCGCACATGACGAAAATCGCCTGCCCGCCGTACTTGTCCTTGATCTCGCCAAGCTTCTCGCCGCACAGTTCAAACGCCTCGTCAAGCGTGATGCGCACCCAACCGGGATCGTCCTCACCCTTCGGGTTCGTGCGCTTGACGGGAAAGCGCAGACGATCGGGATGGTAGACCGCCTGCATGGACGACTGGGATTTCGAACAGCAATGGCCGCGGCTTTGCGGGGCGGACTCGTCGCCCTCAACCTTGATAACCTTGCCGTCCTGCACGGTGACCCAAACTCCGCACTCGACCTTACCGCACGCACGGCAGCACGAGCGCACGCGCTTGACCTCGCCAGCGCTTTCGGAGACGCCTTCTGCTAGGGCTTGGTACGGACGCGCCGTGGTGGCCGCCGCAGCGACACCCGTCACGGCTGCCGTCTTTAAGAAGCTGCGCCGGGTTAGCGTGAGGTGCGCCATGAACCCACCTTCCTCTCGAATCGTTCGTTCTCCTCCTGAAACGATGCCCCGATGCTACGGGCGGCCCGTGGGCGAGCATCCCAGCATGCCTATGATTTCCGGAAGCGAGCGAGCAAGACGGCATAATACCCAGGCTATGATTTTTGCGTTTCCCCAGCTCACGAACTTCGTACCGCGCTCTCCTGCACGAATTGCCGAGCGCGATGCCCGTATTTGTCGCGTATAGTGGAGAGCACGGGGGAACGGTTCGCGCGGCCGAACGCCAGACTGCCGCTTTGCCACGCACTGCAAGCGTCACCGCACGAGCACGCATGACGGCAGAGAGCGAACCGTGCGACATGGAGGGGATTCGCATGGAACTGCGCTTGCCACGTCTGACGATTGAACGAAGCGAAGACGAAGGGTTCTCGCTCGGAACGCTCTCGGCCTCGCTCATCGTCGGTTTCGGCATCCATTGGGGCTGGGTGTACCTCACCATGCTCAATGCCCGCAGCTTGTTTTTTGCGGACACCGCAGACGCGCCTGCGAACAGCTGGGGGTTCTACACTGCATCGCTGTGCGTCCTCGTTTTGACGCTCCTGTCGTACGCGGCGTTCTCAAGACCCCTGCGCCGCTTGTTCAGGAAAGCGCGCTTTCGTCCGCGCGTTCGCTTCGCCGGCGCCTTGCTCGTGGCAACAGGCACGCTGTGCATGACGCTGGCGAACGTGGCAACCGACGCAGGCTTAATCGCGCTTGGCGCAGGGGCCATCACAACGGGCGCGGGATCGTGCATTCTCTTGATGAGTTTTGGCGTTTCGTTCAGCCAGTGCGACACCGCCACAATCGTCACGAGCACGGCGCTTGCCCTGCTCGTTGGCATTTGCGTGTACTTTTTTGTCTCATGGCTCGAATCGCTCGCATCGTGGGGCGCGATCGCCTGCGCGACGCTTCCTTTCGTGGAATGCTGGTGTCTCTACCACTGCTCGCACCAGCTCGTCGACAGGCTCGAGTTCTCTGCCACCACGCTTAAGGTCCACAAGGCGTCGTTCGCGCTGCGCATATGCCTTCCAAGCGTCCTGTTCGGCGTCGCGCTCGGCACCGTGCGCACAGGCGCTCTGAACTGCGCACGCCTGACCGAAGACCCCGGCCTGACAGTCATCGCCTTCGCCACCGCGACGTGCGCGGCGTGCGTGCTCATGGTGGGCGCCATGCTCATGCAGCGACAGCACCTCAACTTCATGTTTCGGGCGATGCTCCCCATCATTGCCATCGCCATCGCGTGGCTGACCTTGAGCAGCCGGACGAGTGCCTTCGCGACGACGTTCGTACTGTTCGGCGCCTACGTGCTGTTCGAAAGCATGATGTGGGTCGCCTACGCGGAGATTGCCCAGCGTTTTCGTATCAGCGCCTTTATCGTGTTCGGCTTTGGACGCGGAGCGCTTGCGTTCGGGACTCTGCTCGGTACAGAGTTCGCCTCGGTCCTGACGTTCGAGGACTTTCTGCCTTTCGACCCGAGTATGAGCATCATCGTGCTCACGTGCACAATCGCAGGCTTCGCCACATTGCCGCGCGGAAGCGAGATTCGATCCGTGGTCATCCCCGAGATTGATGCCGATGCGATTGACGATGAAAAGGACGGTCGCGAGAAGAACGCACCGTCCGGAATGGGAGAAAGCGAAGCGGCCTGCCTCACGAGCGAATGCGGCGCAACGGATGGAGACGACACCGCGCGCAAGAACGAAGGACAACGAGAGCGGCGAGGACGCTTCAAGCGCAAATGCGACAAGACGGCCGCCACGTACTTGCTCTCGCGCAAGGAGACAGAAGTCCTGTTCTTGCTGGCAAAAGGACGAAACGCTGCCGCCATCCAAGAAGCGCTCTTCATTGCGGAGGGAACCGTGCGCACCCATATGCGCCATATCTACAAGAAGCTCGACGTCCACACGCAGCAGGAGCTCATAGACCTGGTGGAAAGCGCGGACGTCGATTAAGCGCCAGCAGAAATGCGAAAGCGCCCGCTCGAAAGCGGGCGCCGGGTCATCAAGCCTGGACGTGAGGGAGAGGCCGTCACCTTCCCTTGGCAGCGAGCAGCGTTCTTTCTTTAGTAGAACATGAACACCGAAAGGCCGATCGTGTAGAACACTGCGCGCAGGCACAGGCAGCCGACGAACACGCACGCGGCGCCGCCGAAGCCGGCGGTGATCCATGCCATGCGGTTCTTGCCGACTTTCCACGCCATCATGCAGTAGACCGCCGGGACGATGGCGCCGATCAAAAGGATGCCCATCCACACGAACATGGCCATCTCGCCGAAGAGCACGTTCGTCGTGGCGGACGCGTCAGCGAGCGCCTGCGTGGGCTGCGTCGGGTCGAAGTAATACCCCACGTCAGCGAAGGACGCGCCCACCGTCTGCCAGACGATGACGAGCGCGATGGTCACGATGCCGTTGAACACCGCGGCGACCGCGCACGGCAGCGCGCCCGGCTCGGCATCCCCGTGCTTGTACGCGACGAGGCCCTGTACGGTGAGCATGCCGAACGCCGCCGCCTCGCCAATCTCGACGAGCGGCCACAGGATGGTGTCCCACGCCGGACGCGCGGCCATCACATAAGAATGCGCGCACACAAACGCGAGCGCCGTCGAGACGATGATGGCCAGAATGGCCAACCAGCTCGGCACCGTGCCGCCGTCCTCGGACTTGCGCAGAAACGCGAAGTACACGACCGCCACGATAGCGAACGCCACGATGGCGATCAGCTCCTGCGTGATGCCCGAGCTCAGGTGGCCGAAGCCGTTGAAGATGCGCTCCCAATGCTGCAGATGGAAGAAGACGGCGATGCCGGAGACGGCCAACAATGCGACCGAAATAATGAGCGCCGGCAGCTGGATCTGCTTGCCCTCGCCCTTGAGCGCCAGCACCGCTTGGGCGCCGAACACGCCCGCACTCCACGCCACGAGCGTGGTAAAGATAATCAAAGGAATTTGTGCTTCCATGGGCGGTTCCTCCCCTGTTTTCTCCCCTACTGTGCTTTGAAAAATGTACGCGAAACCCATGCGCTTGCCAATACGAGCCCCCCAAGAATGCGGGAGAGCCCCTTGGCGGAGTGGTTCGCTGTTTGCAAGGGGTTTAGGGGAACGAACCACGCCCGCCGAGGAGCTCTTCTGTTTTAGGAGGGGCCGGCCGCCGCCGGAGGGAAAGCGGCGGCCGGGATCGCGACCTCTTAGTAGAACATGAAGACCGAAAGGCCGAGCTCGTAGAAGGCGACGCGCAGGCAGACCGCGCCGACCACGGCGCACGCGGCGCCGGCGGCGCCGAGGGCCAGCCAGGACTTGCCGCCCTTCTTGTGGGCGAGCGCGGCGCAGGCGACCGGCGCCAGGGCGCCCACGACGACCACGCCGAGCCACACCAAGGGGGCGAGCTCGCCGGAGAGGACGTTGGTCTCGGCGGCCACGTCCAAAAGCGGCGAGGTCGGGGTGGTCGGGTCGAAGTGGTAGCCCACGTCGGCGAAGGAGCCGGCCGAGGCCTGCCACACGGCCACCATGGCGACGTTGGCCACGGCGGAGGCGGCGGCGAGCACGACCGAGGTCAGGCCGCCGATCTTGGACTCCCCGCCCTTGGCGGCGAGCATGGCCATGACCGTGAGGGCTCCTGCCGCGCCGCCGGCCAAGAGCATGGCCAAGGGCCACGCGACGGTGTCCCACGCGGGGCGCGCGGCCATCATGTAGCTGTGCGCCGACACGATAGCGAGCACGACCGAGATCGCGACCGCCACCACGGCCAGCCACTGGGGCACCGTGCCGCCGTCGGCGGACTTGCGCAGCATGGCGAAGTACACCACGGCCACGACCACGAAGACCACGATCGCGATGAGCTCCTGCGTGATGCCGGAGGTGATGTGGCCGAAGCCGTTGAAGATGCGCTCCCAGTGCTCAAGGTGGAAAAACACCGCGACGCCGCTAACGGCCAGCAGGACCACCGAGGCGATCAGGGCAGGCAGCTGGATTTCCTTCCCTTCGCCCTTAAGGGCCAAGACGCCCTGGGTCGCGAACACGCC
>CASEJD010000086.1 GCA_949288145.1 uncultured Coriobacteriia bacterium
ACTCGCTGGCCGCGAAGACGGCCGCGGTGGACGTGGCGCGCGCGGCGGCGGCAAGCGGGCAGTCCACGTTCGACGGGCAGGCGTTCCTCCAGAGCGCGTACCCGCAGCTGAGCGACGGGACCGCCCGCGTGACCAGCCGAAGTCCCACGCTCGAGCCGTACCGGCACCACCTGGTGAAGGAGGACGGGACAGTGCTCGCGCGCGACTCGCTCGCGAGCTGCCAGAGATTCGACGCGGAAGTGACCGTGAGCCGCCCGTTCGTCACCCCGGTGGGCACGGTGCTCTCCACCCTGGCCGGGAAAGAGGGCTACACGGTGTCCGGACGCGGCATGGCCCTGCGCGACGTCACGGCGGAGTCGGGCCGCTGGTAAGCGGCATGCTCTGTTTGGAGACGGCGCTGGTGGCGCCCGTGGTGTTGCTGGCGTTCGCCCTGGTAGCGCAGCTGGCGTGGGTGGGCTTCCAGACCGCGTGCTTCGACCATGCCGTCAACACGGCGGCCTGGTCCGTGGACGCCGAGGACGCCCGCTCCCCCGACGCCGACGCCGCGGTGCGCGCCGCCGTGATCGGCAGCTGGGTCCCGCTGGACGACGCGGCGGTGGAAGTGTCCGACGCGCGCGTCTCCGTGCAGGAGGCAAGCGCCACTGCGCCCACGAACGGCCCGGACGACCGGGAGCTCTACCTGGTGGAGCGCACCACGCGCACGGTGCGCACGGTGCGAACGACCGCCCAGGTGGCCTACACCATACAGCCCATCGTGCCGATGCCCGCGTTCGAGCCCGTGCGGGTGGAGCGCGCGCTCGACCGCACGTTCGTGGCCGACGCGAAGTTCGAGGTGTCGTGATGCGCGTGCGCGAACGGGGCGGCGTGCTCTTGCTCACTGCCGTGTTCTTGCCGCTTTTGTTCGCCGTCCTGGCGTTCGGCGTGGACGCCGTGCAGGCCGTGGAGGCGAAGGCAGCGCAGGAGAGCGCCCTGCAGGCGGCCGAGGAGCTACGCATGGCGCCCGCCGTCACCCTGCACGCGAAGAACAGCGAGGACCCGGGCGCGCTCATCGCGCGGACGGTCATGAGCACGCTGCGCGACGCAGGCTACGAGGGCTCGGTGGCCGTGTGGTTCTACGAGGCGGGCCCGTCCGACGGGCTGCGCGACCCAACGCGGCGCCTGTACGCGTTCGAGGCCGCGGTGGAAGACCGCGTGCCCACCGCGTTCGCGCGGCTGTTCGGCGTGAGCGAGATGCCGGTGGCGTCCTCGTTCGCGGCGTCGTCGCAGCCGTACTCGGAGTTCCAGGCGTGGCGCCCGAACGCCGTTCGCAACGGCGTCTTCCACATCGAGGCGGGCGAGGCACCAGAGCGCATGACGTTCCAGGCAGCGTCGCTGGACGGCATGCCCGCCGCGCTGCGACGGGAGATTGGCGCAGGACTGGAGGATTAGGGCCGCTGGGACGGCGCGCACAGCGGGCGGTTCGCGCCTCGGCGGGCGACGCCCGCGCATGGATCGAGCGAAGGAAGGAAGCGTATGTTCACCCGTCGAAACGAGAGGCCCCCGCGCGCGAAGGCGCCCGAGGGTGCAGGGCGCGCGGTGCCGCCCCACGAGGGCTCGGCGCAGGCCGTGCGGACCCTTACCCGC
>CASEJD010000087.1 GCA_949288145.1 uncultured Coriobacteriia bacterium
ATTCGGTGCGAGAGCGCTTCGCAGCGTCGGACAGTTCCGCCGGCCGACAGGCCGGCGGAACTCTAATAGAACAGGATGTCGGTGTTCGTGGGAACCGGCCAGTACTGGCAGTCCACGAAGTTCTCGAGGCGATCGATCGGCGAGCGAAGGGCATCCATGGCCGGGATGATGCGCTCGGCGTAGAAGTTCGCGCGCTCCTGCTCGTCGGCGATGGCCTCGGCCTCGTCGTGCAGGTCGTTGAGCGCGGTGAGTGCCTCGGACGCTTCCTTCATACCACCGAGGATGATGTTCAGGCTCTCCTCCAGGTGCGTCACGTCAGCAGCAGGCAGGGCCGTCTTGATGGACGTGATGCGGTCAGCCACGTCGGCCGCGTACTCGCTGATGGCGGGCAGGTAGTCGCGGTACGCCATGCGCTTCATGACGCGCGTCTCGATGTTCATCAGCTTGTTGTACTTCTCGAGCTTCACCTCGTAGCGGCTGCGAACCTCGGTCTCGGACATGACGCCCATCTGGCCGAACAGCTCAATGCTCTTCGGGTCGACGAAGCACGGCAGCGCTTCGGCGGTGGTGCGATGGTTCGCCAGCCCACGGCGCGCGGCCTCTTCCTCCCACTCGGCGGAGTAACCGTTGCCGCCGAAGATGATGCGGCGGTGCTTCGCCAGGCTGCGCTTCACGTAAGCGATGGCCTCCTGGTCGAAGTGCTCGCGCGGCACGGCCTCGAGCGCGTCGGCGAAGTCCTTCAGGCTCTTCGCCACGGCAGTGTTGAGCACCATGTTGCAATCCGACAGGTTCTGCTGCGAGCCCGGCATGCGGAACTCCCACTTATTGCCCGTGAAGGCGAAGGGGCTCGTGCGGTTGCGGTCGGTGTTGTCCTTCAAGAAGTTCGGCAGCACGTCCACACCCAGGTCCATGGCAACCTTCACGGCGGTGGTGTACTCGCTCTCGTGGTGGGTCACGAGCGCGTCCACGATCTCGGAGATCTCGTCGCCCAGGAACATGGACACGATGGCCGGCGGCGCCTCGTCGGCACCGAGACGATGGTCGTTGCTGGCGGACGCCACGGACATGCGTAGCAGCTCCTGGTACTCGTCGACCGCCTCGATGACGCAGGTCAGGAAGACCAGGAAGCGCAGGTTCTCGATGGGGTTGTCACCCGGGTCGAACAGGTTCACGCCGCCAGCGGACAGCGACCAGTTGTCATGCTTGCCCGAGCCGTTGATGCCCTCGAACGGCTTTTCGTGCTGCAGGCACTCCAGGCCATAATGGCTGGCCAGGAGGCGCATCTTCTCCATGGTGATGAGGTTCTCATCGATGGCGCGGTTGCACTGGCAGAACACGGGCGCCAGCTCGTGCTGGCACGGGGCCACCTCGTTGTGCTTCGTCTTGGCAGCAATGCCGAGCTTCCACAGCTCGTCGTCGAGCTCTTTCATGAACTCGTTGACCGTGGGGCGGATGGCGCCGAAGTAGTGCTCCTCCAGCTCCTGGCCCTTGCTCGGCGCGGCGCCGAACAGCGTGCGGCCGCACACGGCGAGGTCCTGGCGCGCATGGAGCATCTTCTCAGGGATAAGGAAGTACTCCTGCTCGGCGCCGACGGTGGAAGTGACTCGGCCCAGGTCTTCGCCGAACAGGCGCAGCACGCGCTCGCCCTGCTCGCCGATAGCGGCCATGGAGCGCAAAAGCGGGGTCTTCTTGTCCAGCGCTTCGCCCGTGTAGGAGCTGAACGCGGTGGGAATGCAGAGCACCTCGTCCTTAATGAACGCGTAGCTGGTGGGATCCCATGCGGTATAGCCGCGCGCTTCGAACGTGGCGCGCAGGCCGCCCGAGGGGAAGCTGGAAGCGTCCGGCTCGCCCTGGATGAGCTCCTTGCCGGAGAACTTCGTGATGGCGGTGCCGTTGCCCACCGGGTCGATGAAGGCGTCGTGCTTCTCCGAGGTGATGCCCGTGAGCGGCTGGAACCAGTGCGCGTAGTGCGTGGCGCCATGTTCGATGGCCCACTCCTTCATGGCGTGCGCGACGGCGTTCGCCACGTCCTGGTCAAGCGCTTTGCCTTCCTTCATGGTCTGCGAAAGCTTCTTGTAGACATCCGACGGCAGCTTCTCCTGCATCGTGACGTCGTTGAAGACCAGGGAACCGTAGATTTCGACTGGCGTGCTCATGGCGCTCCTCACCCACCGGCTGGCGGTGCTCGTTCCTTCGAGGTTTACACAAATTACTAGTGTAAACGATAACGCGGCCGCCGTTTCCGAATGCCGGGGTCGGATTAACGCCCACGACACAAAAAACGACCCCCGCATCCCGAAAGATGCGAGGGTCGCTCGTTTCGCGTTGGCGCCAGGAGAAGTTCCCGGCACAAGGCGGTTTAGCGCTTGCTGAACTGCGGGCGCTTGCGGGCCTTCTTCAGGCCGTACTTCTTGCGCTCGACCATACGGGCGTCGCGCGTCAGGTAGCCAGCCTTCTTCAGCTCAGCGCGGTAGTCGCCGGCCTCCAGCAGAGCGCGGGAGATGCCGTGGCGCAGAGCGCCAGCCTGGCCGGAAACGCCACCGCCATTGAGGCGAGCAACGACGTCGAAGTGGCCCTGGGTGTCCGTGACCTTGAACGGGGAGGTCACGTAGTTCACGAGCGCCTCGCGGCCGAAGTACTCGCGAGCGTCGCGGCCGTTGACGGTAACCTTGCCGGTGCCCGGCATGATGCGAACGCGAGCAACAGCGTTCTTGCGGCGACCGGTGCCGTAGTAGATAGCTTCACCTGCCATTAGTTATCCTCCAACTTGATCTCGCGGGGTTTCTGGGCCATGTGCGGATGCTCGGGGCCGGTGTAGACCTTGAGCTTCTTCGCCATAGCGCGGCCCAGCGTGTTCTTCGGCAGCATGCCCTTGACGGCATGCTCGATCACGCGCTCCGGATGCTTGGTCATGGCTTCGGTGAACGACTCAGACTTCAAGCCGCCCGGGAAACCGCTGTGGCGGTAGTAGCGCTTCGCGCTGGCCTTCACGCCCGTGACGCGAATCTTGTCCGCGTTCACGATGATCACGAAGTCGCCCGTGTCCACGTGCGGGGTGTACTGCGGCTTGTGCTTGCCCTTCAGGATCTGAGCGGCCTTGGTGGCAACGCGACCAAGGACCTGGTCCGTGGCGTCAATGATGACCCACTCGCGCTCGACCTCGAGAGGCTTTGCGTAATACGTCTTCACTGCATTCCTCCATTTGAACTACGTTCGTGTTTGTTTTCAAAAGACGGCAGGCTCACTTGGAAGCGGTTTCCTACGCCGCGTGACGCCGGGCTTGGCTCTGGACTTCCTAGCCTGATGGCGCTCTTCGTGCGCACCTACCACACGGGGCTTTTGAAAGCGAACTTTTGCATAGTACGAACTCCGCGCAACGGGAGTCAACCGCAAGCGAAAGATTTTGCCGAATTCGCATAAAAATCATGGTTGGGACGCGCGAGCACCGTGGCGCATTCCGCGCGACCGTGCACCACGGTGTCACCGGGCGCGCCCGGCGTGCTTCGCCATGCCGCATCACGCCCCACGCGACCGCGCGCCGCTTCCCGAGCTTGATGCTTGGGAAGTGCGGTAAGCTTCGCGCTATCGGACACAAACCGCGGTGTACCCAGCGCCGCCGCGGGCAAAGGAGCACGCATGAAGACCCTGAGCGTTCGCGACGTCATCGGCCCCATCATGATCGGGCCGTCCAGCTCGCACACGGCGGGCGCCCTGCGCATCGCCCTCATGACGCGCCAGATGCTCGGCGCCGAGCCGCGCACGGTGGAGTTCCGCCTGTACGGCTCGTTCTGCCACACCTACAACGGCCACGGCACCGACAAGGCGCTCGTGGCGGGCATGCTTGGCCTGGCCCCCGACGACGAGCGCATCCGCACGTCGTTCGAGCTGGCCGCTGAAGCTGGGCTTGCGTTCACGTTCACGCCGCTGCCCGACGCCGAGACGCGCCACCCGAACACGGTCGATATCATCGTGACCGGCGACGACGGCTCGCAGCTCACCGTGCGCGGCGAGTCCATCGGCGGCGGCGCTGCCGTCATTTCTGCCATCAACGGGGTCGAGGTGCAGCTGACCGGCGAGCACCACAGCATCGTGACCGAGCAGCGCGACGTGCAGGGCGTGCTCGCGCACATCACCGCGTGTCTGAACGCCGCGAACATCAACATCGCCACCGTGCGCCTGTTCCGCACGAAGAAGGGTCAGACGGCCTACACCGTCATCGAGACCGACGAGGAGCTGCCCGAACACCTGGCCGACGCCATCCTGATCAACCCGAACATCACCTCGGTCAACGTCATCCGCTCCGAGAAGGTAGACGATGAAAGCCAGCGCCGCGTGGTGGACGACGCTGCCCAGGCCACCTGGCACGGCCGCCCGCTGCCCGACTTCGACGAGGTGGACTACCCCGACGGCGCCACGCTGCTGGCCTACTGCCGCGAGAACGGGCTGCCCATCTCCGACGCCATCTGCGTGCGCGAGCGCGCCATGCTGCTGCGCGACGGGCTGCACACCGACAGCACGAGCGAGTACCTCGACAAAGTGCTTGACGTCATGCGCGCCGCAGCCACCGGCCCGCTCACGGAGCCGCGCGCGTCCATGGGCGGGCTCATCGGCGGCGAGGCGCGCAAGCTCATGGACCTGTGGGAGTCCGGCGAAGGCCTGCGCGACGAGCTCATGGCGAAAGCCGCCATCTACTCCATGGCCGTGCTCGAGACAAACGCGTCCATGGGCAAGATCGTGGCCGCTTCCACCGCCGGCTCGTCCGGCGTCATCCCGGGCGTGCTCTTCGCACTGCAGGACGTGCACGGCTTTTCGCGCGAGCGCCTGCACCGTGCGCTCGCCAACGCCGCCGCCGTTGGCTACCTCATCGCGCGCAACGCCACGGTCTCGGGCGCCGAAGGCGGCTGCCAGGCCGAGGTGGGCTCCGCAAGCGCCATGGCCGCCAGCGCCGCGTGCGAGCTGCTGGGCGGCACGCCCGAGCAGTGCCTGGGCGCGGCGAGTATCGCCATCGCCGGGCTGCTCGGCCTGGTGTGCGACCCCATCGCCGGCCTGGTGGAGGCTCCGTGCCAGAAGCGCAACGCGACAGGCGCCGTGAACGCCCTCGTAAGCGCGCAGATCGCGCTGGCGGGCTGCACGGATCTTGTTGACTTCGACCAGACCGTGGAGGCCATGTACCAAGTCGGCCGCGCGCTGCCCTTCGAGCTGCGCGAAAGCGCCCTCGGCGGCTTGGCGGCAACCCCCGCCGCCTGCGCCTTCTGCGAGAGCTGCAGGAAATAGGGCCAGCGCCTGACGCTTTTGACGATAGGGACACCCTGCGCCCCATTTGCACGCGGTATGCCCGTTTTGCTGACACTTTTTGCGATAGGGACACTCTCAGCCCGTGGAATCAGCCCATTCGCAGCACGCAGACGAATATTTTGGCCATTCTGTGACGCTTTTGACGATAGGGACATTCACGAGCGTCCCTATCGTCAAAAGCGTCACAGAATCGGGCCTTTTTCACGCACGAAAGCGTTGGACACCTCCTCACCACCAAAACCAAAACCAAAACACACTGGAAAAGCCGCGCCCCGTGCTTTACGGGGCGCGGCTTTGCACGCTCGGGAATTGAACAGGTGCTATTGCGAACCGTGGCATGCCGCTGGATACGGCAGCTGCTGGCGGCCGTTGCGAATCCTGCCGCCGCTGGGAGCTAACTGCTACTTGATCACGCGGACGCGGCGGACGCCCTCGATGGCACGCAGCTCGTCGATGACGGCGTCGGTCACCGGGACGTCAAGGTCGAGCAGGGTGTAGGCGTGCTCGCCGCGCGCCTTGTTGGTGAGGTTCGCGATGTTGACGCTGGACTCGGCAAACGCGCCGGAAATCTGGCTGATCATGTTCGGCACGTTGGCGTGCAGCACGGCCACGCGGCCGCCCTCGGCCGGGCAGGGGCCCATGTTGCAGTCCGGGTAGTTCACGGAGTGCGTGATGTTGCCGTTCTCGATGTAGTCCATGAGCTCGCGGACCGCCATGATGGCGCAGTTCTCCTCGGCCTCGGCCGTGGAGGCGCCCAGGTGCGGCAGGACGACAGCGTTCTTCATCTGCATGACCGCCGGCGTGGCGAAGTCGGTGATGTAGCGGCGGACCTTGCCGGACTCGAGGCCGTTGGCCATGGCCGTGGCGTCCACGAGCGTGTCGCGCGAGAAGTTAAGCACCACCACGTCGCCCTTCATGAGCGCGATGGCGTGCGCGTCCACCATGCCGATGGTGTCCGGCAGCGCCGGGACGTGGACGGAGATGTAGTCGCACTGGGCGAAGATGTCGTCCAGGTTCGTGACATGGTGCACCGCACCGGACAGGCGCCATGCCGCGTCGACGGAGACGAACGGGTCATAGCCGTAGACGTCCATGCCCAGCTCGACGGCGGCGTTCGCCACGAGCGCGCCGATGGCGCCCAGGCCGATGACGCCGAGCTTCTTGCCCAGGATCTCGGTGCCAGCGAAGGCCTTCTTCGCCTTCTCGGCGGCCTTGCCGATGTTCTCGTCCTCTGCGTTTTCACGGCACCAGGCAATGCCGCCCGCAATGTCGCGCGCGCCCATCATGAGGCCGGCGATCACGAGCTCCTTCACGGCGTTGGCGTTGGCGCCCGGCGTGTTGAAGACGACGATGCCCTCTTCGGCGCACTTGTCGAGCGGGATGTTGTTCACGCCAGCGCCGGCGCGGGCGATGGCGCGCAGGCCCTCGGGGAACTCCATGTCGTGCAGCGAGGCGCTGCGCACGAGGATGCCGTCAGCCTGGCTGAGCTCTTCGGTCAGCTTGTAGCGAGAGGTCAGAAGCGCGATGCCCTTGTCGGAAATGTTGTTGAGGCAGTGGATGGCGTAGGTCATGTGTGTTCCTTCCGATTCGTGCGCACGGCGCCGTCTTCCCTGATGCGCGATTTTGCCCCATAGTGCGCGCGAAAATGCCGTGAGTCAATCGTGCGACAGCCGCGCGGCGCTTTCGGGCGGACGAAAGCCGCTCCCCGTCGCACACGCGCCAAGCCCGTGCAGCATGCCTGCGCAAACACCCCAGCACGCGTGCGGCGCATCCCCATTGCGCACTCATCCCGGCGCCCTTCGGTCGCATGATGAGACGTCCCCATGCATCCATCGATCAATAATAATAGTTACATCTATTGACTTAACCTAACTCCAAGTTTCTATAGTTTCTATCAAGCTCACGCTATACCGCACCGAAGCCCCGTTGAAAGGAGCCTGCCATGAGCAAGCCTTCGGCACGAATCTTCATCGCTTGCGTGTTGTTCTTCCTGATCGCCGTGGTGATTCTGGCGTTGCTGGTGTTCGGCATTGCGAAGGTCATCGCGCCTGCTGAAGCATCTGCCGAGCCATGCGCGACCGCAGAATGCCCTGACGCGAAATCAACCGTGCCCTCGAACATCCTGTACGGCGTTTCGGAGGACGTGGAATCCTCGAATGCGGGCACGCCTTCCCTTCTTGCGCCCATCGCGCCTTCCCGCGAGGTTCCTTCGCACGACTATTCCTCTGCGGTGCCCGAGCTGCTGCAATACCCTGAGATGCCCGCCGGTTGCGAGGTCTACTCGCTCACCGCGGTGCTGCACGCGCTCGGATTCGACGCCGACCCGCACGCCATCGCACGCGAGCACCTGCCGTACACGGCAGTGGACAACGACCCCGCGTCCGTGTACAGCGGCAGCCCGTACGCAAACGGCGAGGGCTTGCCGCCCGCCATGGCCCGCGCCGGCAATTCGTACCTGCAGCAGAATGGAAGCAACTACCGGTTCGTCGACTCGTCGGGAGCGCCCTTCGAAGAGCTTGTCGATCTTTCTCACGAAGGCTTCCCTGCCCTCGTGTGGACGACCGTCGGCCAAACGGACCCCGGCTTCGCGGAGCCGCTGCAGCGTTACACGTTCTATTCGCTCGAGCATTGTGTGGTCCTGCTTGGCTCCAACGAAGACGGCACTGTGCGCATCATGGACCCGCAAATTGGGCACACCACGGTGGACGCTCAGGCGTTCGAGCGAATCTACGAGCAGTGCGGAAGCATGGCGGTCGCGCTCGAAGGCGGCCATGTAAGCTAGCGCGCCCGAAGGTCGCGGCCCACCATCATCGCGCGCCATCCCGCAACCTTCATGCACTGCCCCGCTGCCCGCCCGCACGCGCGCACAAGCGAGCCTCCCCGCATGCGAACTGCCGGGAGGCTCGCGCTTCAGGGTGAATACAAAAGCGCCTGCGCAGGTTGCTCCCTGCACAGGCGCTTCTTTATGCTCTGTTCTGTCGCTTTAGCAGGCGTCGAGCGCCTGGGCGACATCGGCGAGGAGGTCTTCGGTGTCCTCGATGCCGCAGGACAGGCGCACCATATCCGGCTCGATGCCGCACGCCACGAGCTCCTCGTCGTTCATCTGACGGTGCGTGGCGTTGGCCGGGTGCAGCACGCAGGTGCGCGCGTCGGCCACATGCGTGGCGATCTGCGCCAGCTTCAGGTTCTTCATGAAGGTCTCGGCGGCAGCGCGCCCGCCCTCGAAACCGAAGCTCACGACGCCGCAACCGCCGTTGGGCAGGTACTTCTGCGCCAGCTCGTAGTTCTTGTCGCCCGACAGGTTCGGGAAGCGCACGAAGCGCACCTTCGGGTGCTGGCTCAGGAACTCGGCCAGGGCCTGGCCGTTCTTGCAGTGCTGCGGCATGCGCACGTGCAGGCTCTCCAGGCCCATGTTCAGCAGGAACGCGTTCTGCGGGCTCTGGATGCAGCCGAAGTCGCGCATGAGCTGGGCGGTCGCCTTCGTGATGAACGCGCCCTCCTTGCCGAAGCGCTCGGCGTAGGTGACGCCGTGGTAGCTCTCGTCCGGCGTGGTGAGGCCCGGGTACTTGTCAGAATGCGCCATCCAGTCGAAGTTGCCGGAGTCCACGATGCAGCCGCCCACGGCAGCGCCATGGCCGTCCATGTACTTCGTGGTGGAGTGCGTCACGATGTCGGCGCCCCACTCGATCGGGCGGCAGTTCACCGGCGTCGGGAACGTGTTGTCCACGATCAGCGGCACGCCGTGCGCGTGCGCGGCCTTCGCGAAGCGCTCAATGTCGAGCACGTCGAGCGCCGGGTTGGCGATGGTCTCGCCGAAGACGGCGCGGGTGTTCGGGCGGAAAGCGGCCTCGAGCTCTTCGTCAGAGCAGTTCGGGCCGACGAACGTGAACTCGATGCCCATGTGCGCCATGGTGTGCGCGAACAGGTTGTACGTGCCGCCGTAGATGGCGGAGCTGGCCACCACGTGCTCGCCGCAGCCGACGATGTTGAACACCGCGAAGAAGTTCGCCGCCTGGCCGGACGACGTCAGCATGGCCGCCGTGCCGCCCTCCATCTCGGCGATCTTCGCCGCCACGTAGTCGTTCGTGGGATTCTGCAGGCGCGTGTAGAAGTAGCCGGACTCCTCCAGGTCGAAGAGCTTGCCCATGTGCTCGCTCGTATCGTACTTCCACGTGGTGGACTGGTAGATCGGGATTTGGCGCGGCTCGCCGTTGCCCGGGCGATAGCCACCCTGCACGCACGTCGTTCCAATTCGTTCGGTCATGGGCGCTTCCTTCCTTATAGGGCTTCCCGTGCAGGATATGCTACGGGCTGCCGCCGGCTGAGCCTTCGCGGCCTTGCGTGCCGGCATCGCTATTGTCACGCGGAGCATTATAGTCAAGCGACCCGCAGCACATGGGCGCAACGCGACAAAGCGCACGCACGAAACACGTTCGAAAAGGGAGCGACGCGTCGAGCAGGCGCCTCATGCAGTACAATCGTGCGTGACCATGCCGGCGCGGGAACTGCCCGCGCCCAACCAAAAGGAGCGTTCCATGCCCATCAGAATCCCCGACGCACTGCCCGCCACCTCGGCGCTCGAGCGCGAGAACATCTTCGTCATGACGGAGAACCGCGCGCTGCACCAGGACATCCGTCCGCTGCGCCTCGTGCTGCTGAACCTCATGCCCACGAAGATCGAGACCGAGACGCAGATCCTGCGCAAGCTCTCGAACACGCCGCTGCAGATCGAGGTCAGCCTGCTGCAGACCGCCAGCCACAAGGCCACGAACGTCTCGGCCCAGCACCTGGAGGCGTTCTACACCACGTTCGACCAGATCAAGGACGAGCGCTTCGACGGCCTGATCATCACGGGCGCGCCGGTGGAGCAGCTGGACTTCGAAGAGGTGGACTACTGGCCGGAGCTGTGCGCCATCATGGAGTGGAGCCGCACGAACGTGCACTCCACGCTGCACATTTGCTGGGGCGCGCAGGCAGGCATCTACTTCCACTACGGCGTGCCGAAGTACCCGCTGCCGGAGAAGATGTTCGGCATCTTCCCGCACAAGCTCATGAAGAAGTACTCCCCGCTCGTGCGCGGCTTCGACGACGAGTTCCCCGCGCCGCACTCGCGCCACACGGAAGTGCGCGCCGAGGACATCAAGGCGCACCCGGAGCTTGAGCTGGTGGCCGTCTCCGACGAGGCCGGCGTCTACATCGCGAAGAGCTCTGACAGCCGCAACTTCTTCGTGTTCGGCCACCCGGAGTACGACGCCGACACGCTCGGGCGCGAGTTCACGCGCGACGTGGGACGTGGCATGAACCCGAACCTGCCGAAGCACTACTACCCCAACGACGACCCCGAGCAGCGCCCGGTGAACACGTGGCGCTCGTGCGCGCAGCTGCTGTACACGAACTGGCTGAACTACTACGTGTACCAGACCACGCCGTACGACCTCAACATGCTCGGCGAGATGGCCTAGACGCAGAAGACCAAGCGGGCGGGAACGACACCATGAGCGCATACGAAGAATCGAACATGAGCGAAGCGGCGCGGCGCGCCTACGAGGCCGCCCGCCGCGCGTTCTCCGATGCCCCGAGCGTTCCCGCCCACGGCTGGCGCGGCACCTTGGAAGGCCGCGCGGCGAGCGATGCCGCCGAGAGCTCCGACTCCACGAAGATTAACGCCGGTCCCGAGGTTCCAGGGTCAGCCGCCACTCCCGCAATGCCCGCCGCGCCCACTGCGCCCGCTGCGCAGCCACGCACGGCCACTTCGACGCCCTCCGGCACGCTGCGCGAGCGCATCAACGCCGCCCGCGCCAAGCAGGCGGCCACATCCGACTCATCCACCAGCACGTTCAATCCCTTCGCCCGTGCCGAGAACGAAGACGACGACGGCTACGACCCCTGGTCAGACCGCCGCGAAGAACCCTCCTTCTGGGAAGAGGACCCCTGGAGGTAGGACCTAATCCAACCGCGCGATGTCGAACCCTTCCCAGGTGGTGATGGCGAGGGTCGCCTCCGCTTGCAGCTGCTCCCAGGTGCCGCTCGGATTCGTGTCGTAGATGCCGATGGTGCGATAGCCCGCCGCGTTCAGCGTGCGAACAGCGTAGATGGCGTCCTCGGCGCCCCACGTCTCGGCAATCGTCGTTCCCATGGCGTCGCGCGCGGCGTGGTAGACCTTCGGGCTGCGCTTCGACTCCCCCACGTCGTCCACCGAGAACACGGCGTCCAGGTACGGCAGGAAGCCCGCGTGCGCCAAGCCCGCCTGCAGCATGGCCTGAGAACTGGACGACGCCACGCTCATGCGCACGCCCGCCGCGGCAAGCGCCTCCACCACGGCCAGCGCGCCCGGGCGCGCCACGGCGATGGTCCCGTACCCCTTGATGGCGGACTCCGTCAGCATGCCGAGCACGTCGTCGTTCGAGGCGCCCAGCCCGTGGCGCTCGTGGAAGTACGCCGCCACCTCGGGCAGCGTGAGCGGCGCAAGCTCCGCAGCCAGCTCCTCCGAAGGCTCGACGCCGGACGCGCGCGCCAGGTCAGCCTCAATCTCGTGCCACATATCCATGGTGTCGAGCAGGGTTCCATCGCAGTCGAAAATGACGCCTTTCGTGGGCATGCTACTTCCTTTCCTTCGTGGTTCGCTCCGCCAGTACACCACGAGCGCCGCCCGCGTTCAAGGCGGGCTTCTGTAAAGCTTCGGCGAGGGCTCGCCCGACCGCACCGCTACCGTCGACCGAGCGACCTGGTACCATAGCCGGCATGGCTATCTCGCACCTCAAAACACCCCGCTGGATCTTCAAAGCGTTCCTGCTGCTGGCCGCCGCTATCTGGGGCTTGGGCACCGTCGTCATCAAGGACATCGTCGACGCGGTGCCTCCGGCGTGGCTTGTGGCCATCCGCTTCTTCTTCGCGGGCATTATCCTAGCCGCGTTCATCGCGCCGAAGCTGCGCCGCCGCCTTGACGCAAGCCACCTGCGCGTTGGTGCGCTGCTGGGCGTCATCCTGTTCTTCGAGTACTGGCTCAACTCGCTCGGCCTGACCGACACCACCGCATCGAAGAGCGCGTTCCTCACGTCGTGCTACTGCGTGCTCGTGCCGTTCTTGGGGTGGCTCTTCCTGCACCGTCGGCCCACGCGGTTCAACATCATGGCGGCGTTCGTGTGCATTGTGGGCGTCGGGTTCATCTCGCTCTCGGGCGCCGATGCGCTCACTCTCGGGTTCGGCGACGGCATCACGCTCGTGTCGGCGCTGTTCGTGGCGCTCGAAGTCATCACTGTGGCGCGCTTTGCCGGCACGCACGACATCCTTGTGCTCACGTGCGTCCAGTTCTTCGCCGCCGGCATCTTGGGATTCGGCGGCGCGCTCGCCGTCGAGCCGGTGCCCAACTTCGCGCACCTGGATCCGAGCGTCTGGGCGGGGCTGGCGTACCTGGCGGCATGCGCGTCGTGCGTCACCATCGTTCTGCAGAACACCGGCCTTGCGCACGTGGAGCCGGCGCAGGGCTCGCTCCTGCTGGCAACGGAATCCGTGTTCGGCACCGCGTTCGCCATCCTGCTGCTCGGCGACGCGCTGACCCCGCAGCTGGCCATCGGCTTCGCCCTCGTGTTCGGCGCCATCGTCATCAGCGAGTACGTGCCCTTGCGCATGGCGCAGGGCGCCCGCGAAACGCAACCGGGAGCCCTGCCGGACGAGGCGCCGAACGATTCGGCAGAGTAGCCGCGCCCCCTCAGCACGAAAAAAGGCCTGCACGCCGAAGCTGGCATGCAGGCCTTTCGCGTTCGATTGGGAACGACCGGCTTAGTCGGCAGCGCCGCCCGAGACGGCCCCGCCGCCGCCCGACGAGGACGGCAAGCCGGCATGGCCCAGATCGTAGTCGGTCAGCAGCAGCTCGGCGTCCTTCGCGATGCTGTCGCGCTTGCGCGGCGCCGGGATGGAGCCGGTGCCTGCCGTGAACGTGAGCTCGCCGTCCTGCTCGTCGACGTCGATGACCGAACCGCTCGTCCAGCGACCCTCGAGAATCTGCTCGGAGATCGGGTCCTCCAGCAGGCGCTGGATGGCGCGACGCAGCGGGCGGGCGCCGAAGGCCACGTCCGTGCCCTCCTTCGCCACGAGCTTGCACGCGGCGTCGGTCAGGTTGATGGTCATGTTGAGAGCGATCAAGCGCTCGCGCAGGTCGCTCACCATGAGCTTCACGATCTCGACAATCTGTTCCTCCGTGAGGCTCTTGAACACGATGATCTCGTCGATACGGTTCAGGAACTCAGGACGGAACATCTTCTTGAGCTCGCTCATAACGCGGCTCTGAATCTCCTTGTCGGACAGGCCGCGCTGGCCGGAGTCCGAGAAGCCGAGCGGCGCTGGCTGCGCGATGTCGCGCGCGCCCACGTTCGACGTCATGATGATGATGGTGTTGCGGAAGTCCACCACGCGCCCCTGCGCGTCGGTCAGACGGCCTTCCTCCAGGATCTGCAGGAGGATATTGAACACGTCGGGGTGCGCCTTCTCGATCTCGTCGAAGAGCACGACGGAGTACGGCTTCTGGCGCACGGCGCGCGTGAGCTGGCCGCCCTCGTCGTAGCCCACGTAGCCAGGCGGCGAGCCGACCAGGCGCGAGACGCTGTGCTTCTCCATGTACTCGGACATGTCGAAGCTGATGAGCGCGTCCTCGGAGTTGAACAGGAACTCGGCGAGCGCCTTGGACAGCTCCGTCTTGCCCACGCCCGAGGGGCCCAGGAAGATGAACGAACCGGCCGGGCGCTTCGGGTCCTTCAGGCCGGAGCGGCTGCGGCGGATGGCCTTCGACACGGCGGTCACAGCCTCGTCCTGGCCAATGACGCGATCGTGCAGCACGCCTTCCATGCGCAGCAGCTTCTCGGTCTCGGCTTCGGTGAGGTTGGAGACCGGCACGCCCGTGGTCATGGAGACGACGTCGGCGATGTCCTTCACGCTGACCTCGTTGACGGCACGGTTGGACTCTTCCTCCCACTTCTTCTGGGCGGCCTCGCGCTCTTCCACGAGCTTCTTCTCGTCGTCGCGCAGGCGTGCGGCCATCTCGAAGTTCTGAGCGGAGATGGCGGAGTCCTTGTCGGTGCGCAGTTTGCGCAGCTTGTCGTCGATCTCGCGCAGCTCCTCCGGCAGCGTCATGTTACGGATGCGCATGCGCGCGCCCGCCTCGTCCATGACGTCGATGGCCTTGTCCGGCAGGAAGCGGTCTTGGATGTAGCGGTCGGACAGCTGCACGGCAGCGCGCAGGGCGTCGTCGGAGAAATGCACCTGATGGTGCGCCTCGTAACGGTCGCGCAGGCCCTCCATGATGCGCATGGCGGCGTCCTCGTCGGGCTCGCCCACCATGACGGTCTGGAAGCGGCGCTCAAGCGCGGAGTCCTTCTCGAGGTGCTTGCGGTACTCGTCGATGGTGGTGGCGCCGATGACCTGGATCTCGCCGCGCGACAGCGGCGGCTTCAGGATGGCGGCAGCGTCGATGGAGCCCTCGGCCGAGCCGGCGCCGATGATGGTGTGCATCTCGTCGATGAACAGGATGATGTCCTTGGCGTCCATGACTTCCTTGATGCACTTCTTCAAGCGCTCTTCGAACTCGCCGCGGTACTTGCTGCCCGCCACGAGCGCGGAAACGTCCAAAACGAAGATGCGCTTGTTGCGCAGCAGGTCAGGCACCTGGTTGGCCACGATGAGCTGGGCCAGGCCCTCCACGACGGCGGTCTTGCCCACGCCCGGCTCGCCGATGAGCAGCGGGTTGTTCTTCTGGCGGCGGCTCATGATCTGCATCACGCGCTCGATCTCGCCCGCGCGGCCGATGACCGGGTCCAGTTTGCCCTCGCGCGCCTTGCGCGTGAGGTCGGTGGCGAACTCGCTCAGGATGGAGTCGCTCTGGCCGGTGGGGTGGTCGAAGGCCGGACGACCGGCGAACACCGGCGACTGACCCACGAGGTCGTTGAGCGCGGAGCGGACCTGGTCGCCCGAGACGCCCAGGCGCGCCAGCACGTCGATGGCGGTGCCACTGCCCTCGCGCACGATGCCGAGGAGCAGATGCTCCGTGGAGATGTAGCTCTGGCCCATCTGCATGGCCTCGCGCAGGGAGTTCTCCAGCACGCGCTTCACGCGCGGCGTGAAGTTCAGGTGGCCCGAGACGTCCGTGCTCTCGTCGATGGCGACGATCTGGCGGATGGTCTGGACCACGGCGTCGTACTCGACGTTCAGGCGTGAGAGCGCCTTCGCGGCCAGGCCCTCCTCTTCTTTGATGAGCGCCAGCAGCACGTGCTCGGTGCCCACGTACGGCTGGTGGAGCGCGCGGGCCTCGTCCTGCGCCAGGACGAGCACTTTGCGCGCTTTGTCGGTGAATTTATCGAACGACATGCGGTCTCGATTCTCGCGGTGCCTGGGCGAACAACTGCCCAGCACGGCTCACATTACCCGGTGAAGTTTAGCACTCATGATTTTCGAGTGCCAAATCTGCACAGCGCCGTTACCAAACCGCCACGAGAGCACGGGCGGAAGCTGCCATGGAATTCTCGGCGCACAAGAAAGGGAGGGGCACTGCCCCTCCCTTCATGAGATCGAACAGGAAAAAGACTGCCCGATTCTCCTTAATACAGCTTGGCGCCGGCCGGGATGGACGGGTCGACCATGAGCAGGTTCAGGCGCTCCTCGCCCGCTTCCTCGTGGATGGCGGAGAGCAGCATGCCGCAGGAGTCGATGCCCATCATCTTGCGCGGCGGCAGGTTCACGATAGCGACGCACGTCTTGCCGATCAGGTCCTCCGGCTCGTAGTACGCGTGGATGCCGGAGAGGATGGTGCGGTCCTCGTCCGTGCCGTCGTCGAGCGTGAACTGCAGCAGCTTCTTGCTCTTCGGCACGGCCACGCAGTCTTTCACCTTCACGGCGCGGAAATCGGACTTGCTGAAAGTCTCGAAGTCCACCGCGTCCTCGAACAGCGGCTCGATGGCGAGCTTCGAGCGGTCGATCGTCGGCACCTTGTTCGGCGCGAACACGCTCGCAGCGGCCTCGACCTCGGCAGCCTGCGCCTTCGCGGCGGACGCGCCGACGCGGCCCTTGCCCTCGGGGCGCATATGCGGGAACAGCAGGACGTCGCGGATGCTCGCGGAGTCGGTCAGCAGCATGACCACGCGGTCGATGCCGATGCCCATACCGCCCGCCGGCGGCATGCCGTACTCGAGCGCGCGCACGTAGTCCTCGTCGTACTCCATGGCCTCGTCGTCGCCCTCGGCCTTTTCCTCCATCTGCTTCGCGAAGCGCTCGGCCTGATCGACCGGATCGTTCAGCTCGGAGAAGGCGTTGGCGTACTCGTGGCCGGCAATGACGAGCTCGAAGCGGTGCGTCAGACGCGGGTCGTCCTCGTGGCGCTTCGCGAGCGGGCTCACCTCGACCGGGTAGTCCACGACGAACGTCGGGTTCACGATGGAGTCCTCGCCCAGCTCGTCGTAGAGCTCGGCGATGAGCTTGCCGCTCGTCCAGTCCGGCTTGACCTCGATGCCGTGCTTCTTAGCGTGCTCGGCGAGCACCTCGGCCGGCGTGTCGATGGTCACGGTCTCGCCCAGGACCTCGGAGACGATGTCGGCCATAGAGCGGCTCGGCCACTCACCGGACAGGTCGATCTCCTGACCCTGGTAGGTGATCTGCTCGGAATCGTTCACGGCGGCGTTCGCGGCCTTCACCACGCCCTCGGTCAGCTTCTTCATGCCCTCGAGGTCGGAGTAGGCGCGGTAGGCCTCCATGGTGGTGAACTCGGGGTTGTGCGTGAGGTCCATGCCCTCGTTGCGGAAGATGCGGCCAATCTCGTACACACGCTCGAAGCCGCCCACGAGCAGGCGCTTCAGGTGCAGCTCGGTGGCGATGCGCAGGTAGCACTCCTGGTTGAGCGCGTTGAAGTGCGTGATGAAGGGCTTCGCCGTGGCGCCGCCCTGGATGGTCTGCAGGATGGGCGTCTCCACCTCCATGTAGCCGTCCTCTTCCATGTAGCGGCGGAAGGCGGCAATGATGGCGGAGCGCTTGCGGAACGTCTCGCGCACGTCCTCGTTCACGATGAGATCCACGTAGCGCTGGCGATAGCGCGTCTCCTTGTCGGAGAGGCCGTGGAACTTCTCGGGCAGCGGGCGGACGCTCTTCGAGAGCAGCGCGATCTGGCACGGCGCGATGGAAAGCTGGCCGCGGCGCGTGCGCACGACGACGCCTTCGACGTTGATGATGTCGCCCACGTCCAGGCGGCCGAGCAGCTCCCAATCGGCCTCGGTCATGTCGTTGATGCGGCAGAACAGCTGGATGTCGGCCGTGGCGTCGCGCACCACGACGAACATGATCTTGCCCTGGCCGCGCTTCGCGACGATGCGGCCGCCGATCTTCACGACGTCCTCGGTGTCCTCGCCGTCGGCCAGGTCAGCGTGCTTCGCCTCGATGTCGGCAGCGTAGTCGCGCACTTCGGAGTGCTCGGGATACGGGTTGCAGCCCTCGGCCATGAACTCCTCGCGGCGCTTCAAGCGCAGCGCACGCTCGTCGTTCAGCAGCTCAGGGGCGATGTCAGTGGTCTCGGTCATTGGTCGCCTTAATGCTCGATTTTCAAGATTTCCATGTTGATCTCGCGGCCGGTGGGGCCGGTGGTGGAGATGGCGTCGCCCTTCTTGTGGCCGAGCAGCGCAGCGCCGACCGGGGACTCGTTGGAAATCTTGCCGGCGGCAGCGTCGGCCTCGGCGCCGCCCACGATGGTGAAGACGCGCTCGCGGCCGCCCATGTCGACGGTGACGACGGAGCCGATGTTCACCTTGTTGGAGCGCTTCGGCGCAGAGACGACGGTGGCGTCGCCCAGGATGCGGGTGATCTCGGCGATGCGCGCCTCCATCATGCCCTGCTCGTTCTTCGCGTCGTCGTACTCGGAGTTCTCGGAGATGTCACCGAACTCGCGCGCGACCTTGATGCGCTCGCCGATCTCGGCGCGCTTCTCGGTCTCCAGGTAATGCAGCTCCTCTTCGAGCTTCGCCTTGCCCTCTTCAGTCAGGATGTAATCGCGGTCAGCCATATGGTGGGGTCCCTCCCTGTGTGCTTGCTGCCATATCTTGCTTGAGAAACCGCGCTGTGGCCGTGCGGCCAAAAAACGCGGGCGAGCGCCTTCGCCTGGAGCAGCCCTGCGCACGGCATGTCCTACCGAACGCGAGCCGCCGCCACGCGCGGCGCTCTACGAAAAAGCGCGGCACCTTGAGCGCCGCGCCTGTGTTCGCGCATCAAACGCCTGCGGCGTCTGTTTACTCCTCCGTCTTGGAAGTGCTCTTCGGGGCCGGCTTCTCGGAAACGGCAGCCTCGACCTCGGTCTCGGCCTCTTCCTCCTTCGAGCCCATGCCCTCGCGCAGACCCTTGACCGTCTTGCCCAGGGCGCTACCGAGCTTTGGAAGGTTCTTCGGGCCAAAGATCAGCAGGATGATGACCAGAATGACCAGCAGTTCGGGCAAGCCCATGCCAAAAATCCTCATGCATGCCTCCAAGTATGCGTTGTTCCGACAGCCCCCGTCCGCGCGGAGGCATCCGAAACGCGCTTCGTGCGAGCGCGCCCGGTCTTGCGGAATGCTGCGTTCATCGGCGGTTTCCCAATGCCCGCGTCCCCACAAGCGGCCAGTATTCTAGCACAGCACGTATGTGTTCAAGAGAAAAACACGCGTGCGCGCTTCATGCGACATGCCGCGATCAGCGCCTTCGGCGCTCGACGCGCGCCCATGCGCACGACCCCGCCAAAGTGCGCAAACTCGCAGGACACGTCGGCTAGAATGAGAACGCACGCTTCGGAGCGAAAACCCCGAAGCGTGCGCGCCCGGACGTGCCGCCATCGTTGCGTCTGCCCGCGACCCCGGATAGGGCCGGAATTGCAGAATGCCGTTAGCTAGCAGCCGAAATCGTGACGGTGGCGGTGCCCACCTTTGCCGGATTGGTGACATTGGTGAGAGCGCTTCCGTCCCCACTAAGCGTCAGCGTGAACACGTCTTGGTCGGCATTATCAGGAGTGCACCCAACGCCCGATTCAAGGATCGAGGAACTGCCGGAACCTCCGTTCAAGGCGAAGATGCCGTTGATGTCCGAGTAGCCCGACTCAGCCTGGTACGAAGCGTCAACGTTCACCTTGACGTCGGAATGGTTGACGACCGTGACGGTTCCGCTTCCTCCGTCATTGCTCCAAGAGCCATCACCCGTCCCACCGCTGTACGTGTGCGTTGTAGGGTTCCACGTCTGCCCCGTTTTGCCCGTGAACTCGAACTTGTCCATGTTCGCCCACGTGACGTTCACGCTGTACGTAGCGCCCTGACTCCCGTCCTTCACGTACGAAGCCTTGACGTCGGCAGTGTCCGTTCCGCCGGCGGATGTAATCGGCGAGGCCGCCATTGCCGGGGCGGCGGTGCCGACAAGCAGCGCGCCGGAGACGGCAAAGGCGAGCAGCGCCTTCTTGCCCGTGACCTTGGTGTGTTTTGCGACCATGCTGTTCCTTTCTCCCATATGCCTCATGGTGCTCTATCGGCAAGCGACGAATGTCGCCCATGCCCGGTTCGACGGCGTTATGACGCCGTGACGGAATCCAGGTTGACCTGGCTTTGCATGTACGCTTTCTCGCTGTTGCCCGGATCGAAGAACGAGATGCGGTAGAAACCCTGGTACGACCCGGCAGCCAGCTGCACGGAATCAGACAGGTCCATGGTGGAAAGCTCATAGCCTGCGGGCACCAAGCCGCTTTCGGCGACGACCGTCTCTTTGCCGCCGCTCACGATAACCAGCTCGATGGCCATATCGTGCGTTGAGCGCGACGGGTTCTCCAGGTGCATGGAGACCGTCTTGGCCGCAAGGTCGATCCGCGCGGTGCCGGAATAGGTGATGTTGACCGCCCCGCCGCCTTCGTCGGCTTGCATCTTCTCCTCGTCCTGCCCTAGGCTTTGCGCAGAGACGTCCTGCTCGGGCGCTAATTCAACGCGCTGGGCGCCGCTGCATTGGGTGAGCAGCAGGAGCAAGACGACGATGATGGCAAGAGCGACGCACGCGACCGTGACGATGCGCCGGCGTTTTTTCTTTGCCTCGTCAGACTGTTCCGCGGGCGTAATCGGCACCGCCGGGTTGACGGCGCCGGGGTCCGGAGAGCGAACGTCGGTCTCGTGCAGATTGTTGGAGGACTCGGTCATGATGGTGCTCCTTGGGATTTCGTGTGGCTGATCGTGACTTTTGCGGTTCCGACGAGCTGCTCGCCTTCGAACGGTTGCACGGTTTCATCCGCCGTCAAGCCCAGAGTCAGCAGCCCGGTGTAGGCCGTCGTCCCTTCTAGCTGGACGGCTTGGTTCCCTCCGTCGAACAAAAACGAGCCCGAGACGTTGCCCGCAAAACAGCTTGACGCGTCACTTGTCGGCTCAAACGAAAGCTCCGCCTGCAAAGGGCGCAGCGAAACGACTGATTGCGAGACCGTGACCCATCCGCGTTCGCCGTTTGCTGGGCTCGAAAAGCCCCCGCCGCCCAATCCCTCGTACTCGTGGGTCTCCGGGTTCCATCTGCTCGGCGCCGCGTAGTCGTATGCCATGTTCCCCCAGGTGATGCTCACGCTAATGGCGTCCATGGGCGATGTGGGGCCATAGACGTGAATGGTGCCTGCTTGAATCACCGTTTCGCCTCTTTGTTTAATCGAATCTGCCTCGATTTCCACCACACCAAACACGTACGGTGCGATATTGCTTGGATTAACCGTGATGTCTTCCGTGCTGCCCAAGGGCGCGTCGGCAAGGGGGTCTTTTCCCAATGATTCTGGAATAACGTCCTGCGATTCCTCCAAAGAAGAGAACGCCGCGTTCGGCCCTAAGAAATAACGACGCTCAACTCGTGTGTCGGTATGCTGATAGTTCTCGATGGACAGCACGTATCGCTGGACGTCCTCGCTCCATTCAACGGTAGGAGCGCCTACGTAGTATGTGTCGCCGTAATTCGAGACAGAGAGCTTGTTGCTTTCGTCAGGAGCGTAGACGTACGTCCCCCCTCCTTCTTCCGCCACAATGCCCGAATGGATTCCCCCGACATCTAGATTTTGCGTGTTGAACGTGCATCCCGTCAGCCACGTCACACCGCCGTCGAGCGTTAGAAGCAAAGGGTTATTGTTGTAGCTGCCATCTTTCTCGACTTTCTCGAAATACGCGTTGTCCGCGGTTAGCGTGCCTTGGCTGCGAACGCTGTCTATGCGAACCACTCCGTCGCCGTGTATATCAACTTTCCCGTTTTGTTCGATGTCAATGGCGGCGTGACCGGTGCCAGGATTGCCGAAATCGGCAAAAGCCTGGTCCATGTCGTTTTCTGTCGTGTATTCCCCAGCAGAGATCTCGCAGTAGCCGCCGCTCTTCACCCAAACGCAGCCCGAGGACCCATAGTGGGACGAACTAGAAGAGAGGCATGCCCTGCCACCGCCCTCAACCACGACCGGCATGCCTTCGGTGGAACCTGTTCTACCATTGTCTGAGGACAGGCGAGCCTGATCCTTGAGATTGAACGTTCCGTCATCTCCGACCGTAACGGGGTTGATGGGATCGCTTTGCGACAGGATCCCTCTATCACCGTTCACGTACACATTTCCCGAGAGCGTCAGCGAGCCGCCAGCTTTCACCTCGAACCATGTGTACCAAATCTGACTTTCGTTATCGCTCGTTATTTCCAGGTCGTAGTTAATTTGAACGGGATTATGGCCTTCGTCTCTATTTGCGTCGTCCGAGCCAAGCCATCCATCCGTGCTGCATTTGCCGTCGTTCAAGGTCTCCGTCACGTTGATCACAGGGACCTGGTCTTCGATTGCCTGGATAAACTCCTCGAGCGTTTTCACATCTTGCCGCCCCTCGGCAGCTAAGGCAACTCCCACGTCGGGGAAGCTGTTCACGACCGCAGAGTCGTCTTCGACGGCCTCTTCGTGTTCAGGATTCTCTCCCTTGGACTCATTGTCGCCCTCGAGAGCATTGTCGTCCTTGGCGCGTTCTCCATTGGAAGAGGGCTCATGTGCCGGGGCATTCTCGCCAGCAGCATTCTCGCCAGCAGCATCCTCGCCTTCCGAGCCTTCGTCGGAGGGATCGGAGGACGCAACCTCGGGCTGCGCGTCCGCAATATAATCCGTTCGCGCCAATTCGGCAGAAGTGCCTTCGATAGGCCTGCTCGCCGATTCGTTCTCCGCTCGCCCCGTAGAACCCGGCATCATGCACGTCAACGCCACCACAACGCACAGGACCATGCGCGCGCGTTTGAGGAAGCGAGTGCGGTTCCTGCGGGAAGTATCGAAAGCGCGCAGTTCGCCCGGGTGCTGCAACTTCGCGACAATCTTCATGGTGGAGCGCGACGCCTTTCTCGACTGCAATCTACAGATGAATGCCGAAGCGTTCACTATTGTAGAAATCGTCATAAAAGCGCACGTTAGAGAGACTTCAGGAAAATTGAAAGAACCCATCAGGTTTTTCAAGAATTTTCGTGAGCGTGTCAAAGCGTCCGAATGCGATTCTTTACAAAGAAAAAGCATGCCAGACGAAGTGCGGCTGCAACCTTGCCTTCGGCAGAGGTAGATTCGGTTTTCTGGGCAGCAGCGGCGGTGCGCAACAGCCCGTTTCCGCTAGCCGCTGCCCCAGGCACGAAAAAGGCCGGCGCTTGCGCGGCCGGCCTCTGTTTTAGATGGTCGGGTTGACAGGATTTGAACCTGCGACCTCTGCGTCCCGAACGCAGCGCTCTACCAAACTGAGCCACAACCCGATGCTTCTTCTTTCGAAGCAGCGACGGATATATTAGCACACTCGCGCCGAATGTGAAGCAGAATTTTTCGCCTTTCCGCTTCGTTCGTTCGCGCCTTCGCCGCACCGTCGCTTCATGGCAGCGCCCGTATTGGCGTTACCCCAGCTGGCTCACCAGGTTGTCCGTTTCGCGGGCAATACGGATCTCCTCGTCGGCCGTGACGATGCAGATCTTGATGGGGCTGTCGTCGATGCTGATGACGCGGTTGAGGCCAATCTCGCCCGTGACGTTGTTGCGGTCCTTGTCGAGGATCATGCCCATGTGCGCCAGGCCGGCGAAGATGCGCTCGCGCAGCTCGGCGGAGTTCTCGCCGATGCCCGCCGTCATGACAACAGCGTCCGTGCGCGTCATGATGGCGTAGTAGCCGCCAATGGCCTTCTGCACGCGATGCACGTACATCTCGATGGCAAGCTCGGCCCACTCGTCGCCCTCGTCGGCCGCCTGCAGCACGTCGCGCATGTCGGCGGACAGGCCGGACACGCCCAGGATGCCGCTCTCCTTGTTCAGGATGCGGTCCATCTCGTCGAAGGTCTTGTGCTCGCGGCGCATAAGGTAGGTCACGATGGCCGGGTCGATGCTGCCCGAGCGCGTGCCCATCATGAGGCCCTCGAGCGGCGTGAAGCCCATGGTGGTGTCGATGGACTTGCCGTGGTTCACGGCCGTGATGGAGCCGCCGTTGCCCAGGTGGCACGTGATAATGCCCAAATCGCGCAGCGGGCGGCCGAGCAGGTTCGCCGCCTGCTGGGCAGCGTAGCGATGGCTCGTACCGTGCGCGCCGTAACGGCGGATGCGGTACTTCTCGTAGTACTCGCGCGGCAGCGGGTAGAGGTACGCCTTCGGCGGCATGGTGGAATGGAACGCCGTGTCGAAGACGGCCACCTGCGGCGTGTTCGGCATGTGCTCGCGCATCATGTCGATGCAGGCGTCGGCCGGCGGGTTGTGCAGCGGCGCCAGCTCTTCGCACAGGGTGAGCTTCTCGCGCGCTTCGTCGTCGATGACGGCCGACTTCGTGAAGTACTCGCCGCCCGCCACGATACGGTTGCCCACCGCGTCGATCTGGTCGAGCGCGCTGATGGGAGACTCCGGGTCCTCCACCAGGATGTCGAGCAGCTTCGCCAGGCACTGGTCGACCGACAGGCCCGGCATCTGATATTTGGTCTTCCTGAAGTCCGGAGCGAACGAAACGTTCATGTACGCGTCCGGCGTGCCCACCTTCTCGGCCAGGCACTTCATAAGGGAAATCTTGCCGTCCGTCTCCAGCAGCTGGCTTTTCAGGCTGGAACTACCGGCGTTCACCACGAGCACGCGCATGGCGCCCTCCTATCTCTCCGCGATGGGATAATCTCTCTCGCCTTCGTGGAGTATTGTAGGGGGCGCGGTGCTCGCCCACGTTCGCCCCCAAGGCCAACGGTCGAACGACGGCGGGGTAGGTAGGGGCGGTATCGCTCGTGCGAGCCAACGAAATCGCACAGGTCGCCGAAATGACAGCGAGAAGCGCCAGGACGTCGAAGATTGACATAAGTGAACATGCCCTTTGGCATGTTCAGTCCCTGACTATGCGCCTGAGAAGGCGCGACGCCGCTTGGCGCTAGCCAAGCGGCGTCACAGGCTGGACTTCGGTCTGCCGCAGCTCCGCTGAATGGCAAGATTCGATGCCCTGGCGCTTCGCAGCGTCGAGCGGTTCCGCCAGCCGGCAGGCCAGCGGAACCTTTGCCTTAGCACCAGTCGATGCCGCAGAGTTCTTTCGCCATTTCGCGCAGCTTGAACTTCTGCACCTTCATGGACGGGGTCATCGGGAAGTCGTCCACGAAGAAGACACGCTTCGGCACCTTATAGCGCGCGATGCGCGGGATGGCGTAGGCGCGCACGTCGTCCTCGGTCATGTCCTCGTAGCCCGGGCGCGTGCGGATGAACGCGCCGACGATCTCGCCCAGGCGCTTGTCGGGGATGCCCACGACCTGCGCGTCGAGCACGCCCGGCATGCCGAGCAGGAAGTTCTCGACCTCGAGCGGGTAGATGTTCTCGCCGCCGCGGATGATCATGTCCTTCACGCGGCCGGTCACGCGGTAGTAGCCGTCCTCGTCCACCGTGCCCAGGTCGCCCGAGTGCAGGTAGCCGTCCTCGTCGATGGCCTTCGCCGTCTCCTCGGGCATCTTGTAGTAGCCCTTCATGACGTTGTAGCCCTTGCAGCACAGCTCGCCCGGCTCGCCGATGCCGCACTCCTCGCCCGTCTCCGGGTCCACGATCTTCACGAGCACCGGAGGATGGCGCTTGCCCACCGTCTCGCACTTGTGCTCGAGGTCGTCGTCGGCGCTCGTCTGCGTGAACACCGGGCTCGTCTCGGTCAGGCCGTAGCAGATGGTGAGCTCGCGCAGGTTCATGCGGTCGATGGCCTCGCGCATGGTCTCGGGCGGGCAGGAGCTGCCGGCCATGATGCCCGTGCGCAGGCTGGACAGGTCGAACTTCTCGAAGTCGGGGTGGTTGAGCTCGGCGATGAACATGGTCGGCACGCCGTAGACGGCCGTCGCGCGCTCCTTGTGGATGGCCTGGAGCACCAGGCTCGCGTCGAACTCCTCCACGATGATCATGGTGGAGCGGTGCGTGAGGCACGCCATGACGCCGAGCACGCAGCCGAAGCAGTGGAAGAACGGCACGGGAAGCGTCACGCGGTCAGCCGGCGTGAGCTTCTGGCCTTCGCCGATGTAGAAGCCGTCGTTCAGGATGTTGCGGTGCGTGAGCATGACGCCCTTCGGGAAGCCCGTGGTGCCCGAGGTGTACTGCATCATGACGACGTCGTTGTTGTCGAACTGCTTCTCCGCCTCGATGAGCGCATCGTCAGGCATGTAGCTGCCGAGCAGGATGAGCTCGGGCACGCTGTAGCAGCCGCGGTGCTTCTCCGGGCCCATGTAGATGATGTGCTTGAGGAACGGGTACTCCTCGGACTCCAGATGGCCGCGCTCCTGCGTGAGCGTCTCGGGCACGAGGTCGCGGATGATCTGCAGGTAGTCGACGTCGCGGTAGCGGTCGATGACGCAGAGCGCCTTCATGTCGGACTGCTTGAGCACGTAATCGAGCTCGTGGCTCTTGTACACGGGGTTGACCGTGACCATGACCACGCCGATCTTGGCCGTGGCGTACATGAACGTGAGCCAGTCGGGGATGTTGCGCGCCCACACGCCCAGGTGGTCGCCCGGCTTCAGGCCGATGGCCAGCAGGCCGCGCGCCAGGTTGTCGGTTCGCACGTCGAAGTCCTTGTACGACCAGCGCAGGTCGCGGTCCGGGTAGACGACGAACTCGTGGTCGGGCTCGATGGCCACCTGGTCGCGGAAGTATTGGCCGATGGTCTTCTCGGAATGGAGCGGGAAATCCTGCGAGCCCGGAATAGGCTCGCCCGCCGCCTTGGCGGCCGCCACCACGTCGGCCGGCAAGACAGGAATCTTGGTGTCAGTCATGAAAGCTTCCTCCTACAGCGGCGTGTAGACAACGGCGAGGAACTTGGCGTTCTGGCCATCGTGGGCGCGGACCTGGTGCGGGACGATGGAGTCGTAGTAGATGCTCTCGCCCGGGTGCAGGACGTAGACGTTGCCCTGGCCGTACTCGATCTCGATGCAGCCTTCCATGCCGAAGAGCCACTCTTCGCCCTCATGGCCGACAAGCTCGTGATCCATCTCGCCGGAGGGCGTGACGGTGATGATGAACGGGTCCATGTGGCGGGACGGGCGGCCGGCAGCCAGGCTGAAGTAGCTCAGGTCACCTGCGTCGCTGCAGGTCTGCAGGCTCTTCAGGCGCGTGACCTCTTCCATCTGCTCGGAGCTGATGTATGCAGGGCCGTACGACTCGTCGTCGTCCATGAGCGTGCCCAGGCGGACGCCGAGCGCACGGGTGATCTTGATGAGCGGCGCAAGCGACGGGGGTAGCTCGCCGCCTTCCAGCCCTTCGATGACCTCGACGTCGCAGCTGCAGCGGTCGGCCAGGTCCTGAATGCTCAGGTGATGGGCCTCGCGCAGCGTGGTGATCTTCTTACCCAGCTTGTTCGCATCCTGGGCGGTCATTTCGGGCATGCTCTCTTCGTGTGCCATGTGCGCTCCTGTTCATGATTCCGGACAGATCGTTCGCCGCGCGCCATGCGCCCGGCAGGAACGTATCGGGCTATTGTAGCTCACTCGGATTGCGCCCTTGCGCACACGTGCGCTTGACTCAAACACGTAACATCAGAAACGGCAAAGGGAGCGGACGCGAAAACGAAACCGCGTGCATGCTGCGATTATTCCGCGCCGCGGCCGTGGCCGGCACCGTGGCCCGCGCCGTGGCCAGCGCCTTGGCCGCCGCCCGTTCCGGTGCCAG
>CASEJD010000088.1 GCA_949288145.1 uncultured Coriobacteriia bacterium
CGGCCTTCTTCGCCGCGCGCTCGGCCTTGCGCTCGGCGCGCTCGCGCGCTGCTTCGGCGGCGGAGTAGCGGCAGCCGCAGTAGTTCTGCCGGTACATGCCGAGCGCGCGGCTGCGGCGCGTGGCCTCGTCGTACTGGGGCCGGAAGTCCTCGAAGACGGGCTCGATCCCCGTCGCCTCGGCGGCGCGGTGCACTTCCTCCTCGATGACGGAGGTGTACTGGTACGGGCTCACGGAGAGCGTTGTGGACACGGCGTCGAACCCGTGCGCTGCGGCGTAGCGCGCCGTCTCCTCGAGGCGCAGGCGGTAGCACGCGCGGCAGCGTTCCTCGCGCGTGTCCATGCTGGCGCCGAAGCGCCCGGCGGCCTCTTCCCACGCGGCCACGTCGTAAGGCCCCTCGATGACCGGGATGCCCTCGTCGCGCGCCCACGCGCGCAGCGTGTCCAAGCGGTGCTCGTACTCGGCTTCCGGGTGGATGTTCGAGTTCGCGTAGTACACAGCAAGCTCGTGACCGGCCTCGCGCAACAGGCGCACAGGTTCGAGCGAGCACGGCCCGCAGCAGGCGTGGAGTAGGATTTTCATGGGACTGCCAGCGCTCCTTTCAAGCTGCCTTATACTAGCACGGACATGAGAGGGGCGGCCTTCGTCGGCGTCTCGGCACGCCGGCCTGGCGGGCGCGATGTGCTTCGATGCCGGGGTTCCGTGCGGCGTCTGCAGGGCGCGCGCAGCCGGCCGCCCGCACGCGAAGCAAAGGAACGACATGGACCAGCAGACAACCTACCGCGCCGTGTTCTTCGACCTCGACGGCACGCTGCTGCCGCTTGACATGGACCGGTTCATGGGCGGCTACTATCTGGCGCTCAAGGGCTTCGTCGCCGAGCGCGGCCACGACCCGAAGGCGTTCTCCGACGCGCTGAACGCCGGCATCTACGCGATGGCGGGCGACCATCCGGGCGCCACGAACTGCGAGTGCTTCTGGAAGGTGTTCCTGGAGCGCATGGGCTCCGAGGACGTCGAGATGTGGCAGACGCTGCTTGACGAGTTCTACGAGCGCGACTTCGGCGAGATCGGCTCCGGCATGCCGCCCGAGCCGCTGTCCGCCGAGGTGGTGGAGACGCTTCGCGCGAAGGGCTACCCGGTGGCGCTCACCACCATGCCCATGTTCCCGCTCCGCGCGACGCAGTGGCGTCTGAACTGGGGCGACCTCGATCCGGCATGGTTCGAGCGCATCACTGTGTACGACAACTCCACCGCCATCAAGCCGCACCCGGCGTACTTCGAAGAGAACCTGCGCGCCTTCGGCTGCCGTCCGGAAGAGGTGCTCGTGGTGGGCAACAATACCAAGGAGGACCTGGCGTGCATGCGGCTGGGCATGCCGGCGTACCTGGTGACGGACTGCCTGCTCAACCCGAACGACTTCGACGTGGACAGCGTCCAGCACGGCACCATGGCAGACCTGTTGGAGTTCGTGCGCGCGCTGCCCAACTGCGCGGACCCTGCGGTGTGCACCGCCCCGGTGGTCGGCGTGGTGCCGGGCGAGTCGCAGGTCAGCGCGAGCGCCGCGGAGACGGCCCCGAAGCTGGGCGAGGACGCCTTCGACGAAGCGGGCGCCCGCGCCATGGAAGAGGCCGCGGCGCAGGCTGGCGGCGCGGGAGCGGAGGCGTAATGGCGCTGTTCGACTGCACCGTTGACGCGACGAGCGGGCACGCCCGCGCGCTCACGTACGAGACGGCCCACGGGAGCTTCCAGACGCCCATGTTCATGCCGGTCGGCACGGCTGCCACGGTCAAGGGCGTGACGGTCGACCAGTTGCGCAGCCTGCAGAGTCAGGTGGTGCTGGCGAACACGTACCACCTGTCCCAGCGGCCGGGCGAGGACGTGGTCGCGGCGGCGGGCGGCGTGCACCGCTTCATGAACTACGACGGGCCCATGCTCACGGACTCGGGCGGATTCCAGATTTTCTCGCTGGCAGACACGCGCAAGCTCGACGCCGACGGCGTGACCTTCCGCTCCATCTACGACGGCTCCTACGTGCGCTGGACGCCCGAGGACAACATGCGCATCCAGATGGACCTGGGCGCCGATATTGCCATGCAGCTCGACCAGTGCGCGCCGTACCCCGCCACGCGCGAGTTCGTGCAGGCTGCCATGGAGCTGTCCGCCAACTGGGCGCGTCGCTGCCTGGCCGCGCACACGCGCGAAGACCAGACGCTGTTCGCCATCGTCCAGGGCGGCATGCACCTTGACCTGCGCCTGGAGAGCGTGCGCCGGCTGCGCCAGATCGGCGAGGAGTCGGTGGCGGCGGGCCACAAGGACTTCGGCGGATTCGGCATCGGCGGCTACTCGGTGGGCGAAGAGCACGATCTCATGTTCGAAACGCTCGGTGAGGTTGCCCGTGCCCTGCCCGAGAACAAGCCGCGCTACCTCATGGGCGTTGGCAACCCCACCACGCTCGTGCGCGCGGTGCGCGAGGGCGTGGACATGTTCGACTGCGTGCTGCCCACGCGCACGGCCCGCATGGGCACGGCGTTCTCGAGCACGGGCCGCATGAACATGCGCAACGCGAAGTACACGCGCGATTTCGGGCCGCTCGACGCGCAGTGCGACTGCCCGGTGTGCCGCCAGTACAGCCGCGCGTACATCCGCCACCTGGTGAAAAGCAACGAGATGCTCGGCGGCATCCTGCTGTCGGTGCACAACCTGCACTTCCTGCTCGACCTCATGCGCCGCGCGCGCGAGGCGGTGCTGGCGGACGCCTACGAGGAGTTCTACCAGGAGTGGATGCATTCGCCTTCAGCGAAGGATTACTAAAACTCTACGATTCCTCCAGCCGGCGTGCAGGGGTCGTGGCATAATAGGACGGTTCGTATAGTGACGGCACCGAAAGGTGCCGTCTGCGCATTCAGCGCACGCAAGGCGCGCCGACGGGGGAGGGAAAGACCTGCCAGCGCGCGAGGCAAGAGAAGAAAGAGGATTATCCGATGGCGAACGCGCGGGATAAGAAGAAGCGGGGCACCGACCGCCGCAACGTCTGGTTGCTGGTCTTGACCACGCTGCTCGTGCTGGGGTCCGTGTTCATGTTCACGCCCCCGCAGGAGAAGATCAACCAGGGCCTGGACATCCAGGGCGGCCTGTCGGTCGTGCTGACCGCCCACAGCACCGAAGGAGGCGACGTCTCCTCCGAGGACATGGAGGCCAGCCGCCAGATCATCGAAAGCCGCGTCAACGCGCTCGGCGCGTCCGAGGCCACCGTTCAGGTGCAGGGCACCGACCAGATCCTGGTCCAGATTCCGGGCCTGTCCGACGCGCAGGACGCCCTTGAGACCATCGGCCGCACCGGTCAGCTGGAGTTCGCGCGCCTCGACTCCTTCACGGACGAGAACGTGAAGTCCCAGATTCAGAGCGGCCAGTACGGCAGCTCCGGCACCTACACCGACGAGCTCGGTAACAGCCTGCCTTCCGGCGAGACCATCAACCTGGAGGTCGAGGAGGGCACCTACGATCCCATCGTCACCGGCGCCAACATCGTGAACGTCACGGTGGACCGCGAGAGCGAGACCTCGGCGAACTACGCCGTCAACCTCGAGCTCGACGCCGCAGGCACTGAGGCCTTCGCAGAGGCCTCGCAGGACCTCGTGTCCGACCACGGCCAGATTGTCATCATCCTTGACGGCGAGGTGCAGTCCGCGCCCGCCGTGCAGTCCGCTATCACGGACGGCCGCGTGTCCATCACGGGCGGCTACTCCCAGGAGGGCGCGCAGGCCATGAAGACCGTGCTCGAGTCCGGCTCGCTGCCGGTGAGCTTCGAGTACTCCCAGAGCCAGGTCGTCGGCCCGACGCTCGGTCAGGACGCGCTCGCTTCCGGCGTGCTCGTCGCCGCCATCGGCATCCTGATCGTGATGCTCTACCTGCTCATCTTCTACCGCGGCCTGGGCGTCATCGCCGCGGGCGCCATGCTCATCTTCGCCGTGCTCTACCTGGGCATCCTGGCGACGCTTTCCCACTTCGGCCTGTTCAGCCTCTCGCTCGCGGGCATCGCAGGCATCGTGCTCACCATCGGCATGGCGGCGGACTCCTCCATCCTCACGCTCGAGCGCTTCCGTGAGGAGATCCGCATGGGCCGCAGTGTCCGCGCCGCGTCCATCACGGGCGTGCGCCACGCCATCCAGACCTCCATCGACGCCGACCTGGTGACCCTGGTCTCGGCGCTCACGCTGTTCTTCCTGGCGTCCGCGTCCGTCAAGGGCTTCGGCCTCACGCTGGCGCTCGGCATCCTGTGCGACATCGTCATGATGCTGCTCTTCAAGGCGCCGCTCATCCGCATCATGGCGCCGCGCACCATCGCGAAGCACCCGGGCTTCTGGGGCACGCGCGAGAGCCTGGCCGCTGCCGAGGACTACAAGCGCCTTGCTGAGGCCGAGGGCATGTCCGTGGCCGCCGCCGAGACCGGCGAGGAGATGAACGCCGCCGCCACGGCCGCCACCGCCGAGAAGCGCGCCGGCGCCGAGGGCGCTGCCGCCGCTGAGGCCGCCCGCAAGCCGCGCGGCCGCTTCATCAAGCACGACATCAACTTCCTGGGCGTGCGCAAGGTGCTGCTGAGCATCTCCGCGGTCCTGGTGGTCGCCGCCCTCGTCATCACGGGCGTGCGCGGCCTGAACTTCGGCATCGAGTTCGTGGGCGGCACCTCCATTGCCTTCCACGGTACGGGCGACGTGACCATCGAGCAGATGCGCGACGCGTTCGACGAGGCGGGCGAGCCGGACGCCACCGTCCAGACCACCAACGCCGACGGCGAAGAGGGCTTCCTCGTGCGCACCGCCACCACCTCCGCCGAGGACGCGAGCGCCGCGGCGAACCAGGTGGCCGACACGCTGGGACTGCAGAACGACACGATCGAGGTCTCCACGATCGGCCCTGACTGGGGCGCCAGCGTGGTCCGCTCCTCGCTCATCGCGTTCGTGGTCTCGCTGCTGCTGATCATCGCCTACATCGGCATCCGCTTCGAGTACAAGATGGGCGTCACGGCCATCGTCGCGCTCCTGCACGACCTGGTGCTCGTCATGGGCGTCTACGCGCTCTTCGGCCGCGAGGTCACGCCGAACACCATCGCCGCGCTGCTCACCATCATGGGCTACTCGCTCTACGACACGGTCGTCGTGTTCCACCGCATCAACGACAACATGCAGAACACCGACATCAAGTGCACGTTCATGACCATGGCGAACCACTCCATCAACCAGGTGTTCGTCCGCACGATCAACACGACGCTGTCCACGCTCATCCCGGTCGTGGCCATGCTGCTGTTCGGCGGCGAGACCCTGCGCGACTTCGCCTTCGCCATGACCATCGGCCTGGTGTGCGGCTCCTACTCGTCCATCGCCGTGGCAACGCCGCTCTACGCCATCTGGAAGACGCGCGAGCCGGTCTACAAGCGCCTGGCTGCGAAGTACGGCGACGAGGTGGGCCGCTTCGAGTTCGCGCACCCGAGCATCTCCACGCCGATCGCCAAGACGGCGAAGAAGGCCGCTTCCGATGCCACTGCCAAGGGCGCGGAGGGCGCTGTCGCGACCACCGCGACCAAGGCGAAGAAGTCCGCGTCCACCGCGCCGGCGCCGCACTACAAGCGCAAGGCCGCCGCGAAGACCACGCCTGCCGCCAGCGCCCAGCAAGCGCGCCGCGCGCAGGAGTCCGAGGGCGCCGAAGAGGTGACGTCCATGGCCGACGCTTGGGCGAAGCTGCACGCCGACGACCCGGACGAGGCGTCCAAGGCCAAGAAGGTCGACGCGCCGCCGGAGTTGGAGTTCAAGCCGGTCGAGGAGGGCCGTCGCGGCCGCGGTCGTCGTGGCCAGCTCGTGGCCTCCGCGCCTGAGAAGGCTGAGCCGGTCGACGCCGCCGACGTCGATGCCGACCTCGACGCTGATGCCGACGTCGACGCCGCTCCGGCGACTGCCGAGCAGGCCGAGGCGTTCGTGGAAGGCGCGCTTGAGGACGCCGCTCCCGCCACCGAGGCTGCTGAGGCATCCGAGGTCGAGGCTCCTGCCGCCGAGGACGCCGAGAAGGAGAAGAAGGCCGAATAGCCCGCATCCTCCAGCATGAAGCGAAGCCCGCCGCACCGAGCATAGGTGCGGCGGGCTTTTTGTATGCGCTGTTGCATGGCGCACTGCCGAACGCACCGCGCGCAGGATGGGCGCTTCGCGGTATAGTGACACGGACATGGTTAGACGCCCCGCGCGGGCGCGAGGAGAAAGGCACGCTATGAGGACGGGAAGCGCACCGAATTTCTGCCCGCCGGTGGAAGAGGGCATGGTGCTCACCTTCGAGGACGAGCAGGGTGAGCACGTTGATCTGGAGTTCCTGGGGCTGATCCTGCACGGTGAGGCGCGCTACGGCTTCTTCTTCCCGGTCACGGAGGACGACCCGGCGCTGTCCTCGGGCGAGGTCGTCATGCTGGAGGTCACTGAGCTGGACGAGGACGGCCAGCCAGCCGCCTTCGAGCTCGTGGAGGACGAGGCCTTCGCGGAAGAAATCTACGAGGAGTTCAAGGTCGCCACGAAAGACCTGTACGACTTCGAATAGATTTTCGTGCCCGGATGGTGCGCTTGCGCGTCAGGCGGCATTCGCAATCGCTCCACGCAAGGCCGAGCGCCATGGCAGGTTGCTGCCGGCGCTCGGCCCTTGTGTATCTCGCGGCATGGTGTGGCACGACGGATGCGGTGACACTGAGAGGTTGCTGCCGCATCCGTCATGCGCTTGGACGTTTTACGTAGTGGAGGAACGAGTCGAGCGCACTCCACGCGTCTGCTTCCCACATGCCACCAACCGCGCAGCGGAACAGCGGACCGGAGAGCGGGATCCGCGCGAGCGAGAGCACGGCTTCGGTGTTCTCGTATTCAGGGGCTATGCTCAGCACAGCGTCGCATGAGCGTGAAAGCTGCACGGATTTTGCGGTGCGATAGCGGCCAAGTCCTCCGGCAAAGCGGGGGAAAAGCGCATCCGCATCCCTGATCAGGGAAGCCGGGTCCGTGGAGAACGGGGAGTCTCCCTGGCACGCTTTGTCGATAGCGCGCAGCGTGCGTGCGAATAGTTCTGCGATTCGCTGTCGATCGGGTGAGGGTGCCGCGTCACCGCACAGGAACCAGAGACTTTCGGAGAGCGGCATGCGGAGTAACCGATACCCGCGTGACTCGAGTTTTTCCCCGATACCGCCGTCGATAAGGTGCACGCACGAGAGCGCGCCGACTATGCCGAGGCGCGGAGCGTCGCCGTCCCATGTTGCGTGCGCGCGGCGCGCGAGGTCCGGAAGGTCGGATGTGTGCGGGATGCCGCCAGTGAGCACGTCGCGCTCAAGGGCGGCGCGCGCGGACGGGCGTGTCGCGCCGATGAGGTCGGATGTGACGATCGCACGGAATAGAAGCTCGGGGTCGTGCGCGCGTTCGAACAGGGTTTCCAGCTTCGGTGCCCAAAGGCGCAGACGCTCGTCTGCGGGCAGCATGCGCGCAAGGACGTGCGCGTACTGGCTGTCTGCTTCGGCGCCTTCCGTCGAAGGAACGAGCAGAATCGTGCTGGCGTTCGAGCCCGCTTCCGTTGCTGCGCCGCTGCTGCTGCGATCGTGCGCGATCTTGCGCGCGATTCTCATCAGTCCGGCGTACGAGATGAAGTCGACGTACTCTTTCGCATCGACGGCAGTATTGCCGGCGCGCAGAATCTCTTCGTCGACGGCGGGAAGCGTCTCGCGGTGTACGCCGGTCGTTTCGAGGTAGCGGGCAATGTACGGTGTCGCCGCGCACCTGGGCAACAAAACGGTTTCTGCGCGTTCGGGACGATTGGCCATGACCGGGACTGCCGGACGTATGCGCGACTGCGGGCTGGCGGGGCTCCACGCCTCGATGCAGCGCAAAAACGCTTCGATGCGCGTGATGAGCCCGACTGGCGAAAAATGCTCGTCAGTCTCGACGCATAAGCTTGGTTTGTCTCCAAGCTCGTGCTTTACCAGATGCGACAACATGCTGTCGGGGCCGCATCCGTGGTTAGTCAGGTATATGGCGAACAGGCGCGGGTTTGCGGCGACGATGCGCGCTGCAGCAATGATGTGCTCGCCGAACGGCCAGCACATGTCCGGATAGTCGTGTGAAAGGTCCACGTTCTCAAGTGGCAGCGCGCTTTGCGTGATCACGCGGTAGCCGCGCTCTCGCAGGATGCGCGGGATGCCCATATTGAGCACTGGATCGTTCGTGCCGTACGGTCGCGTGATGAGCACGATGGCTTTCTCGCCCGGTTGCAGCGCATCAAGCGTTGACTGGACGGTTGACAGCCGTGCTTTCTGAGCGCGGTCCATCGCTGCTTTTCCCTTGGCGAGCGCGCGCATGGCTTGTGGGCGCGAGTGTCCGAGCTGCACTGCCATGCGCACCATGGCGCTCGCCATGCCTCGTTTGCCGCGTTCGAGGTCGAAGGTGGGGTTGAGAAGCTTCACTCCTTGCTGCTCGAGCCCGAGCGATTCGAACACGGCACGCCCGGCGGTCTGTAAATGAACGCATCCGTAGCAGTGCGCAGCCGCGGAGTGTTCGTTGCGCATGGAGTAGACTGCGGGCAGGAATAGGTAGTCCACCCCGAGTTCGGCAAGCTGCGCCATGTGCCCGTACACGAGCTTGACGGGGTAGCAGGCTTCGGTCTGCGCAAGGTCTTGCGACTGCTTGACAATACGCTCGTTTGTCGGCTGCGAGAGCAGGACGTTGTAGCCAAGTTCGGTAAAGAACGCGTTTGCCATCGGGAAAAACTTGTGAATCATGAGGACGAAGGGAATGCCGATCGTGCGTTTGCGCGGGTCGATCGCTCCATCGTAGCCAGCGAGCAGCGGATTGGACTCATGAGGCAGGGTCGCCTGACCGCGGGAGGGCGCGCTGTCGTGCGGTCGGGGCTCATCACGTGCAGGCTGGGTGGCGTCCGCGCGCTGCCGCGCGGCGCCCGTTGCCGCGTCGATGCCGCAGAATCCGCTCGTAAACCCAGGCTCGCGAGCTTTCTCACGCGCGAGCAGGGCAGCGCCATACGCACCGCTGACGGAGAAGCAGGGCGACACCGTGAGCTCCTGTCCGAAGGCCGCGCGGAAGGCTGCGACAACGCCGCGGTTGTATGCGACGCCACCCTGCAGGATGGGGCGAGGGCCGACCGGACGCCCGCCGACGACCTTCGCGCGGTAATTTGCCACGACAGCATGGCAGATGCCGGCGGCGACGTCGTCGACGTCCGCGCCGGCGCACAAGGCGTCGTTCACGGCGCTTTCCATGAACACGGTGCACCGTTCGCCAACATAGACCGGATTGGGTGCAGCCACTGCACGATCGCCCACCTCGTCAAGCGGCAGGCCAAGGCGCGCCGCTTGCTCCTCTACGAACGATCCCGTGCCTGCCGCACAGATTTTATTCATGCAGAAATCGACGGGAACGCCGTTTTCCAGCTGAATGAACTTCGAGTCCTGGCCCCCAATCTCAAGCACGCTCGTGGCATCGGGGAACAGGCGGATGGCGGCGGTCGCTTGGGCGGTGATCTCGTTTTCAACGACATCGGCGCTCAGGGCTCGACCCACCTTGATGCGTCCTGACCCGGTCACGCCAACCGCGCCCACGATTGCATGAGGGTGAGCGCGCGCGAACTGGTTGAACACGTTGCGCACTGCAGCGGAGGGATCGCCCCCGGTGCGCACGTACCAGTGGTCGAGAAGCGTGCCGTCCGTCCCGCAGACGGCAAGATCGGTGCTCGTTGACCCGACATCAACTCCGACGAAGCAGGGCGCATCGTGCGGTACGGGCAGATGGTGCGGGTCGCTTTGGGCGGGCGCTGCCCAGGGGCCGAGCGCGGCAAGGCGTGGCAGTTCGTCCACGCGGTCGGCGGCCACAACCTGCATGAGTTCCGAGCACGAAGGGGCGCCTATCGCGCCGCGCGCTTCGACCGCGGCCCCGATCGCAAGGGCGAGCGGGGCGTCATCGGGAACGACCAGTTCGGCTTCGTCGAGGCCAAACGTGGCGCGCAGCGCCTTCACCAGGCCTTCGTTGCGCACGGTGCCGCCCGCGAGCGCTACGGGCGTTTCGATGGGGAGATTGCGAACGACGGTCGCCTTGAAATTGCGCGCGACGGCGCGGCACAACCCTGCCAGGACGTCAGGAGTGGTGGCGCCTTCTTGCTGCCGATGAACGATGTCCGACTTTGCGAACACCGCACAGCGCCCGGAGATCTGCGGGCACGACGTGGCGCACGCCTCAACTTCGGAGATGCGCTCGATAGGAAGCCCAAGCCTGCCCATCTGATCCTCGAAGAACGATCCCGTGCCGCTTGCGCAATGTTGGTTGCGCGCAAACTGTGGTGGCAGGCCTTCTGAAAGCGACGTGACGTAGCGGGCGCTCTGGGCGCCGATATCAATGAGCGAGCGTGCCTGCGGGCAGAGCGTTCTCATGCCGGTGACGAGGGCGGGCATCTCTTCGATCAAGGCGCTCGCTTCCACGGCGCTGAGCAGTTTCGCGCTGTGGACGCCGGTTGCCTGGCATGGTGCGTCGAGTGCGGCGGGAAAGGCAGAGACAAGCTTTCGCAACGCTGCGGCAGTCGACGTGCGCGGCGAGCCGTTGTGGCGGACTTCGCAGGAAAACGCCATGCTGCCCGCAGCGTCGAATGCAACGAGCTTCGTGGAAAACGTGCCGCAATCAAGGCCGATGGCCAAACGCGCGCTTTCGCATGCGAAGCCTTGCACGGGCGCGTCTTTCCAAGCGATGGCGCTCGCGGCGGGGCATTTCCCTGAAACGAGAGAAACAATCTGCCGCCTAATGGTGGAAAGGGCAGCGTCGGATGGATCGCGACCTTCGGCGCCTGGCGGCACGAACGTGCGCACAATGCGCGAAGGCCGGTCCGAGAGCACGACGATGCGCGTGGCGAGCATGAGCGCCTCGTCAATTTCGTGGGTGACGAACAGCACGGCGTGACGCTGCTCGCGCCACATGCTCAGCAAGAGTTCTGCCATCTCCATGCGCAGGCTGTAATCAAGGCCGGAGAACGGCTCGTCCATGAGCAGTGTCGTGCTAGGGAAAATAAACGCGCGAGCGAGTGCGCAGCGCTTCGCCATGCCGCCTGACAGACGGACTGGCGGATAGTCCTCGAACCCGCGCAGCCCGACCGAAGCAATGATGCGGCTGACGTCGGCCTCGTTCGCCTGCGGGTTCACCAGCTCGATGTTCTCGCGCACGGATCGCCACGGCAGCAGGCGGTTTTCTTGGAACACATAGCCGACCGCCCCTTCATTGGTGGCGACGGAGCCTTCGTCAGGCTCAGCGAGCCCTGCGGCCATATTCAGCAGCGTCGATTTTCCGCAGCCGGAAGGGCCGATGAGCACGACGATTTCCCCGTCGGCGACAGTGAGGTCGAAGTCTTCCGCGACCGGCAGGCCGTCGAGGCTTTTCGAGACGTGGTCGAACGAGATCATCGCGGTCCTTTCGTAAGGGTTTTTGGAAGGTGCAGGGAGAACAGCGCCTGACAGAGGTAGTACAGGACCACCACGACGACCGCCCAAGCGATAATGGCTTCGGGCGCGAGGTTTAGGCGCGCTGTGACGATTTCGCCGCCAATGCCGGTGGATGTCGTAAGGACCTCGCCCATTACGACGATTTTCCAGGCGGCGCCGGTCGAGATTTTGAGCGCCGAGCGAAAATATGGCTTCACCGATGGAAGGATGATGTGACGGAGCACTTTCGTGCGCGAAAGCTGGTAACAGCGCGCCATCTCCAAGAGCTGGGGGTCAACGTTGCGTACGCCCTCGCTCAGGTTCACCACCACGTAAGGAATGGTCGAAACTGCCACGATGAAGATGGCCGGCCGTCCGTTGAACCCGAACCATACGAGCGCCATGACGACCCAACAGACGGGCGGAACGGTCTGCAGGATGCCGACGATGGGGGAGCATACATCGTGGAATCTTGCGCTGAAGCCGGAAAGCAGGCCGATGATGCCGCCGAGCGCTAAGCCGCCTGCAAGCCCGAGCGTGAGTCGCTGGATAGTGGTGAGGATGGCCTCCTGTCCATCGGGCGAGGTGAGGATGTTCTTGAGCGAGGCGGCGACTGTCGGGATGTCCGGCACGACGAGCGGAGGGAAAGCAAGCGAAAGTGCCCACCAGACGCCGAGCACGATGGCGGCGGCAGCAAGGCGGGCGGGTAGCTTTCGTGCAAATGATTGAATCAGCGGCGGCATGGCATCCTTTCAGAGCGACGCCCCCGATGGAGCGGGGGCGTCGCGTTCGCTTGCGAGGACATGGCCAACGGGTGCGCTAAGCCTGGTAGTACATCTCCTCGGTCGGGAGGTTCCCGCCGATCATGGACGGGTCGTAGGCGTGCAGGAGCTCGTAGAAATCGGCGAGTTCTGCTGCGGCGTCGGGCGCCGTCTTGAAGTGCAGGCCCATGTTCGGGATGGCCTGCTCGACCAGGGCTGCCTGCATGCCGAGCTCCGCCTCGGCGAGTTTCGCAGCTTCGGCCGGATTCGCGACGACCCATTCGAGCGCTTCTTGGTAGGCGTCTTGGAAAGCCGCCACGAAATCGGGATTCTCGTCGATGAACGACTGCTTCGTGCCAAAGCCGGCGTTGGGAATCATGGTGTCCGTGCCGGTCACGCGCTGCCACTCTTCCTCGAAGCTTAGGGCGCGGCGCAGATTCGGGTTCTTCGAAAGCGCCGCCGTGACCTGTGGTTCGATTTGCGTGGCGTACTGTGCTTGGCCGGAAGCGAGCAGCTGCGTGACCTCGTCAGTCGATGCGTAGACGATTTCGACGTCCTCGCCAGGGACAAGCCCAGCCTCATTGATGAAGTACTGGGTCAGCGCGTCGGGCGGGGAGGACTGCAGCGGGATGTGGACGGTTTTGCCCTTCAGGTCCGACCAGCTGCCGAAGTTCGGATCGGTCGTAAGGAAGTACGTCACACCCCACGTGTTCACGTTCATGAGGCGGACGTCGAGGCCCTTATTGAACAGCGTGGAGACCACGGTGAGTGGGAAGGCGAACATGTCGTGCTCGGAGTCCTGCACCATCGCGATGAGCTGGTCGGGCGCCGTCCACACGTCCAGGTTGATCGTCACGTCCTCGCCGAGCGCCTTGCTGTCAATCATGCGCAGGACGGGCAGCGTCGGCGGGGCGGTCGGCACGCCGAGCGTGACCTCAATGGGGCCGGATGAGGCCGTGCTCTCGGATGCAGTCTCGGAGCTGGCGCTTTCGCTCGTGCTTGGAGCGGCGTCGTTCGACGAGCTGCAGCCGGCGAGCGCTCCGCCTAGGGCGAATGCGGCGCCGGCGGTTCCTGCCAGCGCGAAGAATTGCCGGCGGTTGATGTTTCGTGCCATTGGCACCTCCTGTCGATTGTGCTTAAAATGTAAGCCTCATATAACTCACAATGAAGTATGTCAAAGCTAACAAAGGAGACGCGTTGCCATGGCAACGGCGGGCAAGAAAAATTCCGCGCTCATCCAGGCTATGGCGACAAGCGCGCTGTTCGCTGGCATTGACGAGGAATCATACGAAGAGCTGCTCGCCTACCTTGGCGGCACGGTGCGCTCATACGAAGAGGGAAGCCTGCTCGTGCGCATCGGAGACGCCCAAGCGCGGGTAGGCATGGTCGTTGAGGGCGGCGTCGAAGTGGGTTTTTACGATGAGTCCGGATCGCTTGCGAACGTGACCCATATGAGACCGGGCGATGTGTTCGCCGAGAGCATCGCGTGCGCGGGCGTGCCGTCCCCGGTCCAGGCGCTCGCGTCCGAGGATTGTGTGGTCCTGTGGCTTTCCGCCGGTCGGATTAGACGTGCTGGATCGTTCGGAGCCCCGCGCAGCGCGGGATGCATGCTGGGCAACCTGGTAGGGCTGCTTTCGCGCAAGAACGTGTTCCTCAATAGGAAGGTGCACATTCTTGCCCAAAAGCGCCTTCGCGACCGCGTGAAGCTGTATCTGGGCGATTGTGCGTCCAGTAGCGGGCAGCAGCGCGTGTCTTTTTCGCGCAGCGAGCTTGCGCGGTATTTGTGCGTGGATCGCAGCGCCCTCTCGCGAGAGCTCGGACGAATGCGCGACGAGGGCATCGTGCGACTAGACGGCAAGGACATCACTGTTGTCGGCACCTCGTTTTTGACATAGCGCGCTGCAAGCGCATGGCGGCGGCGGGCGGCGACCACTCAATATGCTCCAGTGGACAACTTTGTTGCCGCGGCAACAAACGAATGTCAGGCGCGAAGGTATCGTAGCGGTACTCTTTCGCGCGCTTGCCGCACACGAAAGGAAAGGACGGACATGGGATTGCGGAATCTTCCTACCGAGGCGCCGATACGCCTGAGCGATCTGACTGCGTATCATCCCGGCCACGTTTCGAGCAGGGCGCTTACCACGCTCGACGCCGGCGCAAGCATCACGGTGCTCGCGTTCGATGACGGCGAGAGCGTCAGTGAAGAGGAGTACTTCGGCGACATGCTGTACTACGCAATTGAAGGGTCATGCGACATCGTGCTGTCGAATCGACGCGTAGCGCTTGAGGCGGGCGAGGTTCTGATGGTGCCTGCGCATGAGCTGCACGCCGTGGAAGGGCGCAGCGCGTTCAAACTGCTGCAGATGTGCGTGTAGGGCGTTTCGCGGTGACGTGTCGCGCCTTCTGAGCGTGTTCAGGAATCTAACCGACATTCCGTCGACGGACGGAGAAAGGAACGAGCTATGAGCGGACTGATTAAAAACGTAGAGCACCGTATTCCGTTCGACGTGGCAGACTTGGTGGTGTTCGAGGAGGGGAAAGTCAACAGCATCACGCTTTCCCAGACTCCAGGCTGCAAGATGACGCTGTTCTCATTTGACGAGGGAGAGGGCATTTCCACTCACGCGGCTCCGGGCGATGCGCTCGCATGCGTGCTGGAGGGGGCTGCCGAGATCACGATCGATGGCGAAGCGAGCCGCGTCGAGGCGGGCAGCGCCATCGTGATGCCCGCCGGCGTGCCGCATGCCGTGAAGGCTCCCGAGCGCTTCAAGATGCTGCTCGTGGTAGTGAAGGAGGTCGCGGAAGCGTAAGCGCCCTGCGTTGCTCGCGCGCAGCGATTCCGCGTGCTGCTCGTGCGTTCTGCGCCATCCCCGAGGGCACGCCTTGGCGCTATCGTTCGCAGCGCTTGCCACGATGTTTTCGAATGGGTTCCCGTCCAATCGGGTGTTTACAGCGTTCGGGCGGTGCGCCTACAATGTCCGCAATGAATTCTGTTTCAGGGCGAGGTGAAAGTCCTCACTGGCGGTAACCGGCGCACGCCGGAAGTCCGCGACCCCGCGCAAGCGGGCTGACTCGGTGCGAGTCCGAGACCAACGGTCACAGTCCGGATGGAAGAGGCAGAGCTTGCACGACGCGATGGGCGGGCCCTGCGGCAAGGCGCTTGTCCTTCGCCGCGCTCGGGGCAGTGCCCGTTCGAACGTTTCGCAAACCCACAGGCCTGTATGAAAGGAATTCATGCGGGCCTGTTTTCTTTTCAAGGCGGAAAACCGGTCCTTCCGACGGAGCCTTGCTGAAAGGAAGGGGTTTGCCGTGAACGCGCAAACGAAAAACATCTCCGATTACCAGTTCGAGAACACCAACAAATGGTCGACGAAGCAGCTCGTCACCATGGCGCTCATGTGCGCCATCGCCTCGCTGCTCTCGTTCGTCCAGATCCCCCTCATCCCGGGCGTGACGTTTCTGACCTACGATCCCTCGCTCATGCCCGCCATGGTCTGCGGCTTCGCCTTCGGGCCGGGCGCCGGCGTCATCGTGGGCGCCGTGGCCGCCGTGATCCATGGCCTTATCCTAGGCGAATGGGTGGGCTCGCTCATGAACATCTGCGCCACGGTGTTCTTCGTGCTGCCGGCGGCGCTGCTCTATCGCAAGCACCGCACCTACGGCGTCGCCATCGGCGGCCTCGTGCTGAGCACCATCGTGGCCACGCTCGGCGCCATCGTCTCGAACCTCACCATCGGCGTGGCGTTCTGGTACGGCACGCCGGATGCCATCATCCCGCTGCTGTTGCCCGCCGTCGTGCCGTTCAACCTGGCGAAAAGCGCGCTGAACGCCGTGCTCACCATCGTCGTCTACAAGGCGGTCTCCAACCCGATCACGCCTGAGAAGGACCAGGTGAAGGGCAAGTAGCCGCAGGATATGATCATCATGCGCCGTGCGGCAGTGCGCGGCGCTTCCCGTGCAGGGCAGGGCGCCGTCGCGTGGGCGCCCGCAGAAAGGACCCGTAAAATCGCCATGATCGAATTCGAGAACGTCAGCTTCACCTACGACGGAGCGCGCAACGTACTGCAGGACGTGAGCCTGCAGGTGCGACAGGGCGAGTTCCTGTGCGTGCTCGGCGGCAACGGCAGCGGCAAGAGCACGCTGGCGAAGCACGTGAATGCCCTGTTCACCCCAGACGAGGGGCGCGTGGTGGTGGACGGCCATGACACGGCGGACCTGGCGTGCACCTACCTGGTGCGCAGCACGGCGGGCATGGTGTTCCAGAATCCCGACGACCAGATCGTCGCGAGCCTGGTGGAGAACGACGTGGCGTTCGGCCCGGAGAACCTGGGCGTGCCCTCGCCCGAGCTGCGCGAGCGCGTGACGAAGGCGCTGCGCGACGTGGGGTTCGTGGGCTTCGAGCGAAAAGAGACCGCGGCGCTGTCCGGCGGCCAGAAGCAGCGCGTCGCGATCGCCGGCGTCTTGGCCATGGAGCCGCGCATCCTCGTGCTCGACGAGGCGTCGTCCATGCTCGACCCGCGCGGGCGCGACGGGCTGCTGCGCGTGTGCCGCGATTTGCACGAGCAGGGCATGACCATCGTCATGATCACGCACTTCATGGAAGAGGCGGCGCTCGCCGACCGCGTGGTCGTGCTGAAAGACGGGGCCGTCTGCTTGGAGGGGGCGCCGGAAGAGGTGCTCACGCGCGCCGACGAGCTTGCGAGCTTGAACCTCGAGGTGCCGTTCGCGTGCGAGCTCGCGCTCGATTTGCAAAAGCGGGGCGTGCCCGTGCGCACCACGGTGGACGAGGAAGCGCTTGCGCGCGATATCGCAGCCCGCGTGGGCGTCGGCGCGTCCGAAGCGTTCGGGGCGGACGAAGCCCTGCCGGACGACGGCCGCCGGGGCAAGGCCCCCGCGGATTCGCTCGGCACGCCGCTCATCGCGTTCGACCACGTGAGCTTCGCCTACCTGAACAACGCCGAGCGCCGCAAGCTCAAGAAGCGCGCGCGCCGCGCGAAAGCGGCGGAGCCTTCCGACGGCCCTGCCTGGGGCGCGAGCCCTGACGCCGCCTGGGCGCTGCGCGATATCGACTTCGCAGTGCGCGAGGGCGACTTCCTGGGCATCGCAGGGCACACGGGCTCGGGCAAGTCCACGCTACTCCAACACATGAACGGCCTGCTCGCCCCCACGGAGGGGCGCGTGCTTGTCGGCGGCGAGGACCTCTCCGACCGTCGGGTCGCCGCGCGCGTGCGCGGGCAGGTGGGGCTGGTCTTCCAGTACCCCGAGCACCAGCTGTTCGCCGCCACCGTGTACGAGGACGTGGCCTTCGGCCCCCGCAACCTGGGCCTGTCCGCCGAAGAGGTGGATGAGCGCGTGCGCGCGTCGTTGGAGCTTGTTGGCCTGGACTTCGACGAGCTGCGCGAGAAGAGCCCCTTCGCGCTCTCGGGCGGCCAGCAGCGCCGCGTCGCGTTCGCCGGCGTCCTGGCTATGCGCCCGCGCACGCTCATCTTGGACGAGCCGGTCGCCGGGCTGGACCCTGCCTCGCGCGCCGATTTCCTGGCGTTCATCAAAAGCCTGCATGAGCACGGTCTCACGATCGTCATGGTGTCCCACGACATGGACGACCTGGCGGACCTCTCCACCTGGATGCTCGTGCTGAACGGCGGCTCGGTCTACATGAGCGGAACGCCGGAGGAGGTGTTCGCCCGCGGGCATGAGCTGCACGGCATCGGCCTGGGCGTGCCGGCGCCGCAGCGCTTCGCGAACGAGCTGCGCGAAGCGGGCGTGCCCCTGCGCGCACGCGGGCTGTA
>CASEJD010000089.1 GCA_949288145.1 uncultured Coriobacteriia bacterium
CGTGCTCGGCGGCGTTTGAAGCGCGCCAGGAGCCTCAAGCGCTCTTGGCGTCCGAGGGCGGCGCATCGCGCGCGCTCGAGGGGACGCCTCCTGCGGGCGGTGCCGCGGCGGCGCTGGCGGCGACGGTCGTCTCGCAGCCGATATCGTTCGGCGAGCTGGCGCAGGGTATGAAGTTCCAGCTGGTCGTCACCCTGCGACCATGCCCGCCCGCGAGCACGGGGGAAGGGGCATAGGCCCGATTGTGTATACTGGCGGGGTTTCAAGGAAGCTCGAGCGTTCGGAAGGAACGAGCCATGGCAGAGAACAACTACGTTGACACGCGAGGCGCCGTCAAGGAGCCCGTTCCGTTCACCGAGACGGTCATCGAAGGCCTCGCCCCGGGCGGCGGCCTGTTCGTGCCGCAGGAGATCCCGGCGTTCTCGCTCGACGAGATCGTCTCCTTGGCCGACGTTCCGTACGCGCAGCGAGCGGCGCGCGTGTACAAGGCGTTCGGCGTCGACTTGCCCGATGAGACGGTCGATGCGCTCATGGCGCAGGCGTACGGGGGCAACTTCGACGACGCGGCGATTTGCCCGATCACCTCGCTCGACGAGAAGACCCACGTGCTCGAGCTGTGGCATGGCCCCACGAGCGCATTCAAGGACATGGCGCTGCAGTGCCTGCCGCGCTTCTTCTCCGCTTCCGCGAAGGAGCTGCGCGCTCGCGGCAAGCTCGATCACGAGTTCCTCATCCTCGTCGCTACGTCAGGCGACACGGGCAAGGCTGCGCTCGAAGGATTCAAGGATCAGGACGGTGTCAAGATCGCGGTCATGTACCCTGACGGCGGCGTGAGCGACGTCCAATACAAGCAGATGGCCACCCAGGCGGGCAGCAACGTCATGGTTTGGGGTGTCCGCGGCAACTTTGACGACTGCCAGACGGGCGCGAAGGCCGTCTTCGGCGACGCGGCGTTCAACGAGCGCCTCATGGCCGAGCGGCAGGTGGCGCTTTCGAGCGCGAACTCCATCAACTGGGGCAGGCTGCTTCCGCAGGTGGTCTACTACCTGTCCAGCTATGCCCAGCTGGTGGCGGACGGCAAGCTCGCTGCCGGGCAGGAGCTCGACGTGTGCGTGCCCACCGGCAATTTCGGCAACATCCTCGCGGCGTACTACGCCAAGCGCATGGGCGCTCCGATCGGCATGCTCTTGTGCGCGAGCAACGAGAACCGCGTCCTGACCGATTTCATCAACACGGGCGTCTACGACATCTCGGACCGCGAGTTCGTGCTGACGCCCTCTCCGTCCATGGACATCTTGGTGAGCTCGAACCTCGAGCGCCAGCTCTTCGAGCTCACGGGCCGCGACCCGCAGGCGGTCGCGCAGTGGATGGACGACTTGAAGCGCGAGAAGCGCTTCCGCGTGGACGCCGACACGTTCGAGAAGATGCGCGCGCTGTACGCGTCGGACTCGGTGGACTCCGCGGCGTGCCTGGACACCATCAAGCGCACGTACGAGCGCACGGGCTACCTGCTCGATCCGCACACGGCGGTCGCCTTCGAAGTCGCCGAGCGCCTGCGCAGCGAGAACCCGGTGCTCGTGGCCAGCACGGCTCACTGGGCGAAATTCGGCGAGGCGGTCTACCGCGCGCTCCACGGCATCGGGCTCGACGAGGAGCTTCCCGCCGAGGTCGCCGCGCTCACGGGCTGCGAGCTCAACGCGCTCATCGAGCGCGAGACGGGCGCGGCGCCCGTGCCGGCGGGGCTTGCCCGCCTGGACGAGATGCCAGTGCGCTTCACCGAGGTCATCGACGGCACGACCGACGCCATCGAGGACGCGGTGCTCGCGTTCTGCGCGTCGTAAGCGATCAGCGCTCCATCAACGAAGGCTTGCTCTTGGCATGATGCGGCAGAACGCCGTATATTGTGTCCGGTGGAATATTCCACTGGACAAAACATGCAGTGTTGGCGGGAAGCTCGCTTCCCGCATGGGGGAGGCTACAGGAATGGAGAACGCGTTCGAGTCGCTCGAAGCGAGCGTGAAGGTCACTATCGTGAAGCCGGGGATCGAGTCGAACTCCATGTTCGGCCCGGGCGTCGCCGCGCTGTGCAAGGGCGTGCGCGACAGCGGCTCGCTGTACGCCGCCGCGCGCAGCATGGGCATGGCGTACAGCAAGGCGTGGCGCATCATGAAGGACACCGAGGCCGCGCTGGGCATGCAGCTGCTTAACCGCAACGGCGCGCACGGCAGCGACCTGACCAAAGAGGGCAACCAGCTGCTCGACGCGTACCTGGCGCTCTCTGATCGCATCGCGAAGGACGCGCACGACCAGTTCCGCTCTCTGATCGGCTAGGAGGGCGCGCCCTCCTAGCAACGATAACGCTCTCGCGCAGGCGAGGCCGGGGACACCTCGGCCTCGCCTGCGCGTGTTTTGGCGACGTGCCGTTATCGCGCTGCTCGATGAGATCGCGCACTTTTCGGCCAAACCGTAGAATTGCGGCTTTGATGCTCGGCTGTCGTCGATTGAACGCTGCTTAATCCGAAAAAGTTAACCATCCCTTCCTTTTTTCAGGAACTTGCCGTATCATGCCTGTGGTTAACCGTAGCAAACAAGCATGTTCATCAGCTGGTTTTGCAAACGAAGGAGGTTCGGCCATGCAAGAAGCAGCAGCCGCGGAAACAGGAGCCACCGTGCCTTCCGAAGCGTGCGTTCACGGATCGCAGCTCCCTTTGTCGTTCGTGCCGACGGGCAGCACGGTACGCGTCATCAAAGTGCGCGGCAAGGGCGATTTGCGCCACCACCTCGAGAACCTGGGGTTCGTCGAAGGGGCGCAGGTGACGGTCGTGACCGAGAACGCGGGCAACCTGATCGTGGAGGTCAAGGGCACGCAGGTCGCGCTTGACAAGCAGGTCGCGCTCAAGGTCATCGCCGGCTAACGACCTTCAGGCTGGCGAACGGTCCGCAGCACACGGCACGGAAGAAGAAAGGCAGGGGATATGGCAGAGAACGTGCAGGGCACCACGCTTCGCGATGTCGGCATCGGGCAGACGGCCACGGTGCGGCGTTTGACGGGAGAGGGCGCCATTAAACGGCACATCATGGACATGGGCATCACGAAGGGCGTCGACGTGTACGTGCGCAAGGTCGCGCCGCTCGGCGACCCGATTGAGGTCACGGTGCGCGGGTACGAGCTCTCGCTGCGCAAAAGCGAGGCGGCGTGCATCCTCGTCGGCTGACGGGGCGTGCAGCAGGGGCTTCCGGCCCTTTTTATATGCGATAAGGTTAGTCACAGTTAACTTGCCGCCTTCCATGGCGGCACGTTTGGACGGAAAGGAAGGACATGGGCATTCGCGTAGCGCTCGCAGGCAACCCGAACTGCGGCAAGACGACCCTGTTCAACAACCTGACCGGCGCCAACCAGTACGTGGGCAACTGGCCGGGCGTCACGGTCGAGCGGAAGGAAGGTGCGTACACGCGCGATAAAGAGGTGCGCATCATCGACCTCCCGGGCATCTACTCGCTCTCGCCGTACTCTCCCGAAGAGATCGTCAGCCGCGAGTACCTGATCGACGAGCGCCCTGACGTCGTCGTCAACCTTGTTGACGCGACGAACCTCGAGCGCAACCTGTACCTCACCACGCAGATCCTCACGCTGGGCCTGCCGGTGGTCATCGCCCTCAACATGATGGATGTCGTGGAGAAGAACGGCGACAAGATCGACGTCGCCAAGCTCTCCGAGCAGCTCGGCTGCCCCATCGTGGGCATCTCGGCGCTGCGCAACCGTGGAACCCAGGAGCTCATGAGCGCCGTCGAGACGGCTGCGGCGTCGAAGAAGCCCGCCGCGCCGCGGATGACGTTCACGAAGGCTTTGGCCGACGGCGTCGCCGAGGTTGAGGGCATCCTCGAGGGGTCCGTGAAAAGCGGGCTGAAGGAATGGTACGCCATCAAGATGCTCGAGGGCGAAGGCCGCACCGAGGACGAGCTGAAACTCCCGAAGACGAAGATGGACCAGATTGCCGCGGTCCGCGAGCGGCTCGAGGACGACTACGACGACGACATCGACTCGATCGTCACGGCAGAGCGCTACGACATGATCGCCGACGTGGCATCCGCCACGGTGAAAAGCTCCGGCAAGAGCCTCTCCACCACGCAGAAGATCGACCGCGTGGTCACGAACCGCATCCTGGGCCTGCCGATTTTCATCGCCATCATGTTCTTCGTCTACTGGCTTTCCATCAGCATCGGCACCGGCGTGGTGACCGACTGGGCCAACGACGGCATCTCCGGCGACGGCTGGCTTTACACGGGCGGCGCCGCATACGAAGAGGCGGTCGGCGAATGGGAGGGCCAGCAGGCCGAGGCCGAGGCGTACCTTGCCGCCGCCGAGGAAGCAGGCTTGGACGTCGAAGGCTACACCGCCGCCGTCGAGGTGGCAGAGCCCGAGGACGCAAGCGACGCCGAGGGACTCGCTGCCTATGAAGAGGCGCAAGCGACCATCGCCTCGTTCATGGAGGAGGCCGAGGGCGCGAACGTCGTCGGCGAGCTCGAGGACGAGGAGACGGGCGAGGTCACCCCGGTCGACTACGATGCGTTCGTGGCGGCGACCGAGGCGGAAGAGCCCGACCCGACCACGTTCGGCCTGTTCATCCCGGGCCTGACGCCGGTCATCTCCAACGCGCTCACCTCCGTTGGCGCGGCAGACTGGATGCAGAGCCTCGTGCTCGACGGCATCGTCGCAGGCGTGGGCGCCGTCATCGGCTTCATCCCGCAGCTCATCATCCTGTTCGTGCTGCTCGCCATCCTCGAGGGCTGCGGCTACATGGCGCGCGTCGCGTTCGTCATGGACCGCCTCTTCCGCCGCTTCGGCCTGTCCGGCAAGAGCTTCATCCCAATGCTCATCGCCTCTGGCTGCGGCGTGCCCGCCGTCATGGCGACGAAGGCTATTGAGAACGAGCGAGACCGCCGTATGACCGTCATGACCACCACCATGATCCCCTGCGGTGCGAAGATGCCCATCATCGCGCTTGTGTTCGGCGCGCTTGCGGGCGGCAACTACGAGGAGACCTGGTGGGTCGCCCCGATGTTCTACTTCCTGGGCCTGGCAGCCATCATCGTCTCCTGCATCATCCTGAAGAAGACGAAGATGTTCGCCGGCGAGGCCGCGCCGTTCGTCATGGAACTGCCGCACTACCACCTGCCCACGATCAAGTCCGTCCTCATGTCCACGTGGGAGCGCGTGAAGGGCTACATCATCAAAGCCGGTACCATCATCTTCCTGAGCTCGGTCGTCATCTGGTTCCTCTCGAGCTTCGGCTTCTACGAGGGCAGCTTCGGCCTGCTTGACACCGAGGTCGACGACTACATGCAGTACAGCCTCATGGCGTACGTGGGCAACGCGCTCTGCTGGCTGTTCGCCCCGCTGGGCTTCGGCACGTGGGACGCTGCCGTCACCTCCATCACCGGCCTGGTTGCCAAAGAGAACGTCGTCGCCACCGTCGGCATCATCACGAGCATGTCCGATGCCGGCGAGGCGGACCCGGCCCTGTGGTCCTCGTTCCTGACCATGCTCGGCGGCAGCGGCGCAGCGGTCATGGCGTTCTGCGCGTTCAACCTGCTGTGCGCCCCGTGCTTCGCCGCCATCGGCACCATCCGTCGCGAGATGGCCAGCGCGAAGTGGACGTGGTTCGCCATTGGCTACCTGACCGTGTTCGCCTGGTGCGTCGGCCTGATCATCTACCAGCTCGGCGGCCTGGCCATGGGCGAAGTCGCGTTCGGCCCGTTCACCATCCTGGCCATCGCGGTGCTCGCAGGGCTGCTGTTCCTGCTCTTCCGCCCGATGCCGAAGTATCGCGAGGAGAAGGGCGGTGCCGCGCTGGAGGGCAGCGCCGCGTAGCCCGAACGGGCGCTGCGCGCGACGCTTGACCGGACGAGCCGTCCGGCGTGCCCGCGGGCGCGTATACTACCGAGAAGTCCGGGCGCGGGCTGCAGTCCCGCGCCCGCCCCGCGTTGGCGGGACCATGCGAGAAACGAGGATGCACCCATGATTGTTCCCCTGGAGCTGACGCCGTCGACGGTGGTTGTCGGCGTGCTCATCGTCGCCGCCATGGTGTGGGCGGTTCGCCGCATCACGCACCGCGGCCTGTGCGATTGCAAAGACCACTGTGGGTCCAAGTCGTGCTCGCACTGCGGCGCCGTCGACCGCATGGTCAAGGACATGGAGCAGGCCGCGAAGGCCTCGGATTCCGCGAACTAGCACGACTCATCGCAGAAAACGACTGCGCCTCCCAGGGCACTGCCCGGGAGGCGCAGTCGTTTTCTGGCGTGGGATGCGCGTCGCTGGCTGGCCCTTACAGGTCCAACTTCTTGATGAAGGCGCGCCATTTCTCGAACGAGTCGTCGCTGATGGCGTGCTCCATCTGGCACGCTTCCTTCTCGGCGACCTCAGGGTCGATGCCCAGGGCCTTCGTCAGGAACAGCTCGAGCATGCGGTGGCGGTCGAAGACCTGCGTGCCGTAAGCGTACCCGTCCTCGGTCAGCGTGACATCGCCGTAGTACGGCTGGTCAACGAGGCCTTTCTCCTTCAACGAGGTGACGGCCTTGTTGACCGACGCCTTCGAGACGCCCAATTTGTTGGCGATGTCGACGGATCGAACGGACACGTCGGTCGTGCCGCCGAGCATGACGATGGCCTCCAGGTAGTCTTCATGGGACATGGACATCTTTTCCATGCGGTCCTCGCTTCTGTCGGGTAGGGTTTCCGGTCATTGTACTACAGGTGCCCGCGCCGTTCGCGCGCTCCTGCAGCGCGACGTGCGGGCGTTGAGGATGCTGGATGCCACAGGCCAAAACGGCGACGCGGCGCTCCGTGCGTCACCCTGGGCGAATGCGGTCGGAGCGGGCGTGTGTTCGCTTCGCGTTGAATCATCGATCCGGGCGCGCGCAGCCCCTGCGGAAGGGTGCGGGTGTGCTATCTTAGTAAGGCTTGAAGCATACATGCACCAACCATCCGAACACCATGCTGCAAGGGGCGAATCAAACTGAACTCCCACGCGAACATCCTTCCATTCAACGAGCTCTCCGACGCCGCGCACGCTGACGGCCTGACCTTCCATGACGAAGGCGCGCCCGAACCGTTCGTCTCGCCGTTCTCGCGCGCAAAGCATGCTGCCGCCTCGGGCAGTGGGGCGAAGCGCGCACAAGCGTCGTCTCGCTCGCACGCTGCGTCCACCGCACGTCCGTCCGTCGCGCGCGCGAACACCGCGCGCATCCGTTGCTCGAACGGCGCGTACGACGATAGGAGGGCGGCTTCGACGGCGTCCGCTCGCTCGCGCGCGGACAAGCGCGAAGGCGCGTTCGCTTCCCTGCGCCGCACCCAGCGCAAAGCGAAGGCCGACCGCGCGTTCGACCGCCGCTACGCCGAGCAGGACACCGCGCCCGCCGGCCCGCGCGCCGCGCTCTACAAGGGGCAGATGGGCGCTTCGCACAAGCGCTCCTCGCGCATGCAGGCGAAGGGGTCGTCGTCCCGCGCGGCGTCGTTCGCCCCCAAGAAGCAGCGCTCACTTCCCACCGCGCTCTACGCGGTCATCGCCGTGGTGGCGTGCATTGCGTTCGCGTGCGTGCTCGTCTACCCGGCGGCTCGCGACTACTACGTCTCCGTGCGCACGACCGCGCAGCAGCAGGCTGAGTACGACGCGCTCGTCGCGCGCTCGGACGCTATCCAGTCCGAGGTCGACCGCCTGTCCACGCCCGAGGGCATCGAGGACCAGGCCACGAAAGAGCTCGGCTGGGTGAAGAAGGGCGAGAACGCCGTCTACGTGAACGGCCTGGATGCGAGCCATTCCGAAGCAGTCTACGCCGACGTTGTCGCCGGCAGCGTCCCGGCGCCCGACACGTGGTATTCCGGCATCCTGGACCCGATCTTCGGGTACTCGTCCGGCACGACGGAAGGGAAGTAGCCCATGGCCTCCTCGCCTTGCGCGCCCGCCAGCATGCGCGTTGCCGCCATCGACATCGGCACGGTGACGTGCCGCCTGCTCGTGGCAGACGTCGACGCCGAGGGGCTGCATGAGCTGCGCCGCGCGCACGCCATCACCAACCTGGGAGAGGGCGTCGCCACGAGCGGCGTCCTGCTGCCGCAGGCCATGCAGCGCGTTGACGAGCAGATGGCGCGCTTCATGAGGGTCATCGAGGAGTGTCGCGATGACGAGCGCCCTGACGTCGCCATCGTCGCGATGGCCACGTCCGCCGCTCGCGACGCGCACAATTCCGACGAGTTCACGGCGCTGCTCGCCGCTCGCGGCATCGAGCTGTCCGTCATTCCGGGCGAGCGCGAGGCGGAGCTTTCCTTCAAGGGCGCTTCCAGCTCGTTTCCGGCCGAACCGCTGTTCGTCGTCGACGTCGGCGGCGGCTCCACGGAGGTCATCGCCGGCATTGCGGGAGAGGCGCCGCAGTTCCGCCATTCGTTCAACATCGGCTGCCGTCGCGTGACGGAGCTGTTCCTGCACAGCGACCCGCCCACGGCCGACGAGCTGCAGCAGGCGAAGGAGTGGGCGCGCGCCGAGATGGAGCCGTTCTTCTCCGACGTTCGTGCCGCTGGCTTTACGCCGCGCGCCATGGCCGCGGTCGCCGGTACCGCCACGAGCGTCGCCGCCATGCACCTGCGCCTTGAGCGCTACGACGCCGAGAAAGTGCACCTGTCGCGCATCGACCGCGCCACGCTCGATGAGCTGGCGCAGCGCGTCTCGGCGCTGCCGCTGGAAGAGCGCCGGCAGGTCGTCGGGCTCGAGCCCGACCGCGCGCCGGTCATCGTGGCGGGCTTCGCCATCCTGCAGACAGTGCTCGACGCCGCGGGCATGGATGCCTTCACGGTCAGCGAGACCGACATCCTTCACGGCATCGTCCTTGACACTGCCGCACGTCTTGCCGACGGTTGCTTTTAGGGTCATCCGTCCTGGTCTTTTGCTATGATAGGGCACGTTGTCCCGTACCGACCGAACGGGGGAGCGTGGCGGAACTGGCAGACGCAGGGGACTTAAAATCCTCCGCCTCCGGGCTTGTGGGTTCGAATCCCACCGCTCCTACCAGGTTGGAACAGCAGCAACGGAGGAACGATTCGGATCCCCCGGTGGGACTCGAACCGGGAGGTGGGTTTCCGTCAAGAAAACTGCCCACTGAGGTTTTCCCAGCAAGTCATACCGCCCGTACGAGCATGAAGTAAGGCGTGAAACACCAATGACGACCATTAAAGAGATCATGGCTTCTGCCACCAAGCAGCCGACCGATTTCGCGGAGTACCTGAACGCGTTCGCGGCGCAAGTGGGCGACTTGGTGAACGCCTACCTGCCCTCCGGCAGCCATCCTGACATGGACCGCTATCTGTACGACCCGCTCAAGGCGTACAGCAAGAACGGCGGCAAGCGGCATCGTCCGCTCATCTGTTTCGCCGGCGCCCTGGCCGTGGGCGGCGACGTCGACCGCGCCATGTCCGCCGCTGCCGCCATCGAGCACTTCCACACCGCCGCGCTCATCCACGACGACATCGCCGACGAGGCGGAGTTGCGCCGCGGCGAGCCCTGCATGCACTTGACCGAGGGCATGGGCTTGGCCATCAACGCCGGCGATCTGGCGCTGTGCCTGGTCAACGGCACGGTTGTGGAAGACCCGCTGCTCAGCAACGACGTGAAGGTCCGCGTGATCGACGAGCTCATCCGCATGACGCGCCACACCATCGAAGGCCAGGCGCTCGACATCGGCTGGGCGCGCGACGGCCGCTATGACCTGCGCGTCGAGGACTACCTGACCATGGCCACGCACAAGACCGCCCATTACTCCGGCGCGGTGCCGCTGGCGGTGGGGGCCATAGTGGGCGGCGGCTCGGAGGCCGAGGTGGAGAGCCTGCGCGCTTACGGCCTGGCGTGTGGTCTTGCGTTCCAGATTCAGGACGACCTGCTGAACCTCATTGGCTCCGAGGAGTCCACGAAGAAGGACTTCCGCAGCGACATCACCGAGGGCAAGCGCACGCTCGTCGTGGTGCACGCATTGCAGCACTCCGCAGAGCGCGACCGCCTGATCGAGATCCTCTCCTCGAAGGAGAAGGACCCGGCGGTGCTCGCCGAGGCGGTGGAGATCATGGAGCGCTCGGGCAGCATCTCGTACGCGCGCGAGTACGCTGAGAACCTGACGGCCCAGGCGAAGGAGCGCCTAGCGAAGGAGGTCCGCCCTTCCGACGCGCGCGATCTGCTCGCGTCCATGGCCGACTGGTTCGTCCATCGCTTCAACTAGCGTTTCACGGTCGCGCCTTGCGCTCGCAGGCCGAGCGACGCCCTAGCAAAGAGAGTGACATGACGGGAGGCTTCCGTGCGCGAGGCCTCCCGTTGTTGTTGAGCGTGCTCCTTCGCGGCCTGCTGGCGGGGCGGTGTGTTGTTCGAGGGGCGCCATGCCTGCTGTAGGCATTAGGTGAGCTTGGCGCCCGGCGTTACACGCGGCGCGCTCCTGCGGTACAATGCGGCGCATGATTAAGATTGAACTACATGACACGGGCGCTGCCGTCGAAGACGTGCAACAGCGCCTCGCAGCCCTCGGCTACCTGCGCGAGGAGCAAGTGACCGGCACGTACGGAGAAGTCACGGCGGGCGCGGTGCGCGCGTTCTGCCAGAAGGAAGGCATCCCCGAGGTCGACTGCGTGGACGACAAGGTCTGGGCCGCGCTCGTCGACGCGGGCTTCCGCCTGGGGGACCGCACGCTGTATTTGCGCATGCCGTACTTCCACGGCAACGACGTCACGGAGCTGCAGCGCGCGCTGGGCGCGCTCGGCTTCGCGTGCGGTGCCGAGGACGGCATCTTCGGCGCGTACACCGAGCTGGCACTGCGAAAATTCCAAATGAACATGGGCCTGTTCTCCGACGGCATCGCCGGAGCGTTCACGTTTGCCGCCATTCGCAACCTGCACCATTCGTGGGAGGGCAAAGCCTCCGGCGAGGTCTCGGCAGAGTACCTGGGCTTCGCCCGCGCCGCGGACGTGCTCGAGCGCAACGCGCTGTGCCTGTTCGGCACCTGCGAGTTCACGCGCAGCGTCGCGTCGCGCATGTCGAACCTGGCGCTCGCCACGAACCCGGCGTCGAAGCTCATCAGCGCCGAGTCGCTCTCGGTCGCTCCGGGCGCCGACATGATGCTCGTGCACATCGCGCTGCCCGACCAGCCCACGCCCGAGGCCGTGCCCCGCGTGAGCTACGAGGACGAGGCCACGCTGGCCTTGCGCCTGCGCGCGGCGCTGGACGCGGTGACGAGCGCTCCGCCGCGCATCGCGCTCGAGCTGCCGGGCACCATGTGGCAGGACGCCGGCGTCGGCCGCTCGGCGCAACATTTCGCCATCACGTTGTTGGACGCTCTGTGCTCCGCGCTCGCGTCCATGGATAAGTAAGGACGCGAAAGGAAGCCATGGAAGCATCCGCCATCATCCTGGCTGCGGGCGAAGGCACCCGCATGAAGTCGAAGAAGCCCAAGGTGGCCCACGAGGTCCTGGGCAAGCCGCTCGTCCGCTGGGTGGTCGACGCCGCCCACGAAGCCGGGATGCAGGATGTGGTCTGCGTCCTCGGCCACGCGCGCGAGCAGGTCATCCCGCTCGTGGAGGCCGACACGCAGGTGGTCTTCCAGGAACAGCGCCTGGGCACGGGCGACGCCGTCAATGCCGCGCGCGAAGCACTCGCTGGCAAGCAGGGCTCGGTCGTGGTGCTCTCGGGCGACAGCCCGCTCATCACGCCCGCCACGCTGGAGAGCCTCGTGCGCGTGCGCGAGGCGGAAGACGCCGCCGTGGTGGTGCTCACCATGGTGCTCGACGAACCGTTCGGCTACGGCCGCATCGTGCGCGCCGCCGACGGCACGGTCGAGCGCATCGTGGAGCAGAAAGACTGCACCGCCGAGGAGGCCGCCATCACTGAGTGCAACTCCGGCTTCTACTGCTTTGACGTCGAGGCGCTCTTCTGGGCGCTTTCCCAGGTCAGCAACGACAACTCCCAGGGCGAGTACTACCTGACCGACGTGCTGGAGATCTGCCGCAACGCCGGTCGCAAGGTCATCTCGTTTTCCACGGACGACCCGGCCGAGTGCGGGGGCGTGAACTCGCGCATCCAGCTGGCCGCGGCCACGAAGGCCGCCCAGCGCCGCATCAACGCTCGCCATATGGCGGAGGGCGTCACCATGACCGACCCCGAGCAGGTGTGGATCGGCCCCGATGTGCGCATCGAGCGCGACGTGGAGATCCTGCCCATGACCATGCTCATGGGCTCCACCACGGTGGGCGAGGACAGCGTCATCGGCCCGAACACTCGCCTGACCGACACGACAGTCGGCCGCGGGTGCACGGTGGACGAGACGGTTGCCGTCGAGGCGGCCATCGACGACGGCGCTACCTGCGGCCCGCGCGCGTACCTGCGCCCGGGCGCGCACCTGTGCGAAGGCGCGAAGGCCGGCACGCACGTGGAGATCAAGAAGAGCACGGTGGGCGCCGGCTCGAAGGTGCCGCACCTGAGCTACATCGGCGATGCCACCATCGGCACCGGTGTGAACATCGGCGCAGGCACCATCACCTGCAACTATGATGGCGCGAACAAGCATAAGACGTTCATCGGCGACGACGTGTTCGTCGGCAGCGACACCATGCTCGTGGCGCCGGTGACCGTGGGCGACCGCGCTCTGATCGGAGCGGGCTCCGTCATCACGAAGGACGTGAGCGAAGGCGCCCTCGGCCTGGGCCGCGCGCGCCAGACCGAGCTGCCCGGGTGGGCGGACGAGCATCGTAAGACGCAGCACTAAGGAATCCTTCGGCGCCCGCCGCACGGTGGGCGCCGTCGTGCGCACGGGCACCGTGCGCGGGC
>CASEJD010000090.1 GCA_949288145.1 uncultured Coriobacteriia bacterium
GGCGGCGATCTGCCCCTTGGTGGCGCGGGACGCGCGCTCGATGCGCAGCGAGTCCACGCCGAGCACGAGCATCTGCTGCACGCCGCGGGCGCGCTCCTCCTCGGTGAGGGGGCGCTTGTCGTCGGTGGCGAGCATGGCCACGAGCTCGTTGGCGGCGCCCATGCCGTCCGCGGCGAGCACCGCCACCTCGAAGCCGTCGTCGCCCTTATGCAGCTCGCGCAGCGCCCGGTAGCGCCGCTCGCCGTCCACGATCCTATAGACGTTGCCGTCGCGCACCGCGACGATCGGGTTCACCGGCTCCCCGCCGGTCGCCTCGATCGCCTCCGCGAGCGCCTTGATGTCGCCGAAGTCCCGGCGCGGGTTCGCGCCGCTCGGCACGATGTCGCGCAGCGGCACGTACACCTTCTCGAATCCCACGATGACCTCCTAATCCAGCTCGCCCTTCCTGACGAGGCCGTTCACGTACGCCTGCACCTCGTTGAGGCGCCACTCCCTGGGAACCCCGAGGAACCTGCGCCTCCTCACCTTGCGGGTGGTGGAGCCGTCGTCCACACGCACCGTCTTCGCGGCGACCCACTCGCCGCCGTACCCGCGCTCGGCGCGCCACCCGCCGCTCACAGCAGGTACCCCAGCACGAGCGCCGGCAGGATTCCCGTGAGGCAGCCAACGGCGAGCAGGCCGCCCAGCACCGGGTGCCGAACGAACCACGCGTCCGCCCGCGCCACGACCTCCTCCGGATACGGCAGCGCCGCCGCGATCCAATCAGAAATTCCCATGTCAATCTCCTTCCCGTTCCCGCGTCCGCTCGCGGGCGCCGTGCGGCCGCCGCCATGCGCACGGTGCCCGCGAGGGGGCGCGGTCACGCGTCCTCCCTCGCCGCCGCGTAGGCCGGTATCGCCGCCACGCGGACGAGCTTCTTCCTGCCGGCCGTGATGTGCGGAATCGCGCCTACGGCCCGGTTCGCCCACGAGGACATCGTGTCGTACGAGACCCCGGCGAGCTCAGCGGCACGCGCCACGCTCACGTAGAGCGGCACCTCCGGCGGCTGCGGCATCGTGCCGAGCGCGGCCGCCCTCGTCTCCTCGTCCATGTAGCCCTCCCCTCCGTCCGTCTCGATCAGATCGGCGCCCCCGGCGGGACTCGAACCCGCGCGCCCGGCTTAGGAGGCCGGCGCTCTATCCCGCTGAGCTACGGGGGCGTGCGGTCAACCGGATACGCGCCGGGATGGCGATGCCGTATAATCGGGCGGTCCGCAGAAGCGCTAGAGAAAGGAGACCTTTTGAAAGCAATTTTGTGGACGCGGCCCCTCCGTAACAGTTAGCGCCGCAGGAGCACGGGCAGCTCGAAGGCTCGCAGCCGAAGGCCGCGTTGCGGAGCGGCACCCGGCCGGCTGCGCGAGAGCGCATCGGAGGCCGAAACGGCCGAAGGGGGAGACCCGGAACGGGTCCCCGCCGGCCGGTGCAGGCGGAGGGAGAAAGGCCCGGCGCCGGGGCGACGGATGCCGCAACATCCCGAACCCCGGTGCCATCCCGGCACGTATCCGGTTGTCAAGGCGCGGGTCTCCCCGCGCGGGGCGGTCTGGGAAGCGGCAGAACCAGACCGTCCCGCGCGAGGGGCTGGCAACCAGCCCGGGCGCCTACCCCGCCAGCACCGCGACGAGCCAGAAGACCCCCGCGGACACCAGCGCCCCGGCGAACACGCCGAGCGCCGTCGCGAAGCCCGTGGCGAACGACTCGATGAAGTCCATGGCTACCCCTCCTCTGATCCGTCGCGCTTGAAGAACAGGCGGTCGGCGATGTCCACCACGGACTCGCGCACGATCGCCTCGGCCGCCTGCGCGCTCGGGCGCTGCGCGCCGTCGAAGTCCACGGACGCCTCGATGCGGATGCGCTCGACCGCGCCGCCGTCCGCGCGGCGCTCCGCGTCCACCACGTGCCTCACGACCATCGCCGTCACGCCTCCCCGAAGCCGCAGAGGTCGTTGACCGTGCAGCCGAGCGCCTCGGCGAGCTTGTACGCCGTCTCGAGCAGAGGCCCGGCCGACCCGTTCTCGTACGACCTGATGGCGGCGAGCGAGACGCCCGACCTCTCCGCGAGCTGCTCCTGGTTGAGCCGCGCCTTCGCGCGCGCGACCTTGAGGTTGTGGCCGACGGCGCCCTTGAAGCCATCCGATGCCTGCATCTGCTATCCCCTTCCATCCTTCGGCCTTGGAGTCGGCTATAAGCCGGTGACGTAAGTCAACGGCTTATCTAGACTCATAGAGGTACCTCTATGAGTGGATGTAACAAATTTTCTGTTACTACGGCGACTATATAACAGTTTTTCTATTACTGCAAGATAAAAGTAACTAAAAAGTTGGTAGTAATAATTTTTTTAGCTATACTGCACTAAAGGAGGACTGCCATGGCATACACACTGATGCTTAAAGAGATCAGACAGTCACGCGGAATCAACCAGAAAGAAATGGCCGAACGGCTCTGTATGCCGCTTTCGACCTATCGAACCTGGGAGCAAGGCGTGTCTCGAATAAGCCTGGAAACAGCTTACGAACTGGCCAAATTGCTAGACTGCACGCCCAACGACCTCTGCGGCTGGTACATCGACCACCCCGAGGACGCGCCCGGCGCCGTCGGCGGGCGGGCCGACCCGCGCCGCCAGGCCATGGTGGACGCCTACGACGCCCTCACCGACGACGGCAAGACCCTCGCCTCCGAGACCGTGGCGAGTCTCGCCCGCGACCCCCTCCGCCGCGCCGACGCCGCGGGGGGAAGTGCTGGACCTTCCCCTCAGGAGCCTGCGAAGGAGCTGACCGCGTGATGGACGAGAGATCCGTGCTTGATGAGAGGAGTAGGTCGAATGGCTGAAGACGGCAAGGTTATTTCTGCGATAAAAGAAGCCGTGGACAAGACTGGGAGATACCCGTTCCTCTTCATCGGCTCTGGCCTATCGAAGAGGTACATGGGAACGCCCAGCTGGGACGAGCTTTTGAAGACGGTATGTCTCGAAACGCTGGATGATCCGTTCGCTTACGCCAGGTTTCTCAACAACGCCAAAATCGCGGTTGCGAAAGGCGAGGTCGATTCAGAGCTTCCGTACGTTGCCACGCTTATGGAGGCCCCTGTCGGAGAATCCTTGCTATCGTCACCGAAGTTCGAAGAATTCAGGGCAAGGCATTTTGAATGGCTGCAGGGCGGCGGATCGCCTATGCGAGGCTACATATCCGATCTATTCACTAGCTATACCCTGGAATCTTGCCAGGAGGCCGTCCTGCTTTCCGAAGCCGGGAAATCGAAGGTTTCCGGTGTGATTACCACGAATTACGATGGGCTCTGCTCATCACTGTTCCCGTCCTTCATCCCTTATATCGGAGAGGACGATTTGCTGTTTCGCGACCCGACGTTTGCACAGGAGATATACCAGATCCACGGTTCGATGGAGAAGCCCGACAGCCTGGTTCTGACCGATTCGGATTACAGGAAGTTCTCCGACCGAGAGAAGTACCTCGCGGCCAAACTCCTCACCATCTTCGTCGAGTACCCGATCGTCTTCCTCGGGTACTCGATCAGGGATCCGAATATCGCGTCCATCCTCTCCGCCATCTCCAAATGCGTCGGCTCTGAGCGGTTGTCGAACCTTCAGGACAGGCTCATATTCGTGAAGTGGGAGGAAGGTGCAGAGCCCTCCATCGGGTATCAGCTCATGACGTTCGATGGACAGGCGATCGGGATGACAAGTGTGACGACCGGAGACTTCTCCCCCGTGTTCAAAGGCCTGCTCGAGTCTCAAAAGTTGTATGACACTCGTGCCCTTCGAGAATTGCGGGGAAGCATATTCTCAATAGTTCCGAAACTCGACGCACGCTCGCAGACGGTCGTTGCAAGCATGGATAAGGCGATTGATACGCTTGGCGAAGACGACAGGGTCATCATAGGCTTCGGCCAGGAACCGACCGACTACGGCAAGGCGATCAAATTGGCCGATCTTTACCGCGACATCATCTTGGACGACATGCTGCTCCCCGCCGCCCTCGTGGTCTACCAGTATCTCGGAGACATCTTAAAGAACAACTCCGGCGCGGCACCTGTGTACAAGTACCTCGACCAAGTTGGGGTCTCGGTCGATGAATGCGACGACATCGATCCCTACCTTGCGAGCTATGTCAACAAGCATCGAAGCGTCAGCTCATTTCTGAGCACAACTCAGAAGGACCAGCGAGACGCATATCGAACGAGAAAGGGTGGCACGTTATCCATAGGACGGTTGATTGAAGAGGAAGGCGCCGACCGGGCATTCCAATTCGTAAAGTATCTCAGAGAGGACGAGATCGACATCGATGAGCTTCGCGACTACCTATCCTCCATGCTAAAAGGGGAAGACGGGGCAGTGACGACTGCGATGCTGGAAACGGACACGTATAAGTCTGAGTATCGAAAATGCGTCCGCATCTATGACTATATTCGCTATCGATATGGGAAGTCCCCCGGCCTCTGCTGAGCGCGACGGCTGCACCCAGGTTTCAGTCGGGGGACACTCTCTCGATTTCGGCTGGTTTAACCCAGCCTACGAACAGCAGGAGCGCTGCCCGTACGCATATTATATCCGAATCTCTTTTTATTACACTGTTCGAATTGTGAAGATTGGTTTATAGATAGCAAACCGCCCTCCCCCTCCAAAGCTTGGCGGCGACGAGGGGAAGGGCTTGGGTACCAACCGGAGAACCGGAAGGCAAGGTGATTGTACCATGGCCGTCCGCAAGCTGAAGAACGGCAAGTGGCAGGCCGACGTGGTCGTCGGCAAGAGGTGGGACGGCAAGCCCGACCGCCGCACCGAGTGCCACGACACGCGCGCGAAGGCGCGCAAGGCGGAGATCCGCCTGCTCCTCATGAAGGAGCGCGGGCGCAACCGCATCTCAGGCAGGATCAGCTTCCGCGACTTCGTGGAGGAGGTCTACTGGCCGCAGAAGGTGCACCTCCGCGCGAACTCACGCCAGGGCTACGAGCGCGACATCCGCCTGCGCCTCATGCCCGCATTCGGCGACATGGACGTGGAGCAGATTGACCGCTTCGCGATCCAGCGCATGATCTCCGCGTGCCCCACGCGCAAGACGGCTCAGAACGCTCGCGGCACGCTCTCGTCCATCCTCTCGCTCGCGCTCGAGATGGGCATGATCGCGGTGAACCCGGCGGGCTTCCGCTACCAGTACCCCGAGGGACGGCAGCGCCCGGAGGACTACGAGGGCGACTGGATCACCACGTTCGCCGAGCACCGCAGACTGCTCGAGCACGTGGCGGCGAACCACCCGGGCGAGGACGTCGAGCGCATCGTGGTGCTGGGACTCTGCCTGGGGCTGCGCAAGGGCGAGATCATGGGTGCCGACTGGGAGGACGTCGACCTCGAGGCGGCCGAACTCCACGTGCGGCGCACCTACACGCGGGGCAAGGGCGGCGCGCACGTCACGCCGCCGAAGACGCCCAAGGCCGTCCGCAGCGTGCCCATCATGCCCTACGCGCTCGAGCGCATGCGCGCCTGGAGGCAGGGCGAGGGGCCGATCGTCTGCGGGCGAACGGGCAGGCGCATGTCGCCCGAGACCGGGCAGAAGCGCGTGAGGGCGCTCGTCGCGGAGCGCTACGCGGACGGCGAGCCGCTGCCGCGCGTCACCATGGCCACGCTCCGCCACAGCTTCGCGACCGCCTGTGTGAACGGCGGCATGGAGGTCTCGAAGCTCTCCGCGATCATGGGGCACCGCGACGTGAAGACCACGATGCGCTATTATGTTCGCCAGAAGTCCGCCGACCTGCACGCGGCCGTCGAAGCGCTCGATTTCGGCGAGAATGCTAATAATGCGAACGGCGGCGGCGTTCCCGCAGGTCGAACGTGAATGCAAGCGGTTCGAATCCCCAGCTCTCCGCCAGCCGGAATGTACGCCATCTGGGTTTTTGCAGCTCAGGTGGCGTTTTCTTTTCCCGTAACTCCCGCTATTTCCCTCTAATTTCTGCTAAAACCCTGCGATTCAGAGGCGGAAATGTGAAAAAATGCGAATGCGAAAATCGCCGTTTCCGCAGGATTCCGATGGAACCGAAACGAGCCCATGCGAATGCGAAAACCCCTCCCCCGCCGAAGCGGAGGAGGGGTCTAGGTCTATACCTATCGCTTGATGCCCTTGGCCTTCGCCTCGGCGTTGATCTCCTTGGCGAAGTTCTTCACCGCCGTGGACGGCGCGCAGAGCGTGGTGGTCTGCTTGTAGTTCGGGCAGTACTTCTTAATGAAGAGGCGGCGCGTCTCGGCGTCGAAGACGCCCGTGCAGTCCTTCCACGGGATGCCGAGCTTGCGGTTCTGCAGGCGCCTGACGGCGAGCGATCCCTCGCCGACCTCCGAGTCCTTGACGAACCTGAAGGAGTGGTTGCCGAACTTCGATGAGGTCATGGCCTTCAGGTACCGCTTCGCGCTCTCGGGCTGCCGGTAGACGATGCCCGTCTCGTCGATGCCGTTGAGCGCCTGCCATACGCGCGTGACCTTTGTGCCCCAGTATCCCGTCGGCGAGCACTGGAGCAGAGTCGGCTCCTTCTTGCCCATCTGGTCGTACCAGTACTGCGCACGCTCGATGTATCTCTTCTTCTGCGAGCCGTAGATCTGGCCGGGGCAGGAGGTGGAGACGAAGTGCTTGTGCGGGTAGACGTTCTTCAGCCACTGCGGGCGCCCCAGTCCGTAGAGGCGGCAGAGCGCCGCCACGAGGTGGGCGCCGTTGTCGAGGCACTTCTCCGAGATGGTGCCGTCGGAGCGGTTCGCGTGCTCGATGCCGATGGAGCGCTGGTTCTGGCTGAAGACGCCGCAGTGCCACGCGGTGTCCCTGTCCCACACGAGCTGGCCGATCGTGCCGTCGGACTCCACCTGGTAGTGTGCGCTGGCCTCGGCATTCTGCCAGACCGACCAGCACCCGGAGATCGAGAGGTCGCCCGCGTTGTAGTGCACGACGATCTTGTCGATGTCGTGACCGCCGCGACCGGATGTGAAGTGCCGCGTGAGCAGCTTCACGACGTCCGGCTCGCATGTCGCCCAGTCCTTCACTCCTTGCCCCCCATCGCCTCGACCTCTTCGCCCTTGATGCCGTCGAGCACCTCCTGCGCCGCCTGCGCTGCCTCGGTCAAGTTGTTGTTCTTCCACCAGCTCCAGACGCCTGCGACGAAGGCGACGCCGCACGCGACGACGGTGCCCAGGGCGTCCGGGTCGAGCGCGAGCCCGAAGCCGCCCGCGACGGCGCTGGCGAGCATCACCAGCAGGCGGACGATGGCCACGATGCGCTGCTTGTTGAAGTTGAATTCCATAACCGCTCCCTTCCTAGAGCTTGACCCAATGGTCGGAGTCCTGCGACGGGCGCCACTCCGCGAGCGCGGTGTGCGGCTCCGTGCACCGGTAGAGGTCGCCCGCGTCCCGGGCGCGGTCGGCCTTGTCGTAGGAGGCGCCCACGCGCCACTCGCCGTAGAGCGCCGCAACCTGCTTCGCCTGCTCGTCGGTGAGGTCGCGCGCGAGCATCCGGCACAGCCGAACGGCGGCGTCGAGCGCCGAGCCCTCCTTCGGCACGGCCTCCCACGTCTGCACGATGCGCGAGCCGTCGTCGCGCCACCCGGGCTTCATCTCGTAGCCGTCAGGAGCCTCGGGCGGCTCGGTCTCCACGACCGGCTTGCCCGAGCCGTCCGGCGGCACCACCAGCGCCCCGCCTATCAGCTCCCCGTAGAGCATCGCTTCCCCTTCCCGCCGCCGACGTAGGCGGCCATAAGCTCCTCGTGGACGTGCGTGCCCGTGCCGTTTCCGCCGAGCGCGTGGTAGACGCGGTACACGCTGTTCGCGCGCTCCTTCTCGTCGTAGGGCATGGGCGCGGCGTCCACGACGTAGCGCTTGTGCATCTCGTACAGCTGCGAGCGCATGAGCTCGCGCATGCCCGCCATGAGGGCGGCGTGCTCGGCGTCGCGCCGGGCGTCGTGCTCCGCCGCGCGCCTGCGCGCCGCCCGAAGGCTCGCGCCGAGCCACGCTATGAGCGCGGTCGCCACCGGCCCGGCGAGCCACCCGATGACCGTCTGCGGCTCCATCACGCCTCCTTCAGCCCAAACGCCCACACGCGGATCGTCGGCGAGACGGTTCCGGTGCCTGAGTTGTGCACGCGAACGGTGACGGACGACGACGTGCGGTTCACGACGTTGAGCGAGATGGAGCCGTAGTTGACGTTCGTCGCGCCGACGGTTCCGAGGATCGGTATCACGGCGGGCATCTGGCTGAAGACGCCCGTGTAGTCGAACGTCACGTCCTTGTAGCCCCTCGACTCCACCGATGAGACCGTGGCCGTGTCGGTCCACGTGCCCATGGCGTCCACGCTCGGCAGCAGCTCGTCCCGCCCCGACGCGATGACGCCCGTGGCGTACAGCCGCGCCCCGTACGAGGTGAGCAGCGCCGTGTCCCCCGCCGCCGCGCCCGAGCACGCCGTGGTGGCGGGCACGGTCATGACCGCGCCGCCGACCTCCACGTCGAGCGTGCCGTCGGCGTTCACGGCGACTACGGCCGCCTCGGTCGTTCTGCTCGCGACCGTCGGGGGCGATTGCATGCGCGACGCCATGGGGGCCGCCAGGCTCTCGATGAGCCTTCTTGTCTCGTCAGGCACGGCCATAGGCCCTCACCCCCGTCTCCGTGAGGCATCCGTCTCCGAGCTCGATGCGCATCGACTGCACGCCGAACGTCCCCGCCAGGCCGCCGCTCGCATAGCGGACGGATACGGCGTCACCGGGGGATATGGGCGCGTAGACGTGGCTGAGCGTCGCCTTTCTGAGTACCGACCTGGTCGAGGCGAGCATCTCCTCCGCCTTGGCGTTCGCCTCGGCCTGCGTCGCATACTCGCTGTAGTCGTACCGCGCCACGACCTCGCGCCCCATGGCCTGCACGCTCCACGGCGACGCCGGGTCGTCGTCCTGCGCTACGCCCACGCGCGTCACCTGCTCGCCTCCCTCGTCCTCAGACCCGCAGAAGACGCAGACCACCACGTTCGCAACCCCCGTGGTGTCGCGCTCGTCCGTGATCGATCGGAGGAACCGGGCGTCTTTCCCCTCGACGAATGACCACGCCGGCGAGCGGTCGGCGATACCGGAGCTGCGGCGCATGAGCACCGTGCCCATGGGGTCGGTGCGGGCGCTGTCGAACCCCGCGCGGGAGAGCAGGTCGTTCACCACGGCGAGCTTGGAGCCGCTCGCCGCGAGCTCCGCCTCGCCCGATTTTATGGCGTAGTAGAGCGGCTCGGTGTTCTCATAGTCGCTGTCGTCCGCCTCGACGGCGAACCCCGCCGCCTCTGCTATCTGCCGGGCGTACGCGACGAGGTTCGTCCCGACGGGGAGGTGGAAGGGCTGGGCGAAATCGGATTGCTTGAGCTCTTGGAGCCGCCCGGTGAGCGTCACCGTCGATGTCGAGGCGACGCCGTCGTAGGATCTCGAGGTCACGCTCGGGAGGAACGTGCCGAGCGCCACGCTCTCGATGGCCCCGGTGGCATGGAAGTAGGCGTCGAGCCATACGCGGACGAGGTCCGCGCCGATGTCGAGCGCTCCCACGTGCTCGACGCTGCCGGACTCCTTGGTTTCCGTGTCGAGGTCGCGGTCGATCGTGCCGCCCTGCTTGAAGCCGCCCAGGATTCCCGTTTCCCGCCCCGTGGCGCGGTCAACGCGCATGAAGCGGTAGGAGGCTCTGAAGCGCCCGAGCCATCCGGCCATGCTACCAGGCCTCCTCGAACACGGTATCGGTCATGTCGCACGACGCCGTGGCAACGCGCCACGGTATGCCGGAGTCGAAGCTCCACGAGCATGCGCAGAGGTATCGGCCTCCGTATGGGTCGCGGAACCAGATCACGGCGTGCTCCATGGCGAGCGCCTGCAGGCGCCTGAGCTGTTCCATGCTTTCCAAGGTGAACTTCTGGCTGTGCGTCGAGTCGACGTCCGCGCCGTCGTAGGCCACCGGAAGCCCGCCCGCCTCGCCGCCGTCAGCGAAGTGGTAGAGGGTCGCCGCCCTGGAGGACGATTGCGACCACGATGGCTCGAGCCTCGCCAGCTCGCACGTGCCCGCCGCCGCGCCGAAGTTGAAGGCTGCCTTCGCGGCCTCCACCGCCGCGGGCACCTCCAGCACGGAGGTCACGCCCGTCTCGGCGTAGGCGGTCACGCGGTAGGTGAATCCAACGTTGAGCGGAGGCAGCGGGTCGATGCACTGCTCGCCGGAAGACAGGCCGTCGGCCACGAGCCAGCGCGAGCCGTCCGCGAGCACGCGCGTCACGCTGAACGACACGGCGTCCGGCTCGTCGCCGGTACCCTCGCCGTCGAAGACGGTGACGACGCACGAGAGGTCCTCGGGGTCGACCTCCACCCACGCCTCCGGCACGGCGGGCTCGGCCCAGTCCGTGGAGAAGTCGCGCTCCGCGGTGGCGGACAGCGACGAGCCGCCGAGCACCGTGAGGCGCAGCGTGTAGGAGGCGAGGTTGTCGAGCGCGTAGACGGAGTCGTCGATTTGGTACGACCGCGCCGCGCCGTCGAGCTGGCGGGCGAGCAGCACCGAGCCGTCCCCGCCGAGCAGCTGCAGGGTCTGCGCCGCGATCCCCGTGGCGTCGGACGCCTCCCACTCCGCGAGGAGCGGCAGCGCGTCGATCGACGCGCCGTCCTCGGCGGGGCTGGTGAAGTGGGCGCTCGGCGGAACGGCCACCGCCACGGTGGAGTAGCCGCTCCACGCGCCCCAGTCGGGGTCGAGGCCGTGCGTGCGCACGCGCACCTTCACGGTGCCCGCCGACTCGGTCGCCGCTGCGGGGAGCTGGTAGCTCGTGGCCGCGCCCTCCACGGTGTAGGTCTGCGGCTCGCCCGAGCCGACGGTGACCTCCACCTCGGCCGAGGTCTGCGCGGAGCCGTCCGGGTGGTTCGGCACCCACGATACGGTCAGGGTGGAGCCCGTGGCCGCGACGCCCGGCAGGCCGGAGAGCGAGGGCGCGAGCGGCGGCGTGATGGTCGTGACCGAGTTGGACTCCGTCCACGCCGACTGCAGCGAGCCGCGAATCGCCGCCACGCGGTAGCGCACGGTACCGGCAGGCGCGTCGGAATCGACCCACGGGAACGACTCCGCCGTCCCGGCGCTATCCCACTGCGAGCCGCCGTCCGTGGAGCGCTCCACCGCGTAGGAGGTCGCCCACGGCGCGGCGCCATCGATGGAGAGCGTCAC
>CASEJD010000091.1 GCA_949288145.1 uncultured Coriobacteriia bacterium
CGCGCGGGCGCGGGCGGCGTTGCCGACGGAGGCCTGCCGACGTTCGGCGCGTCCGGCACCGACGCGCAGCCGTACTCGGAAGACCTGTTCGAGCGCCTGCGCGCGCTGCGCAAGCGCCTGGCGGACGAGGCCCACGTGCCGCCGTACGTGGTGTTCTCGGACAAGACCCTGCGCGGCATGTGCGCAGCCCTGCCGTCCACCGACGAAGAGCTCTTGACCGTGAGCGGCGTGGGCGAGCGCAAGCTCGAACGCTACGGCGAGGCGTTCCTGGCAGAGATCGCGTCGTTCCGCGCGGGCGAAGGGCGGTCGTAAAGGCGCGAGGGGTGCTTTCGTTCCCGAAAACGGGACATTCGCGACCTCCTCTTTCGTTTGGGCGGCGTTTTGGGCATGATAGGGCGTGACAACCCGTCTTCACGGCGCGTGCGCGCCGGAAAGGAGCGTGCGCCATGCCGCGTCCTCAGATTGCCGACTTGCAGTCCAAGCTCGCTCGCGACCTGCCCCTTCGCCTGCTCGCATGCATGCTTTCGCTCGTGCTCGCGTTCTCGGGCGCGCCGCTTGCCTTCGCCGAGCCGGGCCAGACCGGTCAGCCTGACGGCTCCAGCGCGGACGCCGTGGCAAATGAGGTGACGGCTCGCACCGTGGAGGAAGCGGGCATCGAGGTCAGCGTGGCGGACGTGAACCCCGCCTACCGGGAGTACCTTGAGGCGGAGGACTACGAGGGCATCGTTCCTTCGACGCTCGACCTTTCGTACCTGAACGAGTCGTACGCTGCGTCCGTCTCGGCGCGCTCGGCGGAGGATTCCTTGCCGGCGTCTTACGACCTGCGCGACACCAACGCGATCGGTCCGGTGCGCAATCAGGAAACGACGAACAACTGCTGGGCGTTCGCTGCGATCGGCTCCGCCGAGGCGAGCATCGCGGCGTACGACCCGAACACGCTGCTTTCGCCCGCTCACCTGGCGTGGTTCAGCTACACGGGCGGCGAGCAGCAGGAGGCCGTCGTGGGCAAGCAAGAGGGGTCCGGCGCGTACAATTCCGGTGGGTTCCAGCAGACGGCCGTGGCAACGCTGGCGGCATGGGAGGGCCCCGTCCTGCTCGCCGACGCGCCGTTCCAAAGCGAGCTGCTTGGCGAAGACCGTCGGTACGATGCCGCGTACCACCTCCAGGATGCGCAGTACCTGCCCGGCTCGCTGTCGGACGCGGGCGGCGAGGTGCAGAGCGCGAGCATCGAGACAGTGAAGCGCATCATCATGGAGAAAGGCCCCGTCACCGTGGACATTGCCACGCAGGGTGACCAGGCGCACCTGACGATGCCGAACGCGGACGGCTCAGGCCATGCCACGCTGTACAACGACGCGTATTTCGGCATTGACCATGCGGTGCTCATCGTGGGCTGGGACGACGGCTTCGCGAAAGAGAGCTTCCATCCCGACGCGCAGCCGGCACACGACGGCGCATGGCTCGTGAAGAACAGCTGGGGCGCCTCGTGGGGAGAGAACGGCTATTTCTGGCTGTCCTACGAGGACCAGAGCGCCGTCTACAACGCCGCCTACCAGCTGGAGTCCGCCGAGAACTACACGACGAACCACCAGTACGACGTCATGGGTTGGATCACGAGCCTTTCGGTCGCGAACGCGGGCGACGCTTCGTCGAGCGCTGCCGGCGTCGGCTGGATGGCGAACGTCTTCACGGCTGAGGAGGCCGAGACGGTGGAGGCTGTGGGCTTCTACACCACCGACGAGGGCACGTCCTACGAGATTTCGATCTACAAGAACCCGCACGAGGACGACCCGGCATCCGGCGAGCGCATCGGCGGTGTCCAGACGGGTGTCGAGGAGCATCCGGGCTATCACACCATCGAGCTCGATGAAAGCCTGCAGGCGCAGCTTGCGGCGGGCGAGACGTTCTCCGTGGTGGTCAAGCTCGCGAACCCGCGCTACGAGAAGGCAATCCCTGCCGAAGGAGCCGTGGGGCGCGGCTTCGATTGGAGGCCGGCGTACTTGGGCTACGACGCCGAGGGCAATCCGGAGACGAGTTACGTGTCCGCCGACGGCGAGGCGTGGGGCACGTTGGGAACGAGCTTCATGGACCCGTCGGGCGTGAGCGTCTACGCTACGAACGTCTGCTTGAAGGCGTTCGCCCAGGCCGAGGGTGCGGACGATTCCGGTCGCCAGCTAGAGGAGTCGAATACGGCCGCAATCGGCGGCGTGAACGTGCGGTTCGTGGAGGATGCCACCGGATGGGACGGCTCCGCGTACGAGCAGTCGACCGACTACGGCGAGGTCGATTTCACGCGGGCTGACGACGGTGCGTGGGAAGCCACCGTGGCGTGGCAGCCGACCGAAGGCATGGCGAACCCGCGGGCGCGCATCCTGGTCACAGGCGACCGCGAGCTGCGCGCGACCATGAACGGCACGGCCGTCGACGTGCGCTGCGGCTCGTGGAGCGCCGACGCCGCGTTGAGCAGCGCCGAGGACGGCGTCAACGTCCTGGAGTTGACGAGCGCCGATCCTTCGTCGGGCAAGGAGCCTGCGGTCTACCGCATTCGGTTCGTGACCGGCCAGGTGACGTTCGATTTCGAGCGGGAGACGGTCACCTTCGACGAGGCGCACTACGAGGTCGCGGCGCCGGATGGTACGAAGCTTCGCAGCGGCGATGCGGTCTCTGCCTGGTCGTCCATCGACGGAGAACGAGCTCAGGCGCTGCGCGTGACGGAGCGGTCGAGCGGCCTGACGTTCTCGCTGGCGGTGCCCACGCGGCATGCCGACATCACGGAGGACGAGGTGTCGATCAACTGGCCTGCCGAGACGGTCGGTTTCGGTCAGCGCGGCATGGTCGTGGCGTCGTACGCCGCCGACTTCTCGAACCCGTTCGATCTGTGGTCGACCGACCGGGTGACCCCGGGCACCACGATCTACGTGAAGGCGCCGGCGGGCGAGGGGCATTTCGCGTCGACCAACGCCCTGCGGGTCGAGCTGCCCGAGCGCGGCGAGGCGCCCGCTGTCGCCACCGTGCTGCGCACGACGCCGACGACCGCGCTGTTCGAGCAGTACGACGCGGACGGCGTGCGCCTGCAGTTCAGCGTGGACGGCAGCATGTGGAGCGACGACCCGCTCGTGATGGGGCTGCAGCCGGGCGCTGCGAACACGGTGTACGTCCGCTACCCGGGCGAGTACCTGGGCGCCGGCGCGCAGGTGGCGGGGCATTTCGGCTCCGAGCCGCTTGCCGTGACGGTGGAGACGCCGGAGCAGGTGTCCTCCTACGACGTGCGTAGCGAGGTCGGCCTGCCCGCCGTGCGCGACCAGGACGTGTACAGCACGTGCTGGGCGTTCGCGGCGCTCGGCTCGCTCGAGTCGAACCTGATCAAGCAGGGGCTCGCCGGCACCGACGTGGACCTTGCCGAGGCGTCGCTCACCATGCTCACGTACCAGCGCCTGCCGCTGTACGCCGACGACGCCTCGGCGAAGGACGCGTACGCGACGAGCGGCGGCCGGTTCGAAGGCTACGAGTACATGCTGCGCTCGGGAGGAACCTGGCAGATGGCGGCGAGCACGCTGGCGCGTTGGCAGGGCGCGGCGAGCGAAGCGGACGTCCCGTACGTGACGCTCGAGGCGGCCGACTACGACTACGCGGCGGCGGGCGAGGCCATGGGGGAGGCGGCCGCCGCGGTGGCGAACGACGACGCCGTGCGCCTGGAGTCCGCCTACGAGCTGCCCGTCCCGGTCTCGACGGACGCGGGCTACGCGAAGGCCGACTGGCCCGCAGTCGAAGCGATCCAGCAGGCGATCCTTGCGGACGGTGCGCTCGACCTTGGCATGGCGGAACCGTTCGAGGACGACGGATACTGGGGTGCAGGCGAAGGCGCGAACCATTGGTTCTACGACGCGTACACGAACGGGATGTCCGCCAAGCACGCGGTGATGCTGGTGGGCTGGGACGACGGGTACAGCCGCATGAACTTCGCCGTTCCCTACACCGGTCAGGCCTACGACGTCGATCTTGCCGAGCTCGTGAACGCCGACGGGACGCCGGCGGCCGAGCCCATTCCGAACAGCGGGCAGCTCATCGTGCCGCTGTCCGACGGCGCGTGGTTGGTGCGCAACAGCCGCGGCGCCGATTTCGGCGACGACGGGTGCCTGTGGGTGCCGTACTACGACGCGAGCCTGCGCGCGCCCGTGGCGTTCACGGCGGACGGCACGCCGGCGGACGAGCGCCCGGACAAGAGCTACCAGCACGATGGGCTTGCCGCTACTGAGGTGTCCAGTTGGGAGTCCGGGCTGCTGGCGGCGAACGTGTTCACGGCGGGCGAGAGCGCCGAGCTCATGAGCGTGGGCATGTGGACGACGCGCGATAACGCGACGGTCAGCGTCCAGGTGTACACGGGCTTGACGAACGCCGCGGACCCGACGAGCGGCGAGCTCGCGGCGTCCTTCGAGGCGATGGAGCTGTATGCGGGCTATCACACCTTCGAGCTGCCCACGGCGGTGGCGCTATCGGAGGGGACGACCTTCTCGGTGGTGGTGGGCGAGCGCTCGCCCGCGACGGCCTCTATCCCTGCATACGCCGTGCCCGTGGAGGCGGCCACCGTCATCGGCTGGAACGAGGACGGCACGCCACGCTACGACAGCACGCCGGTCGTTGAGGCAGGGCAGAGCTTCATCTGCGAGAACGGCATCTGGGGCGACGTTGCTGAAAACCGCGCCCAGTGGGAGGCGCGCCTGGGCGTGCCCATTGGCAACGTGGCCGTGAAAGCTTTCACGAAGGCGGTAGAGGACTCTGGTCCCGAACCGGTCTCGTTCCTTGATGCGGCGCTCTGGGCCGACGGCGGTGCGTACGCGTGGGCGTCGCCGTGGATCGAAGAGGCGGCGAGCCTTGGGGTCTTGAAGGGCGTTCCGGCGGAGGGCGGCGTCGCGCTCGAGCCGGCGGGCGCGGTCACGCGCGCCCAGGTGGCCACGGTGCTCTACCGCGCCACGGTGGGCGAGGCCGCCGACGAGCGCGGGACGGCTTTCGCGCTCGATGCCACCTCATTCGTCGACAATGCGGACGGCCAGTGGTACACGAGCGCTGTGAACTGGGCGTTCGAGCACGGCATCCTGGAGGGTTACGAGGGCTTCGTCCGTCCGGACGACCCGGTGACCCGCGCCGAGTTGGCCACGATGGTGGGGCGCTGGGCCGAGGCGTGCTTCGGCGTGGACGTGTCGGCCGCCGACCCGACGGCGCTTCTGTCCACGACAGACGGCGCACAGCTTGAGGCGGAAGGCTTCGGTTACGCCGTCCCGTACCTGGCGTGGACGGCCGACACGGGCATCCTGGGCGGCTTCGGGAACCCCGACGGCTCCGTCTCGATTGTGCCCGACGGCACGGCAGAGCGCGCGCAGCTGGCGAAGGTTGGCGTCGAGGCCATGCGGGCGGTCGGACTCTTGTAGGGGAGAAGGCACAGAGCCGCATGTGGCGGAAGTCGCGCCCCTGCCCCGATACTTCGGGGCAGGGGCGCTTTTGTGCCAGCAGTCGGTTGCGGCTTGGTGGCGGCGCGTGTGGCCTTCGTGCCGCGCGTCAAGTTTTCAGCGTTTCGAAACAAACGCCGGCTATACTTTGCCTCGTCAAACAGAGAGCGCCGCTTTGCGGTGCGAAGGTCGGGCGGGCATCGGCGCGAAGCCGTCCAGCTTCTCCCGGCCTGGCGCGGAGCCCGCTTCGCGCTTCCCCCGGTACCGTGCCGGGGCGCGATTCCTGAAGGGAGACTTGCACTATGTCCGAAACCCGCATTGGCATCCTGGGCTACGGCAACCTGGGCCGTGGCGTCGAACTGGCCATCCGTCAGAACGCCGACATGAAGCTCGCTGCGCTGTTCACGCGCCGCGACCCCGCGTCCCTGACCCCGCTGACCGAGGGCGTGCCGGTCTACTCCGCCGACGCCGTGGCAGACCACGCCGACGAGATTGACGTGCTCATCCTGTGCGGCGGCAGCGCGACCGACCTGCCGGAGCAGACCCCGCGCTATGCCGGCATCTGCAACGTGGTCGACTCCTTCGACACCCATGCGAACATCCCGCAGCACTATGCTAAGGTCGACGCGGCTGCGCAGGGCGCCGGCACCGTGGCCGTCATCTCCGGCGGCTGGGACCCGGGCATGTTCTCCATCGCCCGCCTCTACGCGAACTGCATCCTGCCGGAGGGCCAGGACTACACGTTCTGGGGCCGTGGCGTTTCCCAGGGCCATTCCGACGCCATTCGCCGCGTGCCCGGCGTGAAGGACGCCCGCCAGTACACCGTCCCGGTGCCCGCTGCCCTTGAGGCCGTCCGCGCCGGCGAGAACCCGGAGCTGACCACGCGCCAGAAGCACACGCGCGAGTGCTACGTCGTGGCGGAGGAGGGCGCCGACCTGGCTGCCATCGAGAAGGCCATCGTCGAGATGCCGAACTACTTCGCCGACTACGACACCACGGTGACGTTCATCTCCCAGGAAGAGCTCGACCGCGACCATGCGGGCATCCCGCACGGCGGCTCCGTCATCCGCACGGGCCTGACCGGCGCTAACGGCGAGGACCAGCACGTCATCGAGTTCTCGCTCAAGCTGGACTCCAACCCGGAGTTCACGGGCAGCGTGCTCGTGGCCTGCGCCCGCGCCGCGCACCGTCTGGCCGAAGAGGGTCAGACCGGCTGCCGCACCATGTTCGACATCGCCCCGGCCTACCTCTCGCCGAAGAGCGCTGAGGAGCTGCGTGCCACGATGCTGTAGTTTTGTTGCGCTGGTCTGACGACTGGTGAAACATCGAAAGAACAGGCGCCCGCTGCGTGAGCAGCGGGCGTTTTGCTATCATAGCCTCCGTGTGACTCGCGGGGATTTGGCGCGGCCGCCCCGCTTCAAGAAAAAGGATTGCAGATGACCCAACACGTGACCGAAAAGGACGTGCGCGACATCGCGACGTACACGCGGATCGCGCTTTCCGACGAAGAGCTGCCGCAGATGACGAAGGACCTGAACGACATCATCGAGAGCCTCAAGCCCATCACCGAGTACGACCTCGAGGGCGTGGAGCCCACGTTCCATCCCATCGGCAGCCTGTCGAACGTCATGCGCGAGGACGTGGAGACCACGTCGTTCACGCAGGAGGAGGCGCTCTCCAACGCGCCGAAGCAGCAGGACGGCTGCTTCTTGATCCCGGCTATCCTGGGCGGAGGTGACCAGTAATGGCAGCATTCGGCGCCATGGGCGTCCGCGAGGTCCGCGCGGGCCTCGCCGCGAAGGAGTTCTCCGCGCGCGAGGTGGCCGAGGACGCGCTTTCCCGCATCAAGGCGGTCGACCCGCAGATCCATGCGTTCCTCGAGGTGACGGAGGAGGCGGCCTACGTGCAGGCCGCGAAGGTCGACGAGGCCATCGCGGCCGGCCGCCTGGCTGAGATGGGGCCGCTCGCGGGCGTGCCCGTGGCCTTCAAGGACAACATGAACATGGAGGGCACGCACACCACGTGCTCCTCCCGCATGCTCGAGAACTACGTCTCGCCCTACACTGCCACCTGCGTGGCGAACACCATTGCCGCCGGCGGCATCCCGCTCGGCAAGCTCAACATGGACGAATTCGCGTTCGGATCCTCGACGGAGAGCTCGGCGTTCGGCATCACGCGCAATCCGTGGGACCTCGAGCGCGTGCCCGGCGGCTCCTCCGGCGGCTCGGCCGCGGCGGTGGCGGCAGGCCTTGCCACCATCACGCTGGGCTCCGACACGGGCGGCTCCATCCGCCAGCCGGGCAGCTTCTGCGGCATCGTGGCGGTCAAGCCCACGTACGGCACGGTCTCGCGCTACGGCGTCGTGGCGTTCGGCTCCTCGCTCGACCAGGTGGGCCCCTTCGCTCGCTCGGTGGAGGACGCCGCGCTCGCGCTCAACGCGCTGGCCGGCCATGACCCGCTCGACTGCACGAGCCAGGCAATCAGCACCGACTTCACGGCCAACCTGGCCGAAGGCGCCAAGGGCTTGAAGGTGGGCATCGTCCCGGCGTTCATGGAGGCCGAAGGCCTGGACGCCGAAGTCCGCGACAAGGTGGCCGAGGCCGCCCGCCAGCTCGAGCAGCTGGGCGCGGAGCTCGTGGAGGTCGACCTGCCGAACGCGCAGGCCGCCATGAGCGCGTACTACGTGCTGGGCCCCTGCGAGGCGTTCTCCAACCTGGCCCGCTTCGACTCGGTGCGCTACGGCTACTGCGCTGAAGGCCACAAGGACCTGGGCGGCCAGTACGAGGACAGCCGCGCCACCGGCTTCGGCCCCGAGGCGCGCCGCCGCATCATGCTGGGCAGCTATTTGCTCTCCGCGGGCGTCTACGAGAAGTACTACTACCCGGCGCAGCAGGTGCGCACGCTCATCACGCAGGACTACGTCCGCGCGTACGAGAAGGTGGACGTCATCCTGGCGCCCGTCTCGCCGCGCACGGCGTTCATATTTGGCGAGATCAGCGATCCGACGACCATGTACCTTTCCGACATGTTCACCATCTCCATCAACATCGCGGGCAACGGCGGCATGAACATGCCGGTGGGCCTGGGCGCCGAGTCGGGTATGCCCGTGGGCGTTCAGCTCATCTCCCCGCAGTTCAAGGACGCGAACATGCTGCGCGCGGCGGCCGCGCTCGAGACGGTCTATGGCCCGGCTCCGGTGGCCCCGGCATTCTGCCCGGAAAGGTAGGCGAGAGGCGACTATGAAAAAGCTCGAAGAAGTCCTGAAGGACTGGGAGGCGGTCATCGGCCTGGAGATCCACGCCGAGCTGACCACGCTTGAGACCAAGATGTTCTGCGGCTGCAAGCTGGAGTTCGGCGCCGCGCCGAACACGCACACCTGCCCGGTGTGCCTGGGCCTGCCCGGCGCGCTGCCGGTGCCGAACAAGGCGGCCATCGAGTCCATCGTGCTGGCCGGCCTGGCCACGAACTGCGACATCGAGAAGCACTCGATGTTCTATCGCAAGAACTACATGTATCCCGACATGGCGAAGAATTTCCAGACCACGCAGGGCCCCATCGCGTTCTGCATGCGCGGCCATCTGGACCTCGATGTGGACGGCCCGGCGGCCAAGGAGCGCTATCGCCTTGAGGAGTTGGCCGAAGGCGAGTCCGAGGGCAACATCACGCGTACGGCCGACGGCTACACCGCGCACGTGGGCATCACGCGCATCCACATGGAGGAGGACGCGGGCAAGATGGTGCACATCGGCGGCGGCGAGGGCCGCATCGCCGGCGCCACGCACTCGCTCGTGGACTACAACCGCGCTGGTACGCCGCTCATCGAGCTCGTGACCGAGCCCGACCTGCGCACGCCGGAGGAGGCGCGCCTGTTCATGCAGAAGCTGCGCCAGATCTACCTGGCCATCGGCATCTCCGACTGCTCCATGGAAGAGGGCAGCCTGCGCTGCGATGGCAACGTGAGCCTGCGCCGCCGCGGCACCACGCAGTTCGGCACGAAAACCGAGCTCAAGAACATGAACAGCTTCAAGAACCTCCACGACGGCCTCGCCTACGAGATCTGCCGTCAGGCGGAGGTGCTGGAAGAGGGCGGCATCATCTATCAGGAGACGCGCCATTGGGACCCGTCCGCCAAGCGCACCATCGTCATGCGCGTGAAGGAGACGGCCGACGACTACCGCCTGTTCCCCGAGCCAGACCTGGCGCCCTACGACCTTTCTGACGAGTTCATCGAGCGCGTGCGCGCCAAGCTCCCCGAGCTACCCGACCAGAAGGCGAAGCGCTACGAGGCCGACTTCGGCCTGTCCGCCTACGACGCACGCCACTTGGTGGAGCACCGTGCCACCGCGAACTTCTTCGAGGCCTGCATGCAGCAGGCCGGCGACAGCGCCGCGAAGCTGGCGAAGCCGGTGGCGAACCTCGTGATCAACGACGTGGCAGCGCGCATGAACGCCGACGAGTCGTTCGATTTGGCCACGTGCCCGCTCACGCCGGCGCGCGCCGTGGAGCTGGTGAAGCTTCTGTCCGAGGACGCCATCTCGTCGAAGCAGGCGAAGGAAGTCTTCGCCGCAGTGCTGGACGAGGATAAGGACCCTGCCGCCATCGTGGAGGAGCGCGGCATGAAGCAGGTCTCCGACACGGGCGCCATCGAGGCCGTGGTGGACGCGGTCATCGCCGCGCACCCCGACGAGGTGGCCCGCTACAAGGAAGGCAGCCAGAAGCTCATCGGGTTCTTCGTGGGCCAGTGCATGAAGGAAATGCGCGGCCAGGGTAACCCGAAGGTCATCAACCAGCTGCTCGCGAAGAAACTTTCGTAAGCGCGCTATCAAAGAACGGTGCCGCAGCCCTGTCCTCACACGGACAGGGCTGCTTTTTTGTGCATTTCCGCAGGTTATTCGGGGTTTATGAGCTGTTCAATATCTCTTTGAAATGGTTGACCCTCCCTGAGGGCGCCGGCATTATAGGCAGGCTGTTTATTCCGCTTGCCGACATTTCCTGCCGTCGGCGAGCCAATCCAAGGAGGGGTACATGGAAATTTCCGCAGGGAAGAAGTATGCCGCCGAGGCGCTCGGCACGTTCGTGCTGACGCTGTTCGGCTGCGGGAGCGCCGCCATTGCCGGCGCGACGCTCGGCACGCTCGGCATCGCGTTCGCGTTCGGCCTGTCCATCGTCTGCATGGCGTTCGCCATCGGCAACATCTCGGGCTGCCACATCAACCCGGCCGTCTCGCTCGGCGTGTTCCTGGACGGTCGCATGACTGCCAAGGACCTCGTGGGCTACTGGGTCGCCCAGTTCATCGGCGGTCTTATCGCCGCTGCCGTGCTGCTGTTCATCGTCAACATGTGCGGTCTGGGCGGCGCGCTGCAGACCGGCCTGGGCTGCAACGGCTTCGACGACGCCTCCACCGTGGGCCTGAGCATGTTCGGCGCGGTGCTCGTGGAGATCATCCTGACCTGCTTCTTCGTGCTCACTATCCTGGGCGTCACCGCCGACGAGAAGGCCTCGCCGTTCGCGGGCATCGTCATCGGCCTCACGCTGACCTTCGTGCACATCATGGGTATTCCGCTGACGGGCACCTCCGTGAACCCGGCCCGCAGCTTCGGCCCGGCCGTCATGATGGCCACCCAGGGCGACATGACCGCGCTGTCCCAGGTGTGGGTGTTCATTGTGGCCCCGCTCGTGGGCGCTGCCCTGGCCGCGCTCATCTATCGCGCGCTGTACCGCAACAACCAGTAACACATGTGTGCACTGGGCGGTGCGTTGAAACGCGCGCTGTCCAGCCGTGCTGAAACCGGTATCATCGAAAGCCGTCGTGCTCCCGCACGGCGGCTTTCTGCGTAGGACGAAGCTCGAAGGAGTCCCATGAAAATCAACCACGCCATCCTGCACGTGCTCGACTTCACGTCGTGCGTGAACGTGTTCGCGGAGGAGGAACTGGACCTTTCGTCGAAGAACGCGAAGAACTTTGTGGGCCGCCACGCGGCGAAGGTCCTGAGCAACATCGACAACAAGCGCGGTTCGTTCTTGCCCGAGAGCGGCTTCGCCGACGAGCTACAGGCGTACCTGCGCGGCGAGCTTGACTTCGTGGACTTCTCGGCGCAGATTGCCGCGTTCGTGGGCGAGGAGCTGGGTCGCGCGGAGAAGGCGGAGTCCACCGACGTGCTCGTGGTCGATTTCGAGCACGAGGACGAGAAGCCGGTGGGCGAGCTGGACGACGAGGAGGCGGAGGCGGCATACCGCGGCCGCGCGCGCCGCTACTTCGCGTTCATGCTGCTCGAGAGCAAGCCCGCCTACGTGCACGAGGTGCGACGCGGCGATTCCGGCCTGCAGCAGTGCGACATCGCGCGCCATCACGCCACGCTGCCCGGCCCGTCACAGAAGGTGCCGTCGTACGCCGTTGTCGACGTGCGCTCGGGCGCCGTGCAGTTCTGCGACAAGCCGCGCAAGATCGCGGGGGAAGAGCGCTGGCTCGTGCCCGACGGCCTGCTGCAGTGCTCCATGGAGGCATCCAGCAAAGAGGCCATTGAGGCAGTGACGCGCATCGTGGAGGACGTGGCGGAAGAGTACGGCGCGAACGCCGCCACGGCGCTGTCCAAGGCGAAGGCGTACGTGTCCGAGAACGTGGCGGAGTCCGACGGCTTCTCGCCCGAGGACATGGGCCGCGAGGTCTTCGGCGAGGGCTCGCCGCTGCTCGACCGCTACGAGGCGGCGGTGGCGGAGGAGGGGCTGCCCGAGCGCGTGAGCGTGGAGAAGGCGGCAGCCAAGCGCGTGGCGCGCAACCACAAGATTCGCACCGACACGGGCATCGAGATCACGTTCCCGGCGGAGTACGGGCGCAACCCGGACTTCATCGAGTTTACGAGCAGCCCCGACGGGCTCATCTCCATCGAGCTCAAGAACATCTCGCACATCGAGAACCGATAAGGCATCGCAAACGACGTTACGGCGCGGGCGCTTCTCAGGTTTTTCTCAGGCACGTCGTGCATGATGCTGGCATGACAAGAAAGGCCCCACGAGCACGACGAAGTCGATGAGACGACGGAGAGGAGACCACGATGAAGAAGACCGCCACCGCCGCCAAGTTCACCGCCGTTGGGCTTGCCGCCCTGCTCGCGCTGTTCGCGATGGGCGCGCTGGCCGGATGCTCCGCCGCAGGCGCGGACGACCGCAATGCCGCAAGAGCGAGCGGGTCCAGCTCTGCGCAGGTTGGGGGAATCTCCGAAGACCGCTTTGACGACGCCGATGGTCGCTCCGATGACGCGGACGACCGTTACGACGACGCCGACGACCGCGATGACGATGCGGACGACCAGGGAGGCGCTGCTCCTGCCGCAGCTCCCGCTTCCGTTGCGGCCCCTGCTCCCGTTGCGGGGGACGATTGGAACGACGACGCCGACGACCGTGACGACGACTGGGATGACGACGCGGACGACCGGGATGACGACTGGGATGACGACGGCGCCGACGACCGGGATGACGATTGGGACGACGACAACGACGACCGGGACGATCATGACGACGACGGCGCCGACGATGACTGGGACGACTGAACGCCGCAAGACGCCAGCAGACACGATGCTTCGATCAATGCAAACCATGCGTAAAGCGTTTGAAAAGCGCGGGTAAAATCTGACGCGAAACAAAGCCTTAGGGGAGCCCGCACCGCAAGCCGGCTCCCCCTTGCCCGTACAATCGTGCCATCGAACACGCACGCGAAGCCGTGCGCCGGTCTTGGGCTCGGCTGCCGCGCATGGCGGCGAAGTGCTTCGCACCGATTGAAGGGGCACGATATGCGCATCCTCATCGTGGAGGACGAGAGGAACGTAACCTCGTATCTGCAAGCGAGCTTGGAGGCGGAAGGCTTCGCCGTCGACATTGCCGAAGACGGTGACACGGGGCTTGAGCTGGCGCTCACCAACGCTTACGACGCCATCACGCTCGACATCATGCTTCCTGGCACGAACGGGTACCGCGTGTGCGAGGAGATTCGCAAAGCGGACATCGAGACCCCCATCCTCATGCTGACCGCGAAAGACGGAGAGTACGACGAAGCTGACGCGCTCGACATCGGCGCCGACGATTTTCTGCGCAAGCCGTTCTCGCTCGTCGTCCTCATCGCGCGCCTCAGGGCGCTTCTGCGGCGCGGCGCGGGCAGGGCGAAGGCGTCTTTGAGCGTGGGGGATTTGGAGCTTGACCCTTCGACGAAATGCGCGGTGAGGTCCGGCCAGCGCATCGAGCTCACCCCGCGCGAGTTCGCCTTGCTGGAATACCTCATGTACAACGCTGGAACCGTGCTCACGAAGGCGCAGATTCTCGATCACGTCTGGTCGCCCGGGTTTCTCGGCGACGAGAACGTGGTCGAAGTCTACATCGGGTATGTGAGGAAGAAAATCGACGCGCCGTTCGACCGCAAACTCATCAGCACGGTCCGCGGCGTCGGGTACCGCATCGGTGAAGCGTAGGCGCAAGGAGGGGTCATGGGTCCGTTCCGCACCGTGCGCGGCAAGGTCTCCGCGCTGGCGACCATCGTGTCCGCTGCTGCCATGGCGGCGATTATCGCCGCGGTGGCGCTCACGACGAGCTTCATGGTCGCGAGCGCCATCACCGACTCGCTCGAAGAGCGCCTTGATGCCGTCGAAGGGCAGCTGAGCGCAGGGATGGTTCCTGAGCGCATCGACGGCACGGGAAACGTGCTCGTTCAGGTGATCGGCGCCGACGGGACCGTCGTGGCGGCGAGCGCGTGGGCGGAGGGCGTCGGCGCCGTTTCCGAAGGCGGATTGGCGCCGGGCGAGACCTCTTCCGCGCAGGTTTCCTCCCTGTCCCTTTCCCGCGTTCTGGCCGATGACGACGACGGAGACGACGACTCCGAAGACGACGTCGACGAAGGGGCCGTAGACGAAGGCCAGCAGGAGCCTGCCGCCGACCCGGCGACGTCCGGCGAGTCGGCGCAGGCTGCGGAGGCCGCTTCCGCTCCCGAGGCAGCGCCCGCTCCCGCGCCAACGTACGACTACGTCGCGCCTGCCCCGACTCCCGAGCCGATCTACGACTATGCCGAACCTGCGCCAACGCCCGCGCCGAGCTACGACTACACTGCGCCCGCCCCCGCCCCCGCGCCAAGTTACGACGACGATGACGACGGCGACGACGGCGGTTTCGACGACGACGGGGATGACGACGGCAACGATGGCGGCGGCGATGACGACGACAGTGGCGATGACGGCGATGACGACTGGGATGAGGCGTCCTATCGTGCGAATCAAAGCGTGACGGGCGCGTCCGCCCAGACCGCCGTCTGGCGGCAAGCTCGCGAGGACTCCGCCCGCGCTGCCGTATGGCAGCGCGCGGATGTCGGGCGCCCCTCGCTTTGCACGGTGGCGTTCGCGGCGGAGGAGCCCTCTGCGGGCAATACCGCTGCGCCCGCAGAGGGCGCTTCGCCGCTTGCGGACGGCCAGCAGCGCGTCACCCTCGACGCGCGCGAGCTTTTCGGAAGCGAAGGGCCGTTTTTGGTGCTCAAGCGCGGCGTCGAGACGCCTGACGGGACGGTCACCCTTGTCGCCATGGCCTCGCTCGCGTCGGCGCACGAAACGGCCCGCACGGTCGGCCTGGTCCTGGCGCTGGTGATGGCCGTCGCGCTCGCGGCGATCGCGGTCTTCTCGTCACGTCTTGTCGGCCGCACGCTGGCGCCCGTTGAGTCGATGCGCTCCCAAGCTGCGAAGATCTCGATCACGGATTTAGGGCGGCGCCTTCCTGTGCCCGAAGGCGACCGAGACCTTGAAGGGCTTGCGACCACGTTCAACGACATGCTCGAGCGCCTTGAGGCATCGGTGGCGGACCAACGGCGCTTCGTGTCCGATGCGTCGCACGAGCTCAAGAGCCCCGTCGCCGCCATCCGGATCATGCTCGAGACGCTGCGGGACCATCCGGACGCCGTCGACCTTGACGCGCTCACGTCTGACCTCATGTCGGAGAACGACCGCGTGAGCGGCATCGTGAGCAACCTGCTGCTGCTCGCGCGCCATGACGAGGGCGTCCAGCGACTCGACAAGCAGCCGCTGGACTTGTGCGACCTGCTGTTCGAGGAGGCCGCCGCGCTCTCCAGCCGGACCGACCGCAGCGTGGACGTTTCAGGGGTCGAGCCGCTTGTGTGCCGGGCAGATCGCGAAGCGATCTCGCACGCCGTGCGCAACATGCTGGACAACGCAGCGCGCTATGCGAGCTCGAAGGTCGCGCTCTCGTGTCGCGCTGCAGCATCAGACGGGCAGGGCGGAGCGGGCGCGTCCTTCGTCGACATCGTCGTGAGCGACGATGGACCTGGCATTCCGCCAAAGGACCGAGAGCGCGTGTTCGAGCGCTTCGTCCGCCTTGAGGAAGGCCGCGACCGAAAAAGCGGCAGCACGGGACTGGGCCTGTCGGTGGTGCGGACGATCGCCGAACAGCATGGCGGCACCGCGTTCTTCGCAGACCCTGAGCAGGGCGGAGCGACTATCACCCTGCGCATCGCGTGCGAATAAGGCGGTTTCTTGGCGTGCCTGGGCGTCTGCCGGAATGTAGGAGGGCGCCCAGGGCGCCTTTCCGCGCGCTTTTTGGAGTTGCCGCGAATTCCGGCAGCCAGCATGGCGTTGCGCTACCATACCCTCCCGAAAGAGAGAAGGGCGCTGCCGTCCGCCCGCGCTCGCTTGCAAGGCGGACGGCGGCGCTTGGCTATTCAGGAGACCACATGACGCGATTCAAGCCTGACCACGAGATCGTCCTTGCCGGCTTCGGTTTCGCCGACGACGGCCCGCACCTTGTTCTGAACGACATCGACGAATCGAAGCGCTACCTGTTCCCGGTGCTCGGGCGCACGTTCTCGCTCAAGCGTCTGCCGAAGCGCTACTGCACCGGCCCGTTCGACCTCAAGACCTTCGAGGCTCGCTGTTGCCCGAACAAGGTGGAGCTGCTGCCGGACATGAAAGAGACGCAGTGCCCGGCGTGCATCGAGGAGACGGGCTTCAACCCCTCGTTCTACTTCGCCACCACCATCTCGCCGCAGCAGCGCGCATACAACCTCACGCCGCACTTCGTGTACATGGCCTACTTCGCGCCCGGCTTCGTGAAGGTGGGCATCTCCTCGGAGACGCGCGGGGTGGAGCGCCTACTGGAGCAGGGCGCCCGCGCGGCGTGCATCATCGGGCGGTTCGAGAACGCCGACGCTGCGCGCGAGCTGGAAGCCCGCATGTGCGCGGAAGAGGACATCTACGAGACCATGCGTGCCTCGAAGAAGCGCGATCTGCTCGTGGAGGTGCCGTACAGCTTCGAAGAGGGCAAGCGCACGCTCGAGGAGACGGCGGCGAAGCACGGCATCGACATCGTCGAGGGGCCGTTCGACCTGTCGCCGTACTTTTTCGGAGGCCCGTCGCCGAGCGTGGACGAGCTCACGCTGCCGCAGGATGGCGTCGACGACGTGTGCGCCGGGCGCTGTGTGGGCATGGTGGGCGCCGATCTGGTGTTCCGCCAGGGCGAGATGAACTTCGTGACCCTCGTGAAGGACTGGGAGTCCCACGTGGTGGAGCTGCACGTGGGCGACGTCATCCACGAGTACTCCTACGAGCCGGCCCAGATGACGCTGCTGTAATCGGTGGCGCGCTGGCGTGTGCGATGCCGCGGCGTTCGCGCCCGCAAGCAGCTGCCAGCGCGGTCGCGCAGCGCCAACATAGCGCCAGCGCAGTGTCGCCCGCGCTTTCGCTCCGTGCATCAAGAGCGTGTACGACGCTTGTTTGAACCAGGTAATGAAACGCAAACAATCCCTGCCTACGCTTCCGGTCAACGCGCCTCGGTGGTAGCATGGGCGCGCTCTCAAAGGGGGAGTGCACACGAATGAGAACGGAGAGAGCTTGAACACGTTCCAAAGCATCGTTGGGAACGACGGCGACCTGTCCATGCGCTTCGCCACGCTGGAGGACGCCGAGGCGCTGCTGGACATCTACGCGCCCTACATTGACCAGCCGGTCACCTTCGAGTTCGAGGTTCCGCCGCTGGAGGAGTTCCGCCATCGCATCATCGAGCGCATCGCGTTCTATCCGTACCTGGTCATCGAAGTGGATGGGAAGGTGGTGGGCTACGCCTACGCCAGCCGTTACAAGGCGCGTCCGGGCTACCAGTGGGACGTGGAGCTGTCCATCTACGTCGACCAGAACTGCCGTGGCCGCGGCGTGGGCCGCAAGCTGTACACCGCGCTGCTCAAGCTGCTGCAGATGCAGGGCGTGCGCAACGCGTTCGGCATCGTGTCCATGCCCAACGTCGGCAGCATGCACCTGCACCGCAAGATGGGCTTCCGCGTGGTGGGCATCCAGTACCGCGCGGGCTACAAGTGCGGGGAGTGGCACGACGTCCTCATCTTCCAGAAGGAGCTCGGCGACTTCGAGTCCGAGCCGCAGCCCATTGTGCCCATCGCGGCGTTCGAGCCGCCCGCCATCGAGGCGGTGCTCTCGGGCGCGCTTGCGGGCACGATCAAGATCTAGGCGCGCGCCATGCCGGGCCTGACCATCGGCTGCCATCTGTCCAGCGCCAAGGGCTACCTGCACATGGCGAAGACCGCCGTCTCCATCGGGGCGAGCACGTTCCAGTTCTTCACGCGCAACCCGCGCGGCGGCAAGGCGAAGGCGCACGACCCGAAGGACATCGCGGCGTTCCGCGCGTACGCGGCGGAGCACGGCATGACCGTGTTCCTGGCGCACGCGCCCTACACGCTGAACCCTGCGGCGGCGGATGCGCGCGTGCAGGAGTTCGCGCGCGAGACGTTCGCGGACGATCTGGCGCGCATGGAGGCCACGCCCGGGCAGCTGTACAACTTCCATCCGGGCAGCCACGTGAAGCAGGGCGTCGAAGTCGGCGTCGAGAAGATCGCCGCCGTCCTGAACGAGGTCCTGCGTCCCGAGCAGACCACGACGGTGCTGCTTGAGACCATGGCGGGCAAGGGCACGGAGGTCGGCCGCAGCTTCGAGGAGCTCGCCGCCATCATCGGGCGCACGGAGCTGTCCGACCACGTGGGCGTGTGCCTGGACACCTGCCACGTGTGGGACGCGGGCTACGACATCGCGGGCGACCTCGACGGCGTGCTCGAGGAGTTCGACCGCATCGTGGGACTCGACCGCCTGAAGGCCGTGCACCTGAACGACAGCCTGAACCCGCGCGGTGCGCGGAAGGACCGCCATGCGCGCATCGGCGAAGGCCACATCGGCTTCGAGGCGCTCTCCGCCGTGACGTGCCATCCGGCGCTGCGCGGCCTGCCGTTCTTCCTGGAGACGCCCAATGAATTGCCCGGCTACGCCGACGAGATCGCGCGCCTGAAGGAAGCGTTCGGGTATGATGTGCACGAGTAAACGCCGGCTTCGCGCGTGAGCGCAGGAGAGGGCGCGGTGACGAAAGGATTCGCATGAGCAAGAAAAAGAACAAGCACGCCAGCAACCAGCACCTGGTGTCGGTGTCATCGCGCGATTTGAACCTGCTCGCGGGCGTGTCGATCGCGGGCCTCGCCTCGGGCGTGCTGGCGCTCGTGCTAGTGGGCACGGCGCTCTCGTCGCTCGACACGGGCAACGGGCTCCAATGGCTACGCCTGTTCACGCCCACGGCCACGTTCGCCGACATCATCATGGTGTTCATCGGCGCGTTTCTCATGATCGCGTTCGGCTTCTTGGGCTACCGCGCGTACCGCGAGCCCTCGAAGATCGTCCCGTTCCACTGGGTGAGCCTGTTCGCCATCGCCTTCATGGCGGTGGACTTCTTCGCCCGCATCGCGGGGGGCATCTCGTGGCTCGACCTGCTGTGCCTGGTCATCGCCATCGTGGGCTACGCCATCGACGCGCGCCTGAAGAAGCAGCTCACCGCGAAATAGGCAGCACATCCGCACAACCCACCTGCTGTGACCGCACGGCGCCCAAGCGGCGCCGTGCGTGTTTTTCGGGGCGCTACAATGGGGCGCAGTGAAGTGTGCAGGCGTCGACGAAAGCGAGGCGGCATGGGGGCGAGCGAAGAGAGGCTGTTCCGATCGGGCGAGCAGTTCGTCGTGCGGGACGTGCCCGCTCAGACGGCCGACCGTGCCAGGGCGTTCTTGGGCGCGGTCGGATTCCAGCCCGTCGCGCCGCGCCTGTCGTCATCCGTGCTGCTCATGCGCGAACGCTGGGGACAGGAGAAGACCGAATGGAGCATCGAGCGCGACCCGGCGCTCGAAGCGGTGCGCGAGCGCGCTGCCGCGATGCGCGCCGCGGGCACGCCGCTTCCATACCCCCTCGCCGTGCCGGACAACGGCATCGAGGTCTTCATGATCCGCCGGCAGCGCTCCATGCCCACGTCGCCGAACGCGGTGGTGTTCCCCGGTGGCGGCGCCGACGTGCGCGATGCGGAAGAAGACCTGCCATGGGACGGCCCTGCGCCGTCTGAGTGGGCGGCGCTGCTGGGCGTCAGCGAGGAGACGGCGCGCCGCGCGGTGGTGGCTGCCGTGCGCGAGGTCTACGAGGAGACCGGCGTGCTGTTGGCGGGCCTGCCCGACGGCACGGTGGTGGGCGACGCGTCCGGAGCGGCATGGGCGGATCACCGCGCGGCCTTGTCCGGCCACCAGGAGTCGTTCGCGGGCTTCCTGCGCGCTGTGGGCCTTCGGCTGCGCTCTGACCTGCTAGGTGCGAAGGCGCGCTGGACCACGCCACCGTATGAGCCTCGCCGCTATGACACGTTCTTCTTCGCTGCCGCGGTGCCTGCCGGGCAAGAGCCCGACGGGGAGTGCAGCGAGTCGTTCATATCCGACTGGATTCAACCGCGCTGGGCGTTCGTGCGCGGCGACGACGGGACCATCAACCTGCTGCCGCCCACGAAGTACAATCTGGAGCAGGCGATGTGCGCTGCGTCGCTCGAGGACGCCCTATGCTCCGTCGACGCGCCGGTCAGGCGCATGATGACGGAGCCGTTCGTGCAGGACGACGGCTCTATTGGGCTGCGCACGCTCGTTCCGTAGCGCGCTCGCGGCGCGAAGCTTCGAACGGAAAGGACCCGCATGGACCAAAGCATGCTGCTCGAGGTGCTGGGCGTGCGCGAGGGGGAGCCGTACCGGGCAGACCTGCACGTCCACTCCACCGTGTCAGACGGCTCCGAAACGTGCGCGCAGCTGGTCGCGCGCGCGGCAGGGTCGGGGCTGACGCACGTCGCGTTCACGAACCACGACACCACGCGAGGCATCGCGGCGGCGCAGCGCGCCGGCCGCGCCGTCGGCGTGGTCGTGGTGGGCGGCGTGGACATCTCCGCGTACGATTTCGCGCGCGACCGTAAGGTGCACATTCTCGGCCTGGGCCTGCGCGAAGGATCGCCCGCGGTCGAGCGCCTCTGTCGTCCGTTGCTGCAGCGTCGTGAGGCGGCGTCTCGATGGCAGCTGGAGTGCTTGCTGCAGGCGGGATTTGCCGTGGACGTGGAGAAGGTCGAGCGCCTGGCGGCGGCGTCCACGTGCCCGTATAAGCAGCACATCATGGCGGGCTTGGTCGACGCGCCGTGCGCGAGCCCGGAGTGGCAGCGTCTGTACCGCCGCCTGTTCAAGGGCGAGGGCGTCGCCGTGCGCGATATCGAGTACGTGGACGCGCGCGATGCCGTCGCTGCCATCGTGCGCGACGGTGGGCGTGCGGTCTTGGCCCACCCGGGGCAGATGGGCAGCTACGAGCTCGTGCCCGCGCTCGTGGAGGCGGGCCTGTCGGGCATCGAACGCCTGCATCCCGACCATGGCGCGGCGGACCACGACCGGTGCTACAACCTGGCGCGCCGCTACGGCCTGTTCTGCACGGGCGGCTCTGATTACCATGGCGTGTTCGGGCGGTCTCCCTCGCTGGGGTGCTGCCGAATCGAAGGGTAGGGTGCTGGCATGGAGCGACTGACCACGAAGCGACCGGACGGCACGTTCGCGGTTGATGCGGCCGCCGTCTGCGCGAACGACGACGGCACGGCGGGCGGCGCGGCAGTTGACCGGCTGGGCGCGCTCGAGGACGTCTACGAGGCACTCTCAGCGCGGCTGAGCGAGCTGGAGGCGCGCGTCGACGCCCTGAAGGCGCAAGGACGCGCGCGCAGCTCAAGCGCCCAGCAGCTGCTCGCGCAGAAGCTCGCCATCCAGAGCACGCTTTCGCTCATGGCGCCCCTCGAGGACGCGCATGGCGAAGATGAGAACTAAAAGGCCTGTTCGCAGGCCTTCTTTTATGTTTATCACCCGTTATTCGTGAGGTTCGAAAACACGCCCTCACCAAAAAAGAGTTCCGGTTTCACGAACTACGGGGCTTCTTAGCTGCCCCTCATCTTGACTACTGTCAGCGTATCCAAGCAACGCGTTTAGGAAATGGGCGTCAGGTTGCTCGGAGCGCTGAAAAAAAAGGGGGGGACAGCATGACTTCTATCGAAACGACCGACCGCTCCACCGAGGCGGTGGAGCGAGTCATGGCGTGCGTGCGCAAGACGCGTGCGAACACGCTGCCCATGTGCGCGTGTCTGCGCGCGTGTCTGGAGGAGGCGCCGTACCGCGACATCGAAGCCGGTCTTGAGTCGTTGACGGTTATGAAAACCAGCCTGCAGACGCCGCACGTGCTCATCAACCTGCTCGTCGAGGCGGGCGGCATCGAGCGTACCGCGGTGGAAGAGGAGTCCGCGGAAACCGCTGATGAATCCAACCTCGATTCCGAGGATCAGCCGACGGACTGGACGCTCAAGACCACCCCGGCAGGCCAGACGGTGCTCGCGTCGCTCGAGCCCGCGAAGATGATTGACGCGCTGTGCGCGTCCGAGCCCGCGGAGTTCACGGCCGCCATTAAGGAGACGCTGCGTGCGTGCGAACAGGGCGCAAAGCTCTCCGACGTGAACGAGGCGCTTGGCGGCAAGGTCGAGGCCGACGGAAAGAGCGTCTATCCCGAGTATTTCGTCTCGAAGCTCGAAGCGGCAGGCGGCCTTGAGTGGGAGGGCTGCTGGAGGACCACGGATGCAGGACTGCGCTTCCTGCGGAGGGCGGGCGCGTAAGCCCGCTGGGCGGCGCGGCCGCGCACGGTCGCGCGTCGTTTTACTTCGGTCACTAGGCGGCATGCCGCCTTGTGCACATTCACGTGGACGAACGTCCAAGGAAGAGAGAAAAAGGAGGGAGTATGGCAACAGCGAGCCAGGCATCCGCGACCATGTCGCGTCGTAGCTTCGTGAAGGCGTCGGCGTTGTGTGGTGCGGTTGCCGCTTCCGGCATCGCGGCGACGGACTGCTTTGTGAAGGCTGATCCCGCCCGCGCTGCCGAGAGCAACGACGTCAAGATCGTCAAGACCTCGTGCCGTGCGTGCATCGCGGCATGCGCTGTCCTGGCGCACGTCCAGAACGGTCGCGTCATCAAGATCGAGGGCAATCCGGAGAGCCCCATGAGCATGGGCGGCGTGTGCGCCAAGGGTCTTGCCGGCATCCAGGCGCTCTACAACCCGAACCGCCTGCAGTACCCCTTGCGTCGCGTGGGCGAGCGCGGTGGCAACGACTGGGAGCGCATCTCCTGGGACGAGGCCATCACGGATATCGCGACCAAGATCAACGAGATTTCCGACAAGTACGGTTCCGAGGCCATCACGGTGTCCACGGGCGGCGGCGGCAACCCACACTTCTCTAACGTGAAGTGGTTCGGCGAGTCCATCAACACGCCGAACGTGTGGGAGCCCGGTTGCGCCCAGTGCTATCTGCCCCGCATGGCCGCCTCGCAGCTGGTCTACGGCGCCGGCAAGCCGAACAACCTGTCCTTCGCGGACTCCAACGGTTGGGACTACTACTTCGACGACACGCCGGTGACGAGCCTGGTGCTGTGGGGCACCGACCCGTCCAACTCCTCCGTCGCGACCGGCGGTCGCGCGCTGGCGGAGCTGCGTGCTCGCGAGCAGGGCCTCAAGACGGTGGTCATCGACCCGCGCATGACCTTGGACGCGTCCAAGGCCGACGTGTGGCTGCCCATCCGCCCGGGCACCGACGCCGCGCTGCTTCTGGCATGGGAGCACTGGATTATCGAGAACGAGCGATATGACGCCGAGTTCTGCAAGACCTGGACGAACATGCCGTACCTGATCAACCCGGAGACGCGCCTGACGCTCAAGGCGACGGAGGCTGGACTTGAAGGCACCGACAAGGACTACGTGGTGTGGGACTCCAAGACCAACCAGCCCGTCGTCGTGGACTATCCCATGAACGAAGGCGTCGACCCGGCGCTGTTCGGCACCTACGAGGTCAACGGCATGCAGTGCTCCACCGGCGGTGAGCTGCTCAAGCGGTCCTGCGAGGAGTGGACCGTCGAGAAGGCCGCCGAGGTCTGCTGGCTGGACGCCGACCAGATCGTGAAGGCGCTCGAGATCTACACCGACCCCGAGGGTCAGTCCGGCATCATGCAGGGTGTGCCGATCGACCAGTACCCGCAGTCCCAGCAGTGCGCGCTGGCTGCCCTTGCCCTGGAATTCCTCATGGGCAACGTCGAGAAGCCCGGCACCATGCTGCAGAACTTCAAGGGCTGCCCCGTCAAGGACCAGCTGGGCAACACCCCGCGCCTGCTGTCCAAGGAGAAGGTCATGAAGCGCGCGGGCTACATCGAGCACAAGGGCCTCATGGACTGGGATATGTGCTTCATTCCCGACGTCATGACCATGATGAAGGACGGCGACCCGTACCAGATTCACATGTGGTTCGACCGTTCCGGCAATAAGCACGCGGTGCTCGGCAACTCCCTGCAGCTTGACGAGGTCACGCCGAACGTCGACTGCATCGTCCACATCTACATGTACCCGACGGCCTTCACCCGCATGTACGCCGACTACGCGCTGCCGTGCACGGAGTGGCTGGAGACGAACCTGCCCATCCCGCAGCTCAACACTGTTGTCGTCCGCCAGGCGGTCACTCACCTGTTCGAGACGGTGGAAGAGGGCATCATCTGGACGAACATCGTCCAGAAGTGCGCTGAGCTGGGCAACGAGGCCGCTGCCCGCGCCTTCGACCCGGAGGCTACCTTCGGCCACGTGCTCTACAAGAACGAGTACGAGAAGCAGAAGCAGCACATGGGCACGTCTGGCATCACCTGGGACGAGCTGTGCGAGAAGGGCGTCATGGAGTGGTGCTCCGTCGACGAGTACCGCACCTACGAGGTCTACAAGAAGATTGACGAGAAGACCGGCAAGCCGAAGGGCTTCGGCACGCCGTCCAAGAAGCTCGAGATCTACGCCGAGTCCAACACCATCCTGGGCCGTACGGGCTATCCGTGGGCGAAGTGCGCCGAAGAGGAGCACTTCGAGGTTCCGCCCGCCAGCGCCGATTACGAGCCGCTCTGCTACTACGTGGAGCCGGCGGAGTCCCCGGTCGAGGGCGCCGAGGGCTACGACCCCGACTTCCCGCTCGTCATCACGAACGGCCGCCTGCCCATGTACCACCATGGCACGCTGCGCAACGTCCCATGGCTGCGCGAGATCTATCCCGTGCCCGAGCTATGGATTAACCCCGCGGATGCCGAGAAGTACGGCATCGAGGACGGCACGTGGACGTGGATCGAGTCCCGCCGCGCTAAGACGCGCGGCCTGGCGAAGGTCACGACGGCCATCCCGAAGGGCGTGCTGTACCAGGAGCGCTTCTGGAATCCAGAGTTCCTGAACAGCGACGACCCGAAGCTCGCCTACACGGCCATGAACTACAACGTCCTGAGCAAGACCGACGCCCCGTACAACCCGGAGTATGGCACCTACACACTCCGCGGTTTCACGGTCAAGGTCTACCCGTGCCCCGAAGGCGCGCCGGAAGGTACCTGGATGAAGCCCGAGGACTTCACTCCGTGGCTGCCGACGCCCTCCGATCCTACCGAGGAGGTGTTCGATTATGGCGCGTAATTGCATCGTCGTGAACCTCGACCGCTGCACTGGCTGCTACGGCTGCGAGGTCGCCTGCAAGATGGAGAACGACATCGCGCTGGGTGAGTACTGGAACAAGGTCGTCGAGGTCGGTCCGTTCGGCGACTACCCGGACATCACGCGCTACAAGGTGCCGTCCATGTGCCAGCAGTGCGAGGACGCCCCGTGCGTCCACGTGTGCCCGACCGGCGCGAGCTACCGCGATCCCGAGACCAACATCGTGCTCGTCGACCGCGAGAAGTGCATCGGCTGCAAGTACTGCATGATGGCGTGCCCGTACGGCGTCCGCAACTGGAACGCCGAGACCAAGACGGTCGAGAAGTGCACCCTGTGCGGCCACCTGACTGCGCAGGGCGAGCTGCCCGCGTGCGTGAAGAGCTGCGCCGCCGGCGCGCGTTTCTACGGCGACTTGGACGACCCGGATTCCGACGTGTCCAAGGAGCTCGCACGCTACGACGCTGACGCGATCCACACGCTCGAGGACGTGGGGAACCATCCGGCGACCCATTACATCTGGTCCCCGAAGCATGGCGAATGGAAGGAGCGCATCTAAATGGAGATCCAATGGTCACTCGTTCTGTTCACGGTGCTCTCCGGTGCCGGTGCGTGGCTGTTTGCCAGTGCCGCCATCGATGAGTTCAAGGGCACGACGAAAAAGACGGCGTTCCCTGCCGCTATCCTGGCGGTGGTCCTGCTGGCTGTCGGCGGCATCTGCTCTGTGACGCACCTTTCGCACCCTGAGCGCATGCTGGCCGCCCTCGGCCATCCCACCGCGGGCATCTTCCTGGAAGCGCTGCTCCTGGGCATCCTGGCCGTCGTCGCGATCGTCTACGCGATCTTGGTGAAGCGCGAGGCGTCCGCTGGAGCCCGCAAGATCTTCGCGGCTCTTGGCATCATCGCTGCCATCGCGCTGACCTTCGCCTGCGGTGCGTCCTACATGATGTCCTCCCACGCCATGTGGAACACCATCACGCTTCCGCTCGCGTACCTGGGCACTGCCGCTGCCAGCGGTACGGCGCTCTACCTGGTGCTGTGCGCTGCTCTGAAGGAGAGCGACGAGGCGGTCTCCTTCGCGGGCCTGCTTGCCACTGCGGGCGGCGTGCTCGCCCTGGTGCTCGGCATCGTCTACGGCGTTGCTGGCAACGTCGCCTTCGGCGACCAGGCGGCTATCTTCTGGCTGGCGGTCGTTGTCTGCGGCGGCGTCGCGCCGATCGTGTTCGGTTACCTGGCGAGCAGGAAGCCCGCTTCCGGCCTGACCTACGGCGCCATTGCCGTGGTGGGCGCCCTTATCGGGTCAATCGGCCTGCGCTGCGTCATGTGGCTTGCCGGCTCGGCCCTGATGTCCCTGTTCGGGGTTGTCCTCTAAGGAGTCCCGAGGCATGTTTGTCTGCCGGCCTGCGAATGCGGGCCGGCAGCCCTTCGGACGACCGCTCGGCGAAGCGCCATGCACCCCCCCTCGCACGGCGCTTCGCCGGTCGATCGGCCGGCCTTGTGTACTCCACCCCTCTGATCCCTCCCAAGGCCGGCTCGACCGTTCCAAGCCTGACGAAGCAAGGAGACCATCACATGGACGAAGCAATGAAAAAGGAAGTGCGCGAATCGAGCGAAGCGCGCGCCACGTTCTATCGCTTCCTGGCAAGTGTCTATTTCACGGAATTGACCGTCGAGCAGATTGAAACGCTGGCGACACAAGAGTTCCCGCAGGACGACTCCGAGATTGCGCAGGGGTACGCAACCATCAAAGAATACCTGCGGCATCGTGACGCGGGCACGCGACAGGAGCTGGCGGTCGACTACGCCCACACGTTCCTGAGCGCGGGCATGTACGACACGGTTATGGCGCCGCCGTACGAGTCGGTCTTCACGAGCGAGCAGCACCTGCTCATGCAGGAGGCGCGCGACGGCGCGGTCGCGTTCTACCGTGCTGAAGGGATCGACCTTCCTGCCGACAACACCACGCCTGAGGATCACGTGTCGTTCGAGATGCAGTTCATGGCTCGCTTGATCGACCGCGCGGTCGAGGCAATCGACGAAGGTGACGACGCGGAGTTCGCTCGTCTGGTCGGTGTGCAGGACCGCTTCCTCGCGGAGCATCTGGAGAACTGGATTCCCGCGTTCACGCGGGCAATCGACGAGCATGCCCGCACTGATTTCTATCGCGGTGTGGCGAGCTTGACGCGCGGTTTCTTGACGCTTGACCGCGAGGTCGTGGACGACTTGGCGGCGTACGTGTCGGAGCAAGCGTAAGCGGAATCGTGCGAGCGGGCGGCCGCCGTCATGGCGCGTCGGTGCTCAACAGGTGGTGTCCTGATCGCGGGGAGAGGAGAGGCATGGCTGACTTGACGCGCAGGACGTTCATTGGCGCGTGCGCGAGCGTCGTCGCGTGCGCTGGAATCGGCGGGGGAGTTCGCGTTCTCGGCTCCTCCGACGAACTGTTGCGCCCGCCAGGCGCTCAGGACGAGGCGCACCTGCTAGGCGCCTGCGTGCGTTGCGATCGGTGTCGCTCCGTGTGCCCGACCGGCGTGATCGCCGTCGGACACGTCGAGGACGGGCTGGTGAACGCGCGTACGCCCATCCTCGACTTCCACAAAGGCTACTGCGATTTCTGCGACAAGTGCGCGGAAGTCTGTATGACAGGCGCCATTCGCCCATTCGACGAGACGCGCGAGAAGATTGGCGTCGCGGTCGTCATCGAGGACCGATGCGTCGCGTACTACGGCGGGTGCGACCGGTGCGCCGAGGTCTGCCCGTACGAGGCAATCTCGCTTGACGGGGCGGGCCATCCTCAGGTCAATGCTGACGCGTGCAATGGGTGCGGCCTGTGCGTCGACGAATGCCCGGCGCTCGTGTACCGCTCGTTCGTCGGCGGCGTGCACCGCGGCATCGAGGTCGTGGCTCCCGCGGTGTACGACCGCCTCTCCCGCACGACGGTCTCGACCGAAAGCGAGTTGATGTGACATGAAAAAGCCGTCGTCTATGCTGCTTCGCACGTTGAGCGCGGTCGCGGCCATCGCACTCGTGTGCCTGGGGCTGGCCATCCATACCGGCTTCGGCACCCCGTCCTCGTGGGGTATCGCCGACATCGCTGCGCTCTGCCCGCTCGGCGCCATCGAGGCGGCCATCGCATCGCGCACGGTCGTCCCGCCCATGCTGCTGGGCGCTGTCATCGTCGTTGTCCTCACCATCGTGTTCGGACGCGCGTTCTGCGCGTGGGGTTGCCCCATCCCGCTGCTTCGCCGCGTCCTGGGCTTGAAGTCTCCGCAGGAGAAGCGAGCGGAGCGGGAGCGCAAGCTGGGCAAGCGCGCGGCGCACGCCGAGGGCGAAGAGCGCGAGAAGGCGCTCAAGGAGCTTGAAGAGGTGGCAGCCGAGGAGGCCGAAGCCCGCCTGCATCCGGGTGAGATGGTCGAGCAGGGCCCGCTGGGAATCCCGCGCAAGCTACGCGGCGGAATCCACGATTCCCGCAACTGGGTTCTGGGCGGTACGATTCTTTCGACTGCGCTGTTCGGCTTCCCGGTCTTCTGCCTGATCTGCCCGGTTGGCCTCACGTTCGGTACGATTATCGTGCTCTGGAGGCTGTTTCAGTTCAATGAGGCGACGCTGTCTTTGGTCGTGTTCCCGGCGTTGCTGCTGCTGGAGATCGTCGTGCTGCGCAAGTGGTGCCACCGGTTCTGCCCGCTCGGCGCGCTGTTCTCGTTGATCGCACGCCTGAACCGAACGTTCCGTCCGCGCGTCGACGCAACGACGTGTCTGCGCGAGAACGGCGAGGCGTGCCACAAGTGCGCGGAGGTGTGCGAAGAGGGCATCGACCTCCACGACGGGACGGTTTCCGCGCCGCTGTTCGAATGCACGAAATGCCGCGTGTGCGCGGACAGGTGCCCGGCGCACGCTATCAGCTTCCCGTTGTTGAACGGTGGCTTTCACACTCGGGAGTCTGAAGAAAAACAGGTAAAGTAGCAGAAGGGGGACACTGCGAAGTGGGGAAGGCCGCGCCGGAGACGTGCGCGCCCTTCCGAGGAGGGGCCATGGACGCAAGACGAAACGAATCAAGCACGCTTTCTCGATTGTCCGAGGAGAAGACGGTCGCCGCTGCGAGCACGGAGGGGAAGCGCCCGTGGCTTTCGATGTCGACGCTGTTCGCGGACATCGACGAGCAGTGGCCGAGCCTGAAATTCCTCGGTTTCGGGTGCTATTACGCGTGGATTTGGCTGTGTTACGACAGTGGGGTCCTTGTGCCCGATTGGATGCAGAACCAGGCCGCGTACAGCGTGTTCGACATGTACCTGCTCTCGACGACGGCACTTGCGGTCGTTCTCATCGCCTCGTCGTTGTTCGCTTCTAAGGTCGAGGCGGTCTTGCGCTACTCCTCTATCGTGTTCGCTGCGGGAGTGCTCGCCACCGTGAGCACGGTGGGCGTGGTCTTCAGCGGGGGAGGCCCTGCCTTCACGGTCTTCTCGGCCCTGACGGGCGTTGGGACGGCGTGGATCGCGCTGCGCCTTGGCGTGGTGTACGGCACGGTGCCGGCGCGCCAGGCGCTCATGTACACTGCGGCGTCGTTCGTGTTCGCCGGCATGCTGTACTTCGTTGCCGTGGGCTTGCCCGGGTTTGCGGGCATCCTCTTCGCGGCGTTCTTGCCGACAATGGCGGCGTTGTGCTCCATCGCCACGCTCGCGCGCACGGATTCTGCGCGGTCTGACCGTCGTCCGACCAGGTCGCTGCCGCACGGGTTCTTCGCTCGCTTCGTGCTGGCGGTTGCGGCGTTCGCCGTGGTCGTGGGCGTGACGCGCGGCTACTCGACGCTGTCGAGCGGTGTTGACGTCCTGAGCGCGAAAGGCGTGATCATCGTGGCGGCGACAGCATGCATTGCCGCCATCCTCTTCCTGGTCGCCGGCATGCTCATGCGCGATTTCGACGTGTCGAAGCTGTACTATCCGGCGACGATTCTGGTTTCAGGTGGTGTGCTGGTCACGCCGGTCGTCTCGTCCGCCACGGGCGGGGCGAGCGCAGGGGCGTTCGAGGGACAGGTCATTGGCGTGGCGTACGCGCTGTTCGTCATGGTCATCTGGTGCCTGTGCGCGCACGTGTCCTACATGGCCGACCTGTCGCCCGTGCGCGTGTTCGGTTGGGGCCGCGGCGCCTCCGCTGCCGGCACGACACTGGGGTGGGTGCTGGGCTCGATGCTGCTCGAGCGGACGGGCGACAACCCGACGGTCATCGTCGCGGTCTCGATCGTGATGGTGTTCGTCCTGCTCATTGTGGTCATGCTCGTGTTCAACGACCGTGCGATCGGTCGCGTGCTGCGCCAGGCGAACGGCCTCGAGCGAGCCGAGGCGGACGCGTTCGGCAATATTTTCCCAGATGGCATGGTCGAAGGCGCCGGTGTTCCTGACGAGGGCGACGGCGCATCGCGGCCGCAGGGCGCCTGGACGCGCGCGTGCAACCTCATCGCCGACGACGGTGGGCTCTCCGCGCGCGAGCGGGATGTCCTGTTCCTGCTGGCGAAGGGCCGTTCGATTGAGTACGTGCACGAGGAGCTGGGCATCTCCGTCAACACCGCGAAGACCCATATCAAGAACGTGTACGCGAAGCTCGGCGTGCACACGCGCCAGGAGCTCCTGGACATGGTCGAGCACGCCGTCGATGAGCAACGACGGTAAGCGGCGCAGCTTGGGCCGTCGTGCGCGCCCGTTCTATGCGCTTGCACCTCTGTTTTCGGCAGGCTATGCGCATATGGAAAATTACCCGCGTGCAACACCCTCTGTTATAGTGTTCAGCCGAAATAAGGAAGCTTGCCCGCGTGCGCGTGGGCAAGAAGGCCCGTCGTGCGGCGCCCTTGCGCTAAAGGGGCGCCGCTGCGGGCGCAACGTTCGGGAGAAGCATGACGGCAGGACAGACGACGCTTGACAAGGCGCGCGTGGGCGGACGGTACCGCGTGCGCGGCATACAGCTGGAGACGGCGGTCGAGAAGCGCCTTGAGGCGCTCGGCATGACCCATGGCGCGCTCATCGAGGTGCTCAACGGCAAAGGCAAGGGCACGGTCATCGTGCGCGTGCGCGGTGCGCGCTTCGCGCTCGGCAGTGGCATCGCCGCCGGCATCGCGGTGGAGGAGGCTGTCGCATGAGCTGCTGTGACCAGAAGACATCCCGCGGCGTGGTGCTGCACGGCGACGCCGCCGGCGCGCACGAGGGCGCCCCGAGCGCATCCGAGCCCGGCGCCGAGCATCTGACCGTCGCGTTCATCGGCAACCCCAACTGCGGCAAGACCACGCTGTTCAACGCGCTCACCGGCGCGAACCTGAAGGTCGCCAACTGGCCGGGCGTCACGGTGGAGAAGGTGGAAGGCTCCTTCGACTACGAGGACGGCCACATGCACCACATCCATCTCGTGGACCTGCCGGGCGCTTACAGCCTCACGTCCTACACCATGGAGGAGCGCGTTTCGCGCGAGTTCATCCTGTCGGGCGAGGCCGACGTCGTGGTGGACGTGGTGGACGCGTCCTCGCTCGAGCGCAACCTCTATCTCACGCTGCAGCTGCTTGAACTGGGCCGTCCGGTGGTCGTGGCGCTCAACATGATGGACGTCGTGGAGAAGCGCGGCATGGAGATCGACGTCTCGCGCTTGCACGAGATGCTCGGCGCGCCCGTCGTGCGCACGGCAGCCCGCGCCCGCCGCGGCATCAAGCCGCTCGTGCACGCGGCGGTGCACCACTGGGACTCCGACGTTCCCGAGACCTTCCTGCACGACCACGACGAGGGCGACATGCCCGAGAAGCACGCGCGCTACGCCATGGTCTACAGTCCTGAGATGGAAGCGCGCATCGACGCGGTGCAGGCGGCGCTCGTGGAGCGCTGCCCGGACATCGTGAACCCGCGCTGGCATGCCATCAAGCTGCTCGAGGGCGACGAGACGGTGGCTCAGCGGCATCCGGTGGATCTGCCGGACGTGCTCGATCGAAGCTACGAGAGCGAGATCATCAACCAGAAGTACGCGTTCATCGAAGAGATCGTCCGCGAGGTCGTCGTCAACCGCGACGAGCGCGCGGAGCTTACGGACCGCGTGGACGCCGTCGTCACGGGCAAGTGGACCGGCCTGCCCGTGTTCCTGCTCGTCATGGCCGCCGTGTTCGCGTTCACGTTCCTGGTGGGCGACTGGCTCAAAGGCTACTTCGAGCTGGGCATCGAATGGTTCAGCGAGGCGATGGCTGCCGGCTTCGGCGCCCTGGGCGTACACGAGCTGCTCACGGCGCTCGTGGTGGACGGCATCATTGCCGGCGTAGGCGCCATCATCACGTTCCTGCCGAACATCGCCGCGCTGTTCCTGGCGCTCGCGGTGCTGGAGGACAGCGGCTACATGGCGCGCGTCGCCTACGTGATGGACGGCATCATGGGGCGCATCGGCCTGTCTGGCCGCGCGTTCTTGCCGCTCATCCTGGGGTTCGGCTGCTCGGTGCCGGCCGTCATGGCCACGCGCACGCTGGAGGAGCCGCGCGACCGCAGGAAGGCCATGCTCGTCACGCCGTTCATGTCGTGCTCGGCGCGCCTGCCCATCTACATCCTGTTCTCGGGCATCTTCTTCCCGGACTGCGCCATGGTGGTCGCGTACTCGCTGTACGTGGTAGGCCTGGTGGTGGCGCTCGTGGCGCTGTGGGTCATGCACCTGGCGGAGCGACGTCGCGGCCTGCGCCATGCGGACCTGCTCATTGAGCTGCCCGACTACAAGATGCCCTCGGCGCGCACGGTGGCCATCTACGTGAAAGAGAAGGTGTGGGACTACGTGCAGCGCGCGGGCACCGTCATCTTCGTGGCGTCCGTGGTCCTGTGGTTGCTGTTGAACTTCGGCCCCGGCGGCTACACCGAGGACATGGGGGCGAGCTTTGCCGCGCTCGTCGGCCAGGCGTGCGTGCCGTTCTTCGCGCCCATCGGCCTGGGCTTCTGGCAGATCTCCACCGCGCTCATTGCCGGCATCTCCGCCAAGGAGGTGGTGGTCTCCAGCACCGCCATCCTCTTCGGCGTGGGCAACGCCACCACCGACGCGGGCATGGCGGCCATCGCCGAGGCGCTCGGCGCCGTGGGCTTCGGCCCGCTCAACGCGTACTGCCTCATGGTGTTCTGCCTGCTGTACGTGCCGTGCGTGGGCACCATCGCCACCATCAAGAAGGAGAGCGGCAGCTGGACGTGGACGGCGTTCTCGGTGGCGTTCCAGGTGGCCGTGGCTTGGCTGGTCGCCTTCGCCGTGTTCCAGGTCGGCAGCCTCGTGCTCGCGTAAACTGCGCTTCGCGCCGCCCGCCGGCGGGGCGATAGCGCCGCGCGCGGTGCCGCGTCTTGCGTGCTGTATCCCCGTGCTATAGTGGGGCTTTGCAACAGCCAAGGGCCGCGCGAGCGCCGGCCGGAGACGACGACGAGGGAGCGAGGGCCCATGAAGCTGAACATACGCAACCTCTTTGCCGGCCTGGTCATCATCATCGTGCTCGCGTTCGTGCTCTTCCGCGGCGACCAGCTGGTGGAGCTCGTGGAGACCATGAAGCAGGGCCAGCCCCTGTTCATGGCGGTCGCCGTGCTCACGCAGCTGGGCAAGTACTTCGCGCAGAGCTTCGCGTACTCGTTCGCGTTCGCGGCGGTGGGCGAGCACATGGCCGCGCGCAACACGCTGCCGCTCGTGTTCGGCACGTTCTTCATGAACACCATCGCGCCCTCGCTCAACCTGGCGGGCACCACGCTCGTGGTGGACGATGCGCGCCGTCGCGGTATCCCCGCCGGCAAGGCCACGTCCGCCGCGCTGCTCATGCAGATCACCATCGACTCCGGTTTCGCCATCATCATGCTCACGGGCTTTTTGGTGCTGGCCATCACCGTGGGGCTTGACCCCATGTGGGCGCTACCGGGCTTGATCGTCCTGCTCATCGTGAGCGCCATGGTGTTCATCATGGTCATGGGGCGCAAGCGCCCGCAGGTCATCATCCGTCTGCTCTCGAGGGTTGACCGCCTGATCAACCGCATCCTGGCGAAGATGGGCAAAGCCTCGCTCAAGCCGTGGGTCGAGCGCACGGTCGCTTCGTTCTCCGAGGCGGCAGGCCTTATCGCCAGCCAACCGAAGACCACGGCGAAGGCGTTCGGCTGCTCGGTGTTCGCTTCCATCTGCGAGCTTTCGTGCTTTAGCCTGGTGGGCATGGGCTTCGGCGTGTTCTCGCCCGAGGCGCTCGTGTGCGGCTACGTGGTGGCCACGCTGTTCGCCATGGTCTCGGTCACGCCGCAGGGCGTGGGCGTGGTGGAAGCGGCCGTCACAGTGGCGTTCACCTCGTTCGGGCAGGCTGCCTCGGCGGGCCTGTCCATCGCGCTCGTGTACCGCGGCATCGTCTTTTGGATGCCGTTCATCATCGGCGCCATCCTGATCCAGACCACGAAGACGTTCCGCAACGCCGGGACGAAGGGGAAGGGCTCCGAGCTTGACGGCGCGCCGGGAGATGAGCGCCCGGCGAGCGGCGACGATGCTGCCGAGCCTGAGCTGGAGTCGAGCGTGGTGCACGCGACGCTCGAGCAGATTTCCGCGGTCGAGGAAGACCACGACACCGAAGCGCTCGTGGACGCCGCGAAGGAGATGGGCGTTATCCGCGAGCGCCCGCGCCCGCGTTCGTAGGTGGCGAGCGCTGTCGTCCCTTACCCGCACGTTCTCTGCGCAGCGGCGCTCCATGCCCCTGGCAGCACGCGCCGCGCACGCGTGCTCGTGCTTGCGTACGCCGTGCGAGGTAACGGCGCGTGTCGGTTCCGTGACGGGACCGTGCCAGGTTCCTGGCGGGCGGGATTCCCGTGGTACGCTCGCGCCATCGAAACAACGTTCCAACGAAAGAGGACGCCATGTCTGAGAATACGAACCCTATCCCGAACGCCCCGCAGGGCGAGAACGCCGCTATCCCGGAGCAGGGTCAGCAGGCCGCTGCCGCCGCACAGCCGGCGCCCGAGCAGCCCGCCGCCCAAGCCGCCGACTTCCAGCCGACCGCTGATCAGGCTGCTTCCCAGCAGCCGGGTGC
>CASEJD010000092.1 GCA_949288145.1 uncultured Coriobacteriia bacterium
GTCGTTCGCAGAGTCAGCGAGAAGCGCTCTCGCACCGAATCTAGCCACGAGCCCGAGGGCCGGCGGACCGAAGTCCAGCCGGCCCTCGGGCTCCTGTCTATCTTCGGTGCGAGAGCGCTTCTCGCTGACTCTGCGAACGACCTGTGAGGTTTAAATGCCATCACGCTCGGCGTTTGCAATTCCCGCCTGACATAACTTTTCCCGGAGGTTAAATCACGCATCGCTTACCGGAACGTGCGTGCGGGGCGAGACGGTGGCGGTACAATGCACTCACTGTAGCTGGGGCCGTGCGCCCTGGTATTGCCGGCACACGAAGGAAGCGAGTACACATGGCTATCGAAGAGTCCAAGTATATCTGGAAGAACGGTGAGCTGGTGCCGTGGGCTGAGGCCACGACCCATGTCCTGACCCATTCGCTGCACTATGGATCCGGCGTTTTCGAGGGCATTCGCTGCTACTACAACGAGGAGACGGGCAAGAGCTACATCTTCCGTCTGAAAGATCATATGGACCGCCTGGTCCGCAGCGCGAAGGTCGCTGGCATCCCGCTGGAGCTGACCTCCGAAGAGCTGTGCGAGGCCGCGGTCGAGCTCGTTCGCGCGAACGAGCTGCCGTCCTGCTATCTCCGCCCGCTGACCTACTACGGTTACGGCAACATGGGCGTGAACCCGGCTGGCTGCCCGGTCGACACCATCATCGCCGCCTGGCCGTGGGGTGCCTACCTGGGCCCGGAGGCCCTGGAGAAGGGCATCAAGATGGGTGTGTCCTCCTGGCGTCAGCGCTCCATCAACGCCATTCCGCCGTCGATGAAGAGCTCCGCTTCCTACATGAATTCCATCCTGGCGAAGCAGGAGGCCATCTCCCATGGCTATGACGAGGCCGTTATGCTGAACGAGGCCGGCAAGGTCTGCGAGGGCACGGGCGAGAACCTGTTCATCGTCCGCAACGGCATCCTCTCCACGCCGCCGCTGTCCGACGGCCTGCTCGAGGGCGTCACCCGCGACACGGTCATCAACCTGGCTGTTGACATGGACATCCCGGTCATCGAGGAGAGCTTGACCCGTTCGGACCTCTACGTTGCCGACGAGATGTTCCTGACCGGTACCGCTGCCGAGCTCACCCCGGTCGCTTCGCTCGACGAGCGCCCGATCGGCGGTCGCGGCCCGATCACGAAGCAGATCCAGGATCGCCTGTTCGACGTCGTGGCCGGCAAGGTCGAAGAGTACGCCGATTGGCTGACGGAGATCTAAGCCGCTGGGCAATGAAAGCTTCCAGCTGACATCATTATGCGCTCGCGCGGGCTGAATCAGGCGATTCGGCCCGCGTTGTTTTTCAGGGCGAAACACTTTGCTGGTTTAGTAAGGCAATACGACATTCCGCCGGACTCGAGGAGACACCCATGACCCGCATCTACACGTACGATTCGACGCTGCGCGACGGCGAGCAGTGCGAAGGCATCACGTTCTCGCTTGAGGACAAGCTCCGCATTGTCGAGCGTCTCGACGAGTTCGGCGTGGACTACATCGAGGGCGGTTTTCCTGCCTCGAACCCGAAGGACATCGAGTTCTTCCGTCGCGTGCGCGAGATGGGCCTCAAGCACGCGCAGGTCACCGCGTTCGGCTCCACGTGCAAGAAGGGCGTCGCCGCGGCGGACGACCGCGGGCTTAAGGACCTGCTGGAATCCGGCGCTCAGACGGTCACCATCGTGGGCAAAACGTGGGATGCCCAGGTGGAGCGCGCGCTCCTCACCACGCTTGAAGAAAACCTGCGCATGATCAGCGACTCCGTGGCGTACCTGAAGGAGCATGGCGTGCGCGTCGTGTTCGACGCTGAGCACTACTTCGACGGCTACAAGGCGAACCATGCGTACGCCCTTGCGTGCGTGGAGGCGGCCAGCCTGGCGGGCGCGGACTCTATCGACCTGTGCGAGACGAACGGCGGCGCGCTGCCGTTCGAAGTGGAGGAGATCGTGGCCGCCACGTGCCAGCAGTTCCCGAAGCAGGCGTTTGGCATCCACTGCCACAACGACTCCGGCTGCGCGGTAGCGAACACGCTCGCGGCAGTGCGCGCGGGCTGCACGCAGGTGCAGGGCACGGTGAACGGCTACGGCGAGCGCGTGGGCAACGTGGACCTGCTCACGGTCATCGCCGACCTGGAGATCAAAATGGGCCATGAGACCGTGGGCGCCGAGAACCTCAAGCAGCTCACGTCGGTGGCGCAGTACGTGGCGGAGACCTGCAACCTCGCGCTACCGGCGCACCACCCGTACACCGGCGCGTCCGCGTTCGCGCACAAGGGCGGCCTGCACGCCAGCGCCATCGCCCGCTTCCCGGAGGCCTACGAGCACGCGCGCCCGTCGCTCGTTGGCAACAACACGCGCATGCTCGTGAGCGAGCTTGCTGGCAAGGCGTCGCTCATCGCGAAGGCGCGCAACCTGGGCTTCGACCTGAACGAGCACCCCGAGCTCGTGCAGACTATCCTGGACGACATCAAAGAGCGCGAGGCGGCGGGCTTCTCCTACGAGACGGCGGACGGCTCGCTCGCCATGCTGCTGTGCAGCTACGTCCGTCCGTTCAAGCCGCATTTCACGCTCGAGAGCTTCCGCGTCATCGTGGACGACAAAGAGGACGTGGGCGCCCGCGCGAAGGACGCCGCGTCAGAGGCCACTGTCAAAATCCACGTGGGAGACCGCCGCTTCGTGACCACGGGCGAAGGCTCCGGTCCGGTCGGCGCGCTCGACACGGCGCTGCGCATGGCCATCACCGAGTCGTATCCCGAGGTCTCCGGCATGGAGCTCGTCGACTACAAAGTCCGCATTCTCGACACCAACGTGGGCACGGGCGCCACGACTCGCGTTATGATTACCACGCGCGATCGGTTCGGCACGTTCGGAACCATCGGCGTGTCGGAGAACATCATCGAAGCGTCGTGGAACGCGCTTGTGGACTCCATCGAATACGGGCTGATGAGAATGGGGAAATGATGGCAGAGCTGCGAACGAAGGAAGTCGAGGACCTGTTGGAGGTCCTGGCGGCACTGGACGATAGGGACCATATCTTCGCGCTGCTGGAGGACCTGTTCACCATTCGCGAGATCAAAGAGACCTCGCAGCGGCTTGCCGTGGCGCGGCTTCTGTCTGCCGGGCGCTCGTACGCCTCCATCGAAGAGGCGACCGGCGCGTCGGCCACCACCATCGCGCGCGTGTCGAAGTGCTTGAACTACGGCGCGGGAGGCTATGCCCATGCGCTCGAGGTGCTTGGCGAAGGGAAGGATGCCGAATGACCACCCTGTTCGTGAACGCCTGCTTGCGCGGCGAGCATTCGAAGACGCTCGAGCTGTGCCGCGCGTACCTGGAGGGCGCGGACGACGTCCAGGAAGTGAACCTGGCGGAGCTGCGCCTGCAGCCCATCGACGCGGAGTTCGTGGAGAAGCGCACGCGCCTGCAGCGCGCGGGGGCTTTCTCGGACCCGCTCTTTGCGCTGTCGAAGCAGTTCGCCGTGGCGGACGAGGTCGTCATCGGCGCGCCGTACTGGGATCTGTCGTTCCCCTCTGCCCTCAAGGTCTACATCGAGCACGTCTCGGTGTGCGATCTGACGTTCAAGTACACCGAAGACGCGCAGTGCGTGGGCATCTGCAACGCGCAGCGCCTGGTCTACCTGACCACCACTGGCGGCTCCATCGAGGGCGCCAACTACGGCTACGACTACTTCTGCGGCATCGCGAAGATGTTCGGCATCCCCGAGACGCACTGCGTGGCGGCCGAGGGCGTGGACATCTGGGGTGCCGACGTGAAAGCGCTTCTGGAAGAGGCGAAGGCGAAAGCCCGCGCCTTGCGCGGCGCATAGGATCGCTCGGCAGAGGGGCGCGAACTCGCGGCCGGCAGCGTGCTCTGCAGGCGCGTTGCAGCTCTCTGCTCGCGGTATTTCCAATAGAAACCCCGAAGGCGAGGCCTTTCAGGCCTCGCCTTTTTCGTGTTTGGGCCGCCGATGCCATACAAGTCTCTGAACAGGTGTAACCAAAATATCAACCCACCTGGCCGATACCCCCAACGGGTGAGCGCGGGCACAATAGCGCCACGGTTACGCTCTAGTTCTAAGACGAGAGGAGGGAGTATGACCGAATTCAAAGATGGGCAGGCCGCTGCAGGGGATGAGACGACGCAGCCCTCGCCCAAGCGCCCCGTCCAGAAGAAGTGGATCGTGCTGGGCGTGGTCGCCGCCGTCATCGTGGTGGCGGGCGCCGGCTTCTGGGCCTGGCACAACACGCCGGGCTTCTGCAACGCCTTCTGCCACAGCCCCATGGA
>CASEJD010000093.1 GCA_949288145.1 uncultured Coriobacteriia bacterium
CCAGAAGAAGTGGATCGTGCTGGGCGTGGTCGCCGCCGTCATCGTGGTGGCGGGCGCCGGCTTCTGGGCCTGGCACAACACGCCGGGCTTCTGCAACGCCTTCTGCCACAGCCCCATGGACGCCTACGTGGAGTCCTACTCGTCCGGCGACCCGGGCATGCTGGTGACCCAGCACGCCGAGGCCGGAGACGGCTGCCTGGACTGCCACGAGGCCGAGCTCACCACGCAGGTCTCCGAGCTCATGGCCTGGACGTCCGACTCCTACCCGATGGACGGCGACATGCTGGCCACCGGCAAGGAGTTCGCCAACGAGGAGTTCTGCGCGCGCCCTGAGTGCCACGACATGAACGAAGTGACGGCGAGCACGTGGGGCTTCGAGGGCAACGACGCCAAGTACAACCCGCACAGCAGCCACCAGGACCTCGCGCTCGAGTGCGGCGACTGCCACAAGGTCCACGAGAAGAGCACGCTCGTGTGCAACGACTGCCACGACCTGAACGCTCCGGAAGGGTGGGAGTAACCATGACGACGAATGATTTCTCGCGCCGCACGTTCCTGAAGGGCGCCGGCATCACGGCGCTCGGCGCCGCCGCCGCGGGCATGCTGACCGGCTGCGGCCAGGGCTACCAGGTTTCTGAGAGCGCCGTACCCGTTAACGAGCGCACCGCGACCGATCTGACGCCGTCGTGGTTGGGCGAGCCGCCCGAGATCGCGGAAACTGACATTACCGAGACCGTCGACACCGAGGTCCTGGTCGTCGGTATCGGCACGGGCGGCCTTATCGCCATGATGTCTGCAGCTGAGAACGGCGCGAAGGTTCTGGGCATTGACCGCCAGCAGATTATCGATAACCTGCGTGAGGACATTGGCGCCATCAACTCCAAGCGCCAGCAAGAGTCCATCCAGCAGTTCCCGCAGTTCGCTATCGACAAGAAGGAAGCCATCGAGGATATCGTCCGCTACGCGAACGGCTTCATCAACTATGACCTCGTGAAGCTGTGGGCCGACGAATCCGGTGCCATGGTGGACTGGCTGACTGAGATCGTGGAGCGCAACGGCAACTTCAAGATGTGGCACGAAGGCTCCATCGGCACCGAGAACACCGGCGCGCGTGACAAGGCGTGGGCGACGGGTCACAGCCCGGAGAAGCTCACGGACGACGAGAGCATTGATTTCGCGTCCGAGCTGCGCGCTTACGCCGAGGAGAAGGGTGCCGAATTCCGTTTCGAGACGATGTTCATCAAGTGCGAGCAGGACGAATCCGGCCGCGTGACTGGCGTCATCGCTCGTTCCACGAAAGACGATCGTCACTACATCCGCATCAACGCTTCCAAGGGCGTCATCCTGTCCACCGGCGGTTACGGCAACAACATCGAGATGATGGAGGCTCGCCAGCCGTGGAACCAGCGTCTGCGCATTCCGACTGCCGACTTCGGCGCAGGCAACCCCACGGGAGACGGCATCAAGGCTGCCGTATGGTGCGGCGCACAGCTGGACCCCATCGGCGCGGCGGTCGCGTTCAACCGTGCGGCGTGCAAGCCCGACGAGACGGCGGACATGGACATCCCTGGCCGCAATTTCTGGTTCGGCGAGCAACCGTTCCTGAAGGTGAACCTGGAGGGCAAGCGCTTCTGCAACGAGTCCGGCCCGTACGACTACATGCTGCATTCCGCCTATATGCAGACGCACCACACGTACGTGGACGTGTTCGACGCGAACTTCGCCGCCCAGGCGCAGCAGATGAACGAGGTCGGCTGCTGCCGTCTCTACCCGTTCGATAACGGCGCGCCGAACAACATCCCGATGCAGGTGGTCGCCGGCATGATCGAAAGCCTGGTCCAAGAAGGCTACATGCAGACGGCGAACACGCCGGAGGAGCTGGCCGAGAAGCTGAACCTTCCGGTCGACACGTTCGTCGAGACGTTCAACCACTATAACGACATGGCCCGCGCCGGCGAGGACACGGACTACTTCAAGGAGTCCTACCGCATGATCCCGCTCGACACGCCGCCGTACTACGGCGTGCGTACGGGCGCTTCGTTCCTGGCAACGCTCGACGGCGTCCTGATCAACACGGACATGCATCCGGTGCGCGAGGACGGCACGCCCATCGAGGGCCTCTATGTTACTGGCAACGATTCGGGTGGCTTCTTCTGCGTGAGCTACCCGAACCTGTTCACCGGCCTGGCGTGCGGCCGCACGATGACCTTCGGCCGCCGTGCCGGCATGCTTGCCGCCACCGGCCAGGCGTAAAGCGACGCTGCTTCGCGCAGCGCGCTATCATGGCGCGGACGCGTGTCGACGGCGCCGTATGAGCAAAGGGCTTCGTCCGTTTTTCGGGCGGAGCCCTGCCGTGCATGATGGAGGGTGCGGCGCACGTTGGGCGAGGGGGAAAATGACTGACACAACTGAACAAGGCTCTCAGCATGGTACTGCCATGTTCTGGCGCGTCACGGCGGCGCTTGCCTGCATGGTCTTGAGTACGTATGTGACGAACATCGCGGTCTTTCCCCTTTTTGACGGCGTGTTCACGTTTGCGCGCGACATCTCGCAGACCGTCCAGGCGTCCTGTCTGGTGATTATTGGCGTTGTTGCGACGTTCCGGCCGGGCGCCCTTCGCATAGACCGTGCGGTCCTGGTGCTGGTCGCTTTGGGCGCAAGCGCCATCGTGCTGATGCTCGGTGCGTTCGCGGAAGAGAGCCCGCTCTTGTTGGTGACGTCATCCTCGCTGTTCGCGCTCGTTCGCGCTGTCGCCATGGTCACTGTGGGCATTGCGGCGGCGAAAACGCTGCGTGGGCGTGAGATTCCCGTTGCGATTTCGCTTGCGTTCTCCCTGGCGACCGCCTTGCAGGCAGTGTGCTGGATTATCCCATCGTTCATTGGCCTTGGCCTGTACTTCGTCCTGCCGTTCGTCATGTGCGCGCTCGTGTGGAGCGAGGCGCGTCAGATTGCGCACGCGGCGCTGTCCGCCAGCGCGCCCGATGACCTGGCCATCACGCGGCCGTCGTCTTACCTGCCGTTGGCAAGCCAGGTGTTCGTCTCGATCTTCCTCTTCAGGCTCGCATTTGGGTACTCGCTTCGATTTGGGGAAAGCGGCGGTGTGCCAGTCGCGGTGTTCGCGATGATCGTGCCGGTTGCGGCGACGGCGCTCCTGTTCGTGTTCTGGCGTCGGTTTAGCGCCGATTTGCTCACACAGATCGCGGTGGTCGTGGTGGTGTGCGGCTTCTTCTTGGTGGGCTCGTCGTCCGAGGCGTTGCGCGGTGTGAGCAACGTCCTTCTTTCGACGGGTGAGGCTTTGTTCTATATCGTCATGTGGATCGTCCTGGTGTCCGTGGGGTCGCGCAATGCGCTCGGCTCGCTTGCCGTCATTGGCTGGGGAGCTGGCGTGGGCGCGTTCGGCACGCTGGCGGGCGCAGGGCTGGGAGTGTGGAGCAACCGTTTGCTCGAGCACAGTCCTGACGCGCTCTCGTTGGCGTCCGGCGCGATCATGGCGTTGTTCGTGGGCTACGCTCTTATCGGGCTGCGGAATTTCAGCTTCGAGGAGGCGATTCAAGGAGTCACGCCGGTTGCGCCCGATGCGAAGGTTGAAAGCCCTGAAGAGCAGTTCCAAGCGCGGTGCGAAGCGGTTGCCGAAGAATTCAATCTGACGCCGCGCGAGCGCGAGGTGTTCGCCATGCTGGCGCGCGGCCGCAACCGCGAGTACATCCAGGATACGCTCGTCCTATCCCGCAGCACGGTGAAGACGCACGTGCGCCATATCTACGAGAAGCTGAACATTCACTCGCATCAAGAGCTCATCGACCTGGTGGACGAGTAGGCCGATGCTGTTTTGCGGCTGGCTTGCAGCGAGCGAAGAAATGGTGGCTCTAAGCAAAATGGGCGTTTACTCGCAGGTCGTTCGTAAGGACAACGAGAAGCGTCCTGGCACCGAAGATTGACACGAAAGAAGGCCTTGGCTGGACTTTGGTCCGCCAAGGCCTTCTTGAATGGCAAGATTCGGCGCCAGGACGCTTCGTAGCGTCGAGCTGTTGCGCCGGCCGTAGGCCGGTGCAACAGATTAGCCGATGGAGATCTTCTTGGCCTCTTCGATCTTCGGCTGTTCCTGCTTCGGAACGAACAGCTTCAGGACGCCGTCTTCAAAGGTGGCGGTGATGTCGTCCTCGGCGATTTCCTCGCCCACGTAGAAGTTACGGCTGCACTTGCCGGCGAAGCGCTCCTTGCGCAGGTACGTGCCGTTCTGCTCTTCGTTCTCTGCGTGGGTCTCGGCGGTGACGGTCAGGTAGCCTTCCTTGATCTCCGCCTGGATGTCCTCCTTCTTGAAGCCCGGCAGGTCGACGTGGAGCTCATAGCCCTTGTCGGTCTCCTTGATGTCGGTCTTCATGAGCGACGTGGTGGCCTTCGGCTCGGTGCTCGGGAACAGGCTGAAGTCGAAGGGGTCGAAGAAGCGTTGAGAAGTGCGGGGAACCAGCATGCGTATCACTCTCTTTCTGTGGTGACGGCTGCGGGGCCGTCCGTTTCGTCCCAGGAACGGTGCGGAACCGTGTTCCGAGTTTGCCGTCTCGCACCGTCCTGCTGGGGCCTTTTCCTTAGTGCGGGTATGTTGTACACCCGCGTTTTAGCACTGTCAACGCGAGAGTGCTAAAAGTCACCGTCCCGTCAACTTTCTAAGTGTCTTTCTATTATCTCTATAATCATATAATTTCTGACCAGGCACGATAAAAAGATTACCCACCCTGGGTCATTGGGTGCGCGCGCATATGAGCGCACAATGCCAGCACGGTTAAGCTCCGAATCGACAACGAGAGGAGGGGAGTTATGACCGAATTGAACAACGGGCAGGGAACCGCTGGGGATGCGCCCTCGCCCAAGCGCCCCGTCCAGAAGAAGTGGATCGTGCTGGGCGTGGTCGCCGCCGTCATCGTGGTGGCGGGCGCCGGCTTCTGGGCCTGGCACAACACGCCGGGCTTCTGCAACGCCTTCTGCCACAGCCCCATGGA
>CASEJD010000094.1 GCA_949288145.1 uncultured Coriobacteriia bacterium
CACCTGGCGCCCTACCTTCATGAGCGGGTCAAGGTGCGCGATGCTCTGCGGCACGAGCGAGATGCCGTGCCCGCGCAGCGCCTGCAAGCCGGCGCCGTCCATGCGCTCGCCGTCGAACCATATGCGCCCTTCCACCGTGGCATTCGGCTCGAACAACCCCATCACGGCGTCCGCCAGGAGCGTCTTGCCCGAGCCCGACGCGCCCACCACCGCGACCACTTCGCCCGCGTGCACGGACACGCTGAGCGATTCGATGGCGCGCTGCGGCTCGCGCCTCGCGCGGAAGAACGGCGCGTCCGGCTCGTACATGTCGAACGAGACGCTCAAGTCCTCGACCTGCAGAAGATGGTGGCCGCCCGCATGGTGGGACGTTGCCGCGTGGGTGTGATGGTGGTGCATCTGCGCGTGCTCGTGCACGAGCGATTCGTGGTCCATGCCGCCCTCCTATTCTTGCGCCCGATGTGGGTCGACGAGACGCCGCAAGCTCGAGCCCGCGACGTCGAACAGCAGCACGACGGCGACGAACGCCGCGCCCGGGAACACCGCGAGCCACCACATGCCTGCCGACAGGTAGCTCATGGACTCGCTCAGGATGATGCCGATCGCCGGCTGCTCGGCCGGCAGGCCGAAGCCCAAGAACGTGATGGAGGCCTCGTGCAAGATGGCGTGCGGGAACAGCAGGATGAGCCCCACCACGAACTGCGGCAGCACGTACGGCAGCACGTGGCGAGCCGCCACTGCGATGCGGCTCGCGCCCAGGCGGCGCGCTGCGGCCACGTAACCCGCCTCCTTGCACTGCAGCACCTCGGCACGCACCACGCGCGCCAGGCTCGGCCAGTGCGTGAGCGACACGCCCACGACCACGCCCCAGAAGCCCTTGCCCAGCGCGAACGAGATCAAGACGAGCAGCACGATGTGCGGCAGCCCCATCACCACGTCGATGAGCCAGGTCACCACCGCATCCGCCTTCTTGCCGCCCAAAGCCGCCACCGTGCCAAGGACGAGCGCGATAAGCGCCGAGCAGCCCGCTGCCAGCAGGCCGACGAGCACGCTTGTGGACAGTCCCGCCAACGTGCGCGCCAGCATGTCGCGGCCCATCCAATCCGTCCCGAACGGGTGCTCCGCGCTGGGCGCCAGGTTCTTCTGCGCGAAGTCGGTCGTCGTGGCCGTATCGCCGAGCACAAGGCCCGCTGCCACGACCGCCGCAAGCGCGGCCGCGGCAAGCAGGCATGCTGTCAAAGCGACCTTCCGGTTCGCGACCCGCCGTACGCGCGGACGGTGCAGGAAGCGGCTCACGTTGACGCGGGACGCGACCTTTTCCGCGCGCGAGGCATCCGCTTCCACGCGCGAGACGCCCTCCCCTGCACGCGATTCGACAGTTAATTGCATTTTTTTAGAGTTATGCGGGCTTTCGGCGTCCGTTTTGCCGAAACCGAGACTCCTCGTGACAGAAATAACCGCTGAATCGACCATTTCGGGGGCTTGGGACTCGCCCAGACGGCCCTCGAGACCGTTTTCGGGGCCCTCGTGCCCGCACAATTCCGTTTTTTTGCAATCAACTGCGCTCGCGCGTGCAGAAGGGCGCCGCGCCGGGCGCAATCGAGGGTCGACGACCCCGTACAGCAGGTTCGCGACGAGGTTGCCGCCGAACACGAGCGCCGCCGAGACGAGCGCGATGCCCGCCAACAGCTCCACGTCGGAGCCGAGGCCCGCCGTCACGGCCGCCTGCCCCAGGCCCGGGTAGGAGAACACCTGCTCCACGAGCACCGAGCCGCCGAAGATCTCCGAGATGGAAGCGAACTGCAGTGTGATGGCGGGCAGCGCCAGGTTGCGCAGGCCGTGGCGGCGCAGTGCGCGCCAGGTGCCCATGCCGCGCGACCGAGCGAAGCGGACGTACGGGCTCTCCAGCACGTCGATGGCCTTCTCGCGCGTGTGCAGCGCGATGTTGGCCACGCCGACGAGCGAGAGCACGATGGCAGGCAGCGCCAGGTGGCGGGCGGCATCGGCCAACGTCACGTCAGCGGCGGACATGCCGATGGGCACGGAGAAGCCGATCGGGAACCAGCGCAAGCCCACGGCGAACACCATGAGGAACACGAGCCCAATCCAGAACGTGGGCATAGACGCGAGCAGGTAACAATAGCCCTTGATGGCACGGTCGGGCAGGCGGTCGCGCCACACCGCTGCGACGACGCCGAGCACGAACCCAATGACCCCGCTCGCGACCCACGCGATGCCCATGAGCGCGAGCGAGCTCAGCGCGCGCGTGGCGATGACGTCAGCCACCGGTGCGTTGAAGCGCAGGGAGGTTCCCCAGTCGCCCTGCAGCAGCGAGGACGCCCATGCCAGGTAGCGCTCCCACACCGGCATGCCGACGCCCCAGTACTCCGCCAGCTGCGCGCGCTTCGCCTCGCTCATGTTCAAGAGCGCCGCCTGTCCCACGTTCGCTTGGACCGGGTCGACAGGCGAGGCATCCACGAGCAGGAACACGACGACGCTCACTGCCACCATGAGCAGCGCGAATTTGACGATCTGTTGCAGCGCGTACTTCACCCTATGCCCACGACCAGCGGTCCACGTTGTTCACGAGCGACCATCCGTGGCCGTGCGGGTGCGGCTTCTGCTCCGCCACGTCAAGGCCGGAGCGGCAGAAATACAGGTGGTCGATGTTGGCGATCCACACCCAGGTGGCAGCGCCCTGCGGGGCGAAGCCTTCGGAGCCGTCCCACTGGGCGAGCTTCCAGTGCTCGTAGGAGTCCTCGACGCGCGGCTGCGCGAGCGCCTCGTCGAAGTGCGCGTCGACCGTCGCGTTCTCGTAGCACGCGTAGTTGCCCGCGCCCTGGGAGTAGTTGAGGTTGTACACCTCGATGGGCGAGTTGTTGCCCCAACCCCAGACCACCGGGTCCGCGTACTGGCGCGCGTAGACCTCGTCCCAGCTGCCGCCGCGCATGGAGACCTCGATGCCAAGCTTCTCGGCCTGGTTGGCGAACTCGGCTGCCATGGCCTGGCGCACCGAGTCGCTCGAGGGGTACCACAGATCGAACGCCGCGCGCTGGCCGTCTTTCTCGCGCACGCCGTCGGCTCCGGGCGTCCAGCCCGCTTCGTCGAGCAGCGCGCAGGCGGCGTCGAAGTCGTACGCGCAGCGCATGTCGTCGGACGCCCAGGGCGTGCCGTCGCTCACGCTGTACGCCACCGTGCCGTAACCGTAGAGCACCGCGTCCACGAACGCCTGGCGGTCGATACCGTAGTTGAGCGCGCGTCGCACGGCCACGTCGCACGTCACGGCATTGCCCGTCGGGTAGCTCACGCCTGCTTCCTCCTTCACGCCGCCCGGCTCGATGGCGGGCAGCGAGATGCCACGCGAGTCGACGGAAGCGCAGTTCAGCAGGTCGTAGCCTGAAGGCACGCTCGCAGCCAAGCTCGCCGCGGTGTAGGCGACGTCCACCTGGCCGGACTGCGCCGCCGCCAAGGACGCGTCCTCTTCCATGAACACCACCACGACGCGCTCCATGAGCGGCGCCTCGCCGTAGTAGTCCGGGTTCGCACGCAGGATGGCCTGCTGGCCGCGGTCCCACTGCTCGAGCATGTAGCGGCCCGAGCCCACCGGGTTCGCGCCGTAGTCCTCGCCGTAGGCGTGCTCCGGCACGATGCCGACGACCGCCAGCGTGTACAGGAGCGCGTTGAACGGCTTCGCCATATGAATCTCGACCGTCGCGTCGTCGAGGGCGACCGCCTCGCGCACCATGGACAGGTCGGCCTCGGACGCCTCGGAGTTCACGATGCCGTTGATGGTGAAGGCCACGTCGGAAGCCGTGAGCGGCCTGCCGTCGGTGAACGTCACATCGTCGCGAATGACGAACGTCCAGGTCATGCCATCCTCGGAGCACTCGTATGACACGGCGAGGTCGTTCTGGAACGTGAGGTCGGCGTCCGTCGTGATGAGCGTCGACTGGATGAGCGGCTCGTGCACGTGTTCGCCGCACCCCCACGAGCGCAGCGGGTCGAAGCCCGCCGCCGGCTCAGAGCTCACCGTCATGGAGACGACGACCTGGCTGGTCGCGCCGTCGGTCGCCGCGTCGCCCGCGGCGGAGGACGACGCGCCGTCCTGCCGCCCTGCGCCGTCCGACCCGGC
>CASEJD010000095.1 GCA_949288145.1 uncultured Coriobacteriia bacterium
GCTCGGGGGCGCGAGCCCGCGCAGCGCCGCTCGCAGTCGGTCAGGTAGCGCACGATATCCTTCGCGTTCGTGCTCGAAACGTTCGCCCCGAGCGGCGCCAGCGCGCCGATGATGCGCGTCTGGTTCAGCAGCACGTCGCGGTCGAGCGCCCGCTCGCGCACGCCGCCCGCCCCGGCCACGCGCACGAGCGCGCGGACGTCGCCCGTGTCCACGTCCACCAGGTCGCACGCGATCCAGGGCGCGGTCGCCGTCACGGTGTAGCGCAGCCCGCCGGCCGCGTCCGCCGCCCAGAGTCTGCCGCGCTCGTCCACGTACCAGCCTTCGACCGAGGGCGCGCCCTCTGTGGCCTCCCTCGGCGCGGCGTCATCGTCGGGTACCCCTTGCTGTTCGCGCCGCGTTGACATCGAACAAGTGTTCTTATTATTAGCACGAGGGCGAGAAGAACCATCACGCCTCGCAGCCCTCGGCTTGTAGAACTCCGTGGCTCCCGATATGGCCCGCTCTATCGTCTGCGCGCCGTAGGTGGTGCCGCCGCGCCTGCTGTCCCACTTGTCGCGCATGAGGCCGCTTGCGCGGAAGATCCTGTCCATGCGCGCGGCGTCGCCCGCGCACCAGAAGGCGAGGTGGCTGCAGAGCGCCATGTCGGCAGCGGAATGGTCGCCGCCCTGCGCCGAGCAGTCTCCCGCCAGAAGGGCGCGGATGTCGCCGCCGCTCCTGCTCGCGAGCATGCGCTCGACGAGCTCGTCGTCGCCCATGCCGCCAGGGGTAGCCTCGCGCGCCGCGTCGTCCAGGCGCGGCTGCGAAGAGCGCGTCTCGGGTTCGATCCAGGTGCGGTACGCCCTCTCCACGACGCCGGGGTTCTCCGCGAGCGCCCCGCGACCCTCGAAGACGTCCCCCGTCACGGTGAAGTAGCGGTCGTGGTCGTACATCTCCACCACGCGCCCGCCGGGCTGGCCCTTGCGCGAGCGCTGGGCCCAGTCGGGCTTCGCGCCCCGGAAGATCAGGTGCAGCCCGTCGCCCGAGGGCGAGACCTCCGTGTAGGTCCCGGCCTCCTCGACCACCCAGCGGTACGCGGGGTCGAGGGCGCCATCCGAAATCACGTGGTCGAGGTCGAGCCCCGTGAAGGCGCGGTCCGGCCCGAAGACGAACCCCACGCCGTCGCAGCGCCAGCGGCCCACGGCCGCCACGGCCTCCTCGAAGGCCGCCCAGGTCGCGGGGTCGGTGCTCTTGGCCATGCGCCCGGTATGGGCGTCCACGGGCAGCTTCGTCGCCCTGCCGTTCCGCTCCTCGCGCCGCCAGCACACCCAGCGCGGCTCGGCCTTGAGCTCCGCAGGGACGCGTGCCAGCGCGTCGGCGAGGGAGCCCGCCCCGCGTGGGCTACTCGCGGCCCTCTCCGTCATTCGAGGCCCCCTTCTTCGCGTTCTTGAAGATCACGTCGCGGCAGATCCGCCAGCGACCGTTCACCTTGTCGGCGGGGATCCGCCCCTCGCGTATGCCGCGGGTGATGGATCCCTCGTGCTCGCCGGTCACGTCGGCGAGCTGCTTGGGGGTCATGAAGTA
>CASEJD010000096.1 GCA_949288145.1 uncultured Coriobacteriia bacterium
CCGCCAGAGGAATCTGGCGGGCCCGTTGTCGTATCCGTCGGTAATGCGCCGTCTTCGCTCACGCCATGCCGAGCAGCTGGCGATAGCGGGCCTCGTCCGCCTCGCTGAACACGTTGAACACGACGACGAGGGTGGGCTCGCGATGCGCGTCGCGCTCGGCGAGCCAGGCGCACACCGTGCCGACGGCGATTTCGGCGGCTTCGTCCGCAGGGAAGCCGAATACGCCGGTGCTGATGCAGCACAGAGCGATGGATGCGTCGTCGGCTTGTGCGGCGGCGTCCAGGCAGCTGCGGTAGCTCGACGCCAGCTGGGCGCGCAGCTCGTCGGTCACCATCCCGTTCGCGATAGGGCCGACCGTGTGCACCACATGGCGCGCCGGCAGGTTGTACGCGGGCGTCACTTTCGCCTGACCGGTCGGCTCGGGGTGGCCTTGCTGCGCCATGACACGCGCGCACTCCAAGCGCAGTTGCATGCCGGCGAAGGTGTGGATGGCGTTGTCGATGCAGTAGTGCAGGGGTGCCCAGCAGCCCATCATGCCGTCGTTCGCGGCGTTCACGATGGCATCGGCGGCCAACGTGGTGATGTCGCCGCGCCAGAGGCGCATGCGCGCGTCCTCGGGCGCTGGCTCGGTGTCGTCCACGGAGGTGACGCCGGCGTTCGTGATGAGCCCTTGCAGCAGCTCGTCCTGCGCAGCGAGCAGGTCGGCGTCCGCCGGCCAGGGCTCGCGCACGTTCACGAGGGCGCGGAACGCAAGCCAGAGCTCTTCGGTGGAGGCGCCATCGATCGCCCCGGGCGCGGGGACGATGCCCATGAGGTTCGGCGGCATGAAGCCGCCGTTGTCCAAGCGCTCTTTCAAGAGGCGTTTCACCAAGTGTGCGCACAGTTCGCGCGTGCGGGCTTCGTCCATACGGGTCCTTTCCTGCGGTCTGAGGGTATTGTAGTCCTGCGCGCACACTGAGGCGTTGCGTGTTGTCGCGAATGCGCGTTATCGCGAATGCGCGCTCTCGCTCGTTTCGGGGGGGGGGTCGGAGTTGAAGACGGCCTGCGCGCTCAGGGTTCTTTGGGCGGTTGCCGTGCCCGCGCTAAGCGTCTGTCGAGGGCGTGGTCTCGCCGGCGCTTTCGGGGCGAGGGAAGGGGAGCCTCCCGGTTCGCAAGCGCATTGCCGGCGACGTCGACGTCCCGAACAGCGCGCGATGAAGCCTCCACTGCCGAACTCGCACATCACGGCTGCGGGGCCGAGCGTTTCTTCCAAGCAGCGTTCGTACGTCCGATGCGATAGATTCCATCGCGAAGAAGTCTTGGGCTTGTTGCCTCGTGACGGTGAGGACGGTGAGTCCGTTCGAAACCAGCAGATTGCGCCTTCGCGCATCCCGGTCGATGTTCTCTATTCCTTCGTGGTGCGTTGTGCTGTCGTATTCGATCGCGATGCCTTGTTCTCTCCAAAGGAGGTCGCACGCGCGCGTTTGGGAAGTGCGGACCGTGTTTGCCGCGCTCTTGGTGGATTCCAGGTTGCGTCCGCGTGTTGGCATAGTCAGCTTCGTGTTGAGCTCGGGCGATGGAAGCCCGAAGCTGCCTATGGTGCTGTTCGCGCTCAGGAGGAGCGCGACTTTCGACTCCATGGGGGAGCAAGATCCGTCCAGCACGAGCCGAGCAGCACGGAGCGCCCGCTTGACTCCGGTCGCTCCATGGCACGACTCTAGAAATCTCTGGAGTTTCGTTTTCGTGGTGGCGGGGTTGCACGATGCAAGCGCACAGTCGTTTTGAAGGTCGAGCGCGTATGCGCCGCACAGCTCGAACCCTACGAGCGCGAGATCGTGCAATGGCAGATCTCGCGCCAGCTGGAGGAAGCAAAGCTCGGGAGACGATACGTAAAGACCGCGACCTGCCGAACGGAGCGCTCCTTTGGGCAGTCGTTCGGGACAGCGATGAGGGATGACGAGCGATGTCTTTAGGTTGTTCGTGGTTTGCGGGATGAGGACGTCGATCGGCCAGCTGAGTTGGCTGATGTCAGGGCGCTGCGCGTACGCGAGGACGTCGCGGTTGGTGTGAGCGCATCGCTCGATGATTGCGGGGCGAGCTGTCGTTGGGCGTGGGTTCGCGTCGAGGCGCATCGAAGTCCAGTACTCGAAGGCGGAGAATCCGGAAAGAAACAGCTTCATGGCGCACCAATCTTTCGAAAGCGCACGGCGCAGGAACGCCGCGACCTGTCCATGCCTGCGAGCGCGAAATGCGTGTCGTTTGGTGCGTGCTGAGAGAGTGCCCTCTTCAGGCGGTTGATCACAGTATGGACGAGTTTGATGACGTATCTCGCATAATGCGGCTGCTCCAAGAAAAAGCCAAACCAGGGACTATCTGGCTGTTTATGCGGGTCCTGCTGGCTGGCGGGCTGGCAGGCGGGTTGGCAGGCAGGCGGGCAGGCAGGCAAGCAAGCAGGCAGAGAGAGCGGCGCATCGTTGGCTTTGTTCGATTTGGACGCATGGGCGGGCAATGTGCGCTGATTTCGGGCGATCGGTGTCCGAATAATGCGGTTTGGACGCACTGGATGCCGAGCAGAGGGGCTCCTTACTGACCTTAGGTTGTGTTTTTGCGGTTTGGACGCATTTTTGATTGCGTTCATGCGTCCAAACCGCAATCAAGCGACGTGGTGGGCGGGCGACTGCTGGGAAGCTGGGCTACTGGGAGGCTGGGAGGCTGGGAAGCTGGGGTGCTCGAAGCCTGGACAAGGGATGGCGGACGATAAGGGCCTTAATGGCCTGAAAGCTGTCGAAGGGGGGTATTGGACGGGGCTATCGTGCGCGAGGTCGTGCGATAATGGCGAGCTGATTGAACTATGAGCAGTAGAGCGGCTGGCTACGAAAGAATGCGTGGCCGAAGGGGAAGCGCAGGTGGCGCGATGAGCGAAGACATGGTGAATCTTGAGGGCGCAGCCGAGGATACGGCTGGCGGCGCGAGCGGCGCGTCCGCGGTCGGGTCGTTCCCGGGGTCGTCCGCGTACGGAGCGCTCGGTCGCATGGCGCCTTCGTGGTGGGAGCCGGAAGAGGGCGAAGAGGCCGAGCCCTGGCTCACCTCCGATGAGGCATTCGAACGCTTCCTGGACTGGGCGATCGAGCGCGGGGTCGAGCTCTGGCCACACCAGGAGGACGCCCTCATGAACCTGGCCGCCGGCGACCACGTGATCTTGGGCACGCCAACGGGCTCAGGCAAGTCCATGGTGGCGCTCGGCATGCTGTTCATGGCGCTCGCCACCGGTCGCCGTTCTTACTATACGGCGCCCATCAAGGCGCTCGTGAGTGAGAAGTTCTTCGATTTGGTGGAGCTGCTCGGTCGAGACAGCGTGGGCATGAGCACAGGCGACGTCCACCTCAACACGGGCGCGCCGGTGGTCTGCTGCACGGAGGAGATCCTGGCGAACCAGGCACTGCGTGAAGGCGAGGGCGCCGACATCGGGTGCGTGGCCATGGACGAGTTCCACTACTATGGCGAGCGCGATCGCGGCTGGGCGTGGCAGGTCCCGCTGCTCACGCTGCCGCAGACCCAGTTCCTGCTGATGAGCGCCACGCTCGGCGACGTGTCGCAGATCGCCGCGGCGCTCGAGGAGCGCACGGGGCGCACGGTGGACGTGGTGGCCGACGCGCCGCGCCCGGTGCCGCTGTCCTACGAGTATGTGCGCAACCCACTGGAGGGGACGGTGGAGCTTGCCCTGCGCGACGGCAAGGCGCCGCTCTACATCGTGCACTTCTCGCAGGACGCAGCGCTGGCCACCGCGCAGTCGCTCGCGAGCTACGGCGTCTCCACCAAGGAGCAACGCGAGGCCGTGAAGGCCGCCATTCGCGGCACGCGCTTCACTACGGGCTTCGGCAAGACGCTCCAGCGCCTGCTCGGCTGCGGCGTGGGCGTGCACCACGCCGGCATGCTGCCGCGCTACCGCCTGCTCGTGGAAAAGCTGGCACAGCAGGGGCTTCTGCCGGTCATCTGCGGCACGGACACGCTCGGCGTGGGCATCAACGTGCCCATCCACACCGTGGTCCTTACGGCGCTCTCGAAGTTCGACGGCGTGCGCATGCGCCGCCTGCGGGCGCGCGAGTTCCATCAGATTGCCGGGCGCGCGGGTCGATCGGGCTTCGACACCGAAGGGCTGGTCATCGCCGAAGCGCCCGACTACGAGATTGAGAACGCGAAGGCGCTGGCGAAGGCGGGCGACGACCCGAAGAAGCTCAAGAAGATCAAGAAGAAGCAGCCGCCCGAGGGCTTCGTCGGCTGGACGGAGCAGGTTTTCGAACGGCTGGTGGAAGCCCCGCCCGAGACGCTCGTGCCGCACATGCGCATCACGCACTCCATGGTGCTCGCGCTCGTGGAGCAGGGCGGCGACGCGTGGGAGCGCACGTGCAAGCTCATCGCGGATTCGGCGCAAAGCGACGAGGAGAAGGCGAAGCTCGTGCAGCGCGCGCGGGAGATCTTCGACACGCTCGTGGACGCGGGCGTGGTGGAGCGCACGGAGGACGAGGACGGCACCGTCGTGTACGCCTCGACCGTCGATCTGCCGCAGGATTTCGCGCTCGACCAGCCGCTCTCGCCGTTCTTGCTGGCGGCGCTCGACCTGCTGGACCCAGAGAGCGAGGACTACGCGCTCGACCTCATCTCGCTCGCGGAGGCGACGCTGGAGGACCCGCGCCAGGTGCTGCGTGCCCAGGAGCGCAAGGCGAAGGACGCCGCCATGGCCGCCATGAAGGCGGAGGGCGTGGAGTACGAAGAGCGCCTGGAGCGCATCCAGGACGTGACGTATCCCAAGCCGCTCGAGGACGTAATCGGCTTCGCGTTCGGGAAGTACTGCGAGACCGTGCCGTGGGCGCGCGACTACGAACCCAGCCCCAAGTCCATCCTGCGCGACATGGTGGAGACGTCTGCCGACTTCATGGGCTACGTGGCGCGCTACGGCATCGCCCGCTCCGAAGGCCTGCTGCTGCGCTACCTCTCCGACGCGTTCCGCGTGCTCGACCGCACGGTCCCGCGCGATCGGTTCGACGAGCGCCTGAAGGACATCGTGGCGTGGCTCGACTTTGTGGTGCACTCCATCGACTCG
>CASEJD010000097.1 GCA_949288145.1 uncultured Coriobacteriia bacterium
CGCGCTCTTCGACGCTGTGAGCCTGCTCCGCGCGCGCTATGTCGCCGCGCGCAGTCGCGCGGCGGTCGGTTTCGAATCCCTGTTCTTCCGTGCGGTCCGTCACGCCTCGTGCACCCCGCCGAAACGCCGGTCGCGCGACTGGTAGTCCAGCAGCGCGCGCAGGAACTCGTAGCGGTCGAAGTCCGGCCACAGGACGTCGGTGCAGTAGAACTCGGAGTAGGCGATCTGCCACAGCAGGAAGTTCGAGACGCGCATTTCGCCGCTCGTGCGGATGAGCAGGTCAGGGTCTGGGGCGCCTGCCGTGGAGAGCAGCCCGGCGAACGACGCCTCGGACAGCTCCGGGGCCGGCAGGCCCGCCTGCGCGGCGGCGACGGCGGACTCCGCGTAGCGGGAGACCGCTTCGAGGATCTCCTGGCGCGCGCCGTAGTTGACCGCCACGAGCAGCGTCATGCCCGTGTTGTCCTTCGTCTTCTCCCACGCCTCGTCGAACGCCTTGCGCGTCTCGGCGGGCAGCATGGAGATATCGCCGATCGTGCGCACGCGGACGTGCTCCTCGTGCAGCCCGTCCACCTCGGCCAGCATGGTCTTGGCGAACAGGTCCATGAGGCCCACCACTTCGTCCTGCGGGCGCTTCCAGTTCTCCGTGGAGAACGAGTAGATGGTGAGATAGCGCACGCCCACATCGTTCGCGCAGCGAATGGTCTCGCGCACGGCCTCGATGCCGGCCTTATGCCCTTTCAGGCGGTTGAGCGCGCGCTTCTTCGCCCACCGGCCGTTGCCGTCCATGATGACGGCAACGTGCGCCGGAACCCGCGCAGGGTCGAGCGCCCGCGGGTCCAGCCCTGCCGGCGGGTTCGGGAATATGTACTCGAGCGGCTTGTTCATGTCACCCACATTCAAAAAACGCACGCAGCGTCGGCTCGTCCGCCGGTCGGCAGACCGGCGAAGCTCCGACTAGATTTCCATGACCTCGTCTTCCTTCTTCTTGAAGACGACGTCCACTTCGGCGATGTACTTGTCGGTGAGCTTCTGAATCTCGGTCTCGGCGCGCTTGGCGTCGTCCTCGGAGATCTCGCCCTCCTTCTTCTCGCGCTCGATAGCGGTGTTCGCGTCGCGGCGGGCGGCGCGAACGGCAACGCGAGCTTCCTCGGCGAAGGTCTTGCACTGCTTCACGAGGTCGCGACGGCGCTCCTCGGTGAGCGCCGGGAACGGCAGGCGGATGCACGAACCGTCGTTGGACGGGGTGACGCCCAGGTCGCTCTCCATGATGGCGTGCTCGATGGCGCGCAGCATGCCCTTGTCCCACGGCTCGACCACGAGCATGTGGGCGTCGGGCGTCTTCACGGCGGCCATCTGGTTGACCGGGGTCATGACGCCGTAGTAGTCGACCTTGATGCGGTCCAGGATCATCGCGTTCGCGCGGCCGGTGCGCACCGTGGTGAAGTTGTCGTGGAGCGCGGCGATGGCCTTCTGCATGCGCGCTTCGGCGTTGTCCTTGATTTCGCTCATCGTGTTCCTTTCGGCTGGGCAGGACTGTGTCCCGCGATTATCTCACAGCGCGCGCCCGCGTGCGCGCGGGCGCCGCCACATGACCGATACGGGCGCTACCGGATGGTGGTGCCCACGTTCTCGCCCTTGAGCGCGCGGGCGATGTTGCCCGGCACCATCAGGTTGAAGACGAGCATGGGCAGGTGGTTGTCCATGCACAGCGACGTGGCCGTGGAGTCCATGACGTGCAGCTCGCGCGAGAGGACCTCAAGGTAGGAGATCTCGTCGAAGCGCTTGGCGTCCGGGTTCGTCTTCGGGTCGGAATCGTACACGCCGTCCACCTTCGTGGCCTTCATGAGGCACTCCGCGTCGATCTCGCACGCGCGCAGCGCGGCGGTGGTGTCGGTGGTGAAGTACGGGTTGCCCGTGCCGGCGGCGAAGATGACCACGCGGCCCTTCTCCAGGTGGCGGATGGCGCGACGGCGGATGTAGGGCTCGGAGACCTGGCGCATCTCGATGGCGCTCATGACGCGCGCCTGGATGTCGTGACGCTCGAAGGCGTCCTGCAGCGCAAGCGCGTTCATGCAGGTGGCGAGCATGCCGATGTAGTCCGCCTGAGCGCGGTCCATGCCCTCGGCGGAGCCTGCCATGCCGCGGAAGATGTTGCCGCCGCCCACGGTGATGGCCAGCTCGATGCCGTCGTTGACGATCTCCTTGATCTGGACGGCCAGCTCCTCGACCACCTTCGGGTCAATGCCGTAGCCGGTATCGCCCATGAGGGCCTCGCCGGAGAGCTTGAGCAGGACGCGCTTGTACTTATAGTCTTCGTGGGCCATCTGAACACCTTTCGGACGTCGCCTTCAACGAGCGCCCCGCTGGGCGCCCGGTTCTATTCCGACGTTTCATTCTACCTGATGTGGCCTTCGCATTGCCATGGCAGCGGGAAACAAACATGGGCGTTCCGTCCGGCAGGCGCGCACCTGCGAACGCGCCGCACGGCGCACGGTCCGAGCGGGGGTTCTGCGCGCACGAAAAACGGCGCCGGGGCCGCGGATAATCCGTGTTCCCCGACGCCGTGCATGGTGCGTCAGCGTGCGCTCGCGCGCTATCTGCCGGATGCGCCTTCGGGACGTTGGCGGCGCCGTTTCGTCGCGCAGGCTGCCTGGTCAGCGCCTAGTAGCCGAAGCCGTAGCCGTAGCCGCCGTTGCCACCGCCGTAACCGTAGCCGTAGCCGTTCGAGCCGTTGCCGGAGTTCGAACCGGAGCTGGACGTGGCGCCCTCGTCGGAGCCGAGCGTCACCGTGACCGTCTGGGTCTCGCCGTTGCGGTTGAGCTCGACCTGGGCCGTGTCGCCCGGGTTCACGGAGCGGACCGCCAAGATCAGGTCGGTCGCGGACTCAATGGCCGTGTCGTTCACCTTCGTGATGACGTCGCCCTCCTGGATGCCCGCCGCCTCGGCGCCGCCGCCGGAGCTCACGCCCGTGATAAGCGCGCCGGCGTCAACGCTCAAGCCGTACGCCTGCGCCACCTGGGAGGTCACCGTGGCGGTGGTCACGCCAAGCTGCGCGTGCGAGGGCGTCTTGCCGTCGATGATCTGCTGGGCGATGCCCATGGCGTAGTCGACCGGGATGGCGAAGCCGACGCCGGAGTAGGAACCAGAGCTGCTCGTGATCATGGTGTTGATGCCAATGAGGGCACCGTTGGAGTCCACGAGCGCGCCGCCGGAGTTGCCCGGGTTGATGGCCGCGTCCGTCTGGATCATGTTCGTGTAGTACGCGGTGCCGCCCTCGTTCTCCAGGACGCTCGAGCGGTTCGTCGCCGAGACGATGCCCGTCGCCACTGACTGTTCAAGGCCGTACGGGGAGCCGGCGGTCATGACCCACTCGCCCACCGTGAGGTCGGACGATTCGCCGATCTCGATGGCGGTGAGCGCCTCGTCGGCCTCCACCTTCACGACAGCCAGGTCGCTCGAAGCGTCCTCTCCCACGACCGCGGCCTCGTACTGGTTGCCGTCGTAGAGCGTGACCATGAGCTTGTCGGCGCCGCTGACCACGTGCTGGTTCGTGAGGATGTAGCCGTCCTCGGAGATGATGACGCCGCTGCCCAGGCTCGAGAGCGTCTCCTCCGAGCCGCCATTGCCTGATCCGTACATGCCGAACATGCCGTAGATGCCCGAGTTCTGCTGGGTGTACACGTCGATGTTCACCACCGAGGGCAGCACCTTCTGGGAGACCGCCTCGGCCAGCGTCGCCTCGCCGCCCGAGACCTCGATGGATCCGCCCGACCCGCCGAGCACGGTGGAGCCGGAGCCGGAATCGCTCGTGGACTGCCAGGCCGCGAACCCGCCGATGCCGACGGCGCACGCGAGCGCCGCGCCGAGGAAGCCGGCAAGGAAGGTCTTGCCGAACTTGGCGGCGCCGCCTTCGCCCTTCGTGCCCGAACTCTGCGCCGAAGCGGGGTTCGCCGGCTGGTACGTGTACGCCTGAGAAGCGTACGGATTGGACGCGTAGGATGCGGCGTTGTACGCGCCCTGCGCCCCGGCAGCCTGGCCCGAGGCCTGCTGGTAGCCGGCGCTCGAGGACTGCTGCGAGCCGGCGGACGCGTAGGTCCAATTCGGCGTGGTCGGGCTTTGCTGCGCGGCGTCGCCGGATGCCTGCTCGCTGTTCAAAGGCGCGGTGGGCATGGGCGTGGTGCCGGAGCCTGCGGTGCTGTAGGAGGCGGGGCTCTGCTCGGAGCCGCTGCCGGAGGGCGTGTGCTCGAATCTGTTCTCCATGGTCCTTTCTCCTGTTCTGGTCGCGGGGTCCGCGTGCGGGCGACGGGACCGAGTTGGCGCATCGCGCCTCCCGTCGGCATCCCGGCATGCAGGCCCCGGGTGGGGTTTCTGCGCGGCGTCCTGCCGCTTCGGCGGTTGTGATTTCCGCCGCCTCTGTGTGACAGGGCGACCTTACCACGCCCTGCACCAGCGCACGGCTGGGGAAACGCAGCTGTCATGCACGCGACACAGAACTACACCAACCGGAGTACGACCAGGAGAGGAAGCGTCAACCTTGGACCACCCCAAGGGAACACGAGCCGCCGCCCGGCGGGCAGGCGCGAGACGAGGAGCCATCCCTGGAACCAAGGACTTGCCCCAAAACCGCCCGCACGACACGCGTGCAAGATCGGAGCCGACCGCCGTCGGGCGCGCCGCGCCCGTCTACGCAGGAGCGGGTTTTGTGCGCGCTCGCGCCGAAAAGCAGCTACCATAGGTGCATCACGAAATTGGTTTGACAGTCGAAGTATTTCGGCTGCACCGCGAAGAAAGGTCGCCTATGGTCACGCCCGACCTGTCCAGCAGCCTGGCGCGAAGCCGACGCGGGCTGGGAAACGCCGCGAAGCGTCTGTACGTCTCGACGTTGCTCGGCCTGCTGCCGCTGCTCGTCTCGTGGGGCTCGCGCGTCTCCTCGGCGCTGCGCGCCGAGACCGAGGTCTTGCCCGAGGATTTCTCCTTCGCCGTCCGCATCCTGGGAACCGGCCAGGCGTGCGCCGCGAAGAAGGGCGCCTCCGGAGGATGGAAGCGCCTGCCCAAAGACGCGCCCGTCCGCTACGCCATCGAATTCCGCGACATCGACTACGCCTTCGACGTGTTCTCCGGCGGCATGACGCTGCAGGCGGCGCTCGCCGCGCGCCTGTTCAGCACGCGCGGCACGAACAGCGAGGGCGTAGCGCTCACCTACATGTTCAAGCGGCTTCTGCACGCGTTCTTCTTCTGGCGCGGCGTGTAAACGGCTGAGCGCCCGGGCCGCTTGACCCGGCGCACGCGCGCGACCCGACGCCGGCGTCTCGAGCCCTGGCGCCCGTTGCCGACCGCCCGCCCTACCCCATCACGAACCATCCGAAAGGACGACCATGCAAGCATTCGAGTACTCCTGCCCGACGAAGATCGCCTGCGGCGCGCACGCGCTGCGCAAGCTGGCCGACGAGCTGCGCGACCACCACGTGGAAAAGCCGCTCGTGCTGACCGACGCGAACCTGGTGAAGCTTGGCGTGACGCGCCACGCCACGGAGCCGCTGGAAGAGGCGGGCATCCCCTTCGTCACGTTCGACGCCATCCCGCCGGACTCTTCGCTCGACGTGGTGAACGAGGTCGTGCGCGTCTACCTCGAGGCCGGCTGCGACGGCTTCGTCGCGCTGGGCGGCGGCAGCGTCATCGACACCGGCAAGGGCGCGGCGGCCTCCATCTCCTGCGAGGGCGAGGACTTCGCCCTCTTGCAGGGCGCCGAGATCCTGCGCGGCGACCGCCCGCCGTTCTTCGCCATCCCGACGACCGCCGGCACGGGCTCCGAGGTGACGCTCGTGGCCGTGGTGGCCGACACCGCCGCGAACGCGAAGCTCTCCTACACCTCCTACCGCTTGGTGCCCGACGTGGCTTTCCTGGACCCGGCGCTCACGCAGAGCCTGCCGCCGAAGCTCACGTCCACCACGGGCATGGACGCGCTCACGCACGCCATCGAGGCGTACACCTCCGTCCAGAAGAACCCCGTCTCCGACGCCTTCGCCACCGGTGCCATCGAGCTCATCGCGCGGAATGTCTTCACGGCATGCGAGACCCCGGGGGACGCCGACGCGCGCACCGCGCTCGCGCTGGGCAGCCTCATGGCGGGCGCCGCGTTCTCGAACGCCATGGTGGGCATCGTGCACGCCATCGGCCATTCGCTCGGCGGCCTGTGCCACATCCCGCACGGGCAGGCCATGATGCTCTTGCTCCCTCACTGCGTGGACTGGAACCTCGCGCATGGCGTGCACACAGGGCTCTACGGCGAGCTCCTGCGCTCGCTCGACCCGACGCGCTACGACGCGACCGCCCCTGAAGGGCGCGACGCGGCCTTCGCCGCCGTCCTGCACGAGATGAACGCCCAGTTCCACGAGCGCTGGAATGTGCCGACCGCGCTCTCCGAGCTGGGCATCGACCGCTCGATGCTCGAGCAGGTCGCGCACCAAGCGCGCTACGACGGCGCGGCCATCTACAACACCGAGGAGATCTCCGAGCAGACCGCCCTCGAGGTGCTCAACGCCGCCTGGTAGCCGCCGTCCCCACGCGCTTGGCGTTCGCTTGGTACGACGCTCGGCGCCCCGACCGCTGTCGCCATTTGCTTGGCACGCAGCAATGTCCGCACACACGACCCGAAAGGCACCCTATGACCGCCCTGCCCTCCTACGAAAGCGCCGCCGACGTCATCGCCGCGGCCGAATCCATGCGCCGGCACTTCACCACTGGCGCCACCCTGCCCCTCGAGCACCGCAAAGACGCGCTGCTCCACCTACGCAGCTGGCTCAAGGCGAACGAGGAGCGCGTGCTTGGCGCCCTGCAGAAAGACCTCGGCAAAGCACCCTTCGAGGGGTACGCCACCGAGCTGGGCATCGTCTACGACGAGATCACCCTGTGCCTGCGCAAGATGGGCTCCTGGACGCGCCCGCGCCGCGTGCCCACGCCCATCACGCACTTCCATTCGTGGTCGAAGGTCTATCCCAGCCCTTACGGCGTCGTGCTCGTCCTGAGCCCGTGGAACTACCCGCTGCAGCTGGCCCTCGTGCCGATGGTCGACGCCATCACGGCGGGCAACGCGGTGGCGCTCAAGCCCTCGCGCACCTCGCGCGCCACGAGCGCGCTACTCTGCGAGATGGTCGGCGAGCTGTTCGACCCGGACTTCGTCCGCGCCTTCCCCGGCTCCGGCGCCATGAACGACTGGCTGCTGGAAGCGCGCTGGGACCACATCTGCTTCACCGGCAGCCCGAGCGTCGGCCGCACCGTCATGGCCGCCGCCGCCAAGAACCTCACGCCCGTGACGCTGGAGCTGGGCGGCAAGAGCCCCTGTATCGTGGACGCGTCCGCCAACGTCAAGCGCGCCGCCCAGCGCATCGCCTGGGGCAAGGGCATCAACACGGGCCAGACCTGCGTGGCGCCCGACTACTTCCTTGTCCACGAGTCCGTGGTCGACGAGCTGGTGGAGCGGCTCGACGCGTGCTTCCACCAGTACTACGGCCAGGACATCCTCTCCTGCGAGGAGTGGCCGCACATCATCAACGAGCGGCACTTCGACCGCCTCATGGGGCTCATCGAGCACCGTAACCCTGACGCCACGGTGGCATTCGGCGGCCAGGGCGACCGCACCACGTTGCGCATCCAGCCCACGTGCCTGCGCGGCGTCACGCTGGACGACCCGGTCATGCAGGAGGAGATCTTCGGCCCCATCCTGCCCGTCATCACCTTCAAGACGCTCGACGAGGCCTTCGGCATCGTCCGCCAGTTCGAGACGCCGCTCGCCTGCTACATCTTCGCCGAGGACAAGGCGGTCCAGCAGCGCGTCATCCGCGAGCTGCCCTTCGGCGGCGCCACCGTGAACGACGTGGTCATCCATCTGGCGAACAACCACATGGGCTTCGGCGGCCTGGGCAACTCCGGCATGGGCGCCTACCACGGCAAGGTGGGCTTCGACACGTTCACCCACTACAAGTCCACGCTCACGAAGGGCACATGGATGGAACTGCCCGTGCGCAATCCTCCCTTCGGCGACAAGATCAAGCTGCTGCGCTTGCTCATGCGCTAAGAGGCTCCGCCGTTCTGACGAACGGCGGAATGACTCGACGCTGCGAAGCGCCCCGGGGCTGAATCTTGCCTTTCAACGGGACTGCGGCAGACCGAAGTCCAGCCGCCGCCCCGTTTCAAGGCATTCTTCGGCCCCGGGGCGCTTCTCGCTGGCTGGATTGGACCGGCGGTTTTTTTCTTTTTCGGCCGCAGCATCTCCCCTGACCAGCGGCGTTTTTGAAACTGCAAGCGGCTTTCAATTGTTACAACCTGCGCACGTGCTGCCCGCTGCCCTCTTCTGGGCGGCGGGCAGTTGTATAATCGCCGTCCAACACACCGAGACGGCCGCGCTCCAAGTCGCGGCGAGCAAGCGAGACGAGGAGACGTCATGGACCTGCCCGGCATTGTGGAGATCACGCCCGACCAGCCCGAAGACCTGCAGCGCGCGATCGACATTTTCGCGAAGAGCTTCATGGAGGAGAACTGGTTCATCACCTGGCTCAGCTCCCTCGACCAGTTCGGCGCCGATCGCGCGCGCAAGCAAGAGGTCATGCGCGCCTACTTCCGCGGCGATATCGAAGCGCACGCCCCCCACCACGCCGTGTGGGCCACCGACGATTTCGCTGCCGTGGCGTGCGGCCACCTGGCAAGCGAGTTCCAGCCGGATTCCAACGACGACCTGCACAAAGCCGCGTTCACGCGCTACCTGCCCGAGCTGTCGTCCGCAGAGGAGCGCGCGGCGCTCGACGCCACGGTGCGAACGCTCGAGCCCGTCTCCGACTTCACGTGGGCTCCCGACCATGCGCGCGCTGACCATGAAGAGGGGCGCACTGACACCGACGACCACATCTGCTTCTTCGCTTGGGCGGTCGACCCGGAGCACCGCGGCACCGGCGCGTTCCGCCGCCTGACCACCCCGTTCTTCGACTACGCGGACCTGCACGGCATCAACTGCTACCTCGAGTGCTACAGCGACGACCTGCAAAGCCTTTACGAGCACGTGGGCTTCGAGGTCGTGCGCACGCTCGAGGCGCCAGGCGTCGACATCGTCGAGCGCTGCATGGTGCGCCGCCCGCGCTGGGTCCCCGGGCGCGCGTAACGCCCGCCGGCAGCAGCAGCCCGACGCGGGCTCTCCTTTGTTTGCTTAGCGCAGGAGAGAACGAACCCGCCACGTTGGACTATCCAATGTGGCGGGTTTCTTGATTTCTAGCTGGCGAAACCCCTCGGCTCGGCGAGTCGCCGTCATTCGGAACGCGCGCCCAATCCCATGCTCTCAAGCGTCAACAGCGTACACCCCGCGCCTTCTGCAAGGATGCGGCATTCATCGGTGAAGCCGCCTTTCGAGAACAGGAACAGACGCACGGAGCGTTCTTCGCATATCAGGCTGGCACGGTGACGTAGTGTGCTCAGCACATCTGCGTCCACAGGCTTCGCCTGCCATTTGCATTCGCCGCACAACATGGTCTCATCATCGCACAGCGCCACGATGTCGATTTCCGCTTGCTCCCGAAGCTCAGAGTCCGTTCCCCACCAGCGACCGATGTCGAGAATGAACGGAATACCCCTCGTGCCCATCGACGCCACCAGCCATTGACGACACACGCTCTCGAACACCGGCCCCGTGAACGTCGAGAGGTGATCTTTGACAACAAGCTCGGCCACCTCGCTGCATCGTCCTGCTTGAATCGGCGTGAGGTACCGTGGCACGAATCGATACCAGAAACGGAAAAGGTTATCGGCAAGGACGTAGCGCGTCTTCTTTCTGTTCGCGTCAACGACCGGCTTGTCTTGAGCGACAATGCCAAGCTCCATAAGACCGTTGAGGTACTTCGTCACCACGGTGCGATCGAGCCCCGCAGAATCGGCGATGCGGGACAATCTTCCCTCCCCCTGCGCAATCGCCCGAATGACAGCGTTGTAGCGTGACGGTTCCCGCACTTCCTGTTGCAAGAAAGAGTCCGGTTCACCGTAGAGGAACGAATCCGGACGCAGGACGTTGGCGGCTATGTTCTCCTCCATGTCCATCGACCGATCAAACTGTTCAAGGTACAGCGGCACGCCACCAGTAATGCCATACCACGTGACGACATCCTCCGCACTTGTGCCCGCAAGCAACTCCGAAGCCTCCATGATGTCGAACGGCCGCACCATAATCTGGGCAGTGCACCTTCCGTAAAGCGGGCTCTTGTAGCCAAGCACTTGGTGCTCCATAAAGCTCATAGAAGACCCGCAGAGAATCAAGAACAGCTTGCTCGAGCCTTTCTCCCGATCGATAAGGTTCTGGAGAAGTGACGAGACCGACCGGTCACTCTGAGCAAGGTATGGATACTCGTCGATGACAAACACGACACGCCGGTCGCGTGCAAGCTCGAACACGCGGGAGAAAGCGCTTTCGAAGGTTTCGAAGATGGGGGCCGCAGCATCCTCCGCCATCCCCTTGTCGGCCCCAAAGCGCGCGATAGCCTCGCTGAGCGCGACTAAGTTATCGCGCGCAGTCGACTCGCGAGCAGAGAAGAAGACGACGGGCTTCCCTTCGGTGAATCGGGCAATCAGCGAGGTCTTACCCACCCTGCGCCGTCCGTAGATCACCGGCATCTGGAAGGCGTCCGCCCTATAGAGCCGCTCGAGCGTCGCAAGCTCGCGTTTTCGTCCGACGAACTCCATACGCCCCTCCTTGTTTGTAGTATTACATTTATTTGACTTATGATACTACAATAATCAACACCACAAAAATGCCGCGCGGGAAAGGAGGAACCCACGCGGCACGTTTCACCTGCAAAGAGGTGCTGGAGATGATTGGACCGGCGAAGCTGCCGTCGCGGGGCAATGCGGCGACAGCTTCATGCCGTTTTGTCGGTCAGCAGTCCACCGGGGCTATTTCGGCTCCTGCTGGGTGATACAGTGGATGTTGCCGCCGCCGAAGACCACCTGATCGGTCTTCACGCCCACGGCCTTGTAGACGCCCTCGCCCCACGCGGCGTCGAAGGCAGCTTGGATTTGCTGGACGGCCAGCTCGTCGTTCTCGTCGCCGTACTGCGGCACGATCACGCCGCCGTTGACGATCAGGAAGTTCATGTAGGACGCGATGAGCGGCTCGTCGGCAACGCGCGGCTCGGCGTTCTCGTCGATGTCGATTGAGTCGCAGGATGCCTGGTCCATGAACAGCGGCTTCTTCGGCATGCAGAGCTTGGTGACCTCGAGTTTGCGACCCTTGGCGTCGACCGCGTTGGACAGCGTCTCGTAGGCGGCATGGCACTCGTCGTAGAACGGGTAGTCCTCGTCGTCGGTCCAGATGCACAGCACCTTGCCCGGGGCGACGATCTGTGCCACGTCGTCGATGTGGCCGTTGGTCTCTTCGGGGTCGATGCCGTCCTTCACCCAGATGACCTTCTCGACGCCCAGGTAGTCCTTCAGGTTCTGCTCGCAGTAGGCGCGCAGCTCCTCGCTCCACTCCTCGAGGCCGCACACGGAGGCGTTGCGGCCCGGGTCGAGCAGGCACATGTCGGTCGTGATGACCGTGCCCTCGCCGTCGACGTGGATGGAGCCGCCCTCAAGGATGAAGGTGTCCGGGCGGTAGCGACGGCAGCCGGACAGCTCGGCCATCTTGAGCGCGATCTGCTCGTCCTTGTCCCACGGGAAGTACAGGCCGTTCTCGAAGCCGCCGTAGGCGTTGAAGTGCCAGTGGACAGCGCGCTTCTCGCCCGCGTCGTTCACGACCCACGTGGCGCCCGTGTCGCGCACCCACGCGTCGTCGGTGGTCATCTCGATTACGGTGATGTTCTCGTCCTCTTCGAAGACCGCCTTGGCGTTGGCGTAGTCGGCCTGGTTCACGCACACGGTGACCGGCTCGAACTCGGCGATGGCGCGAGCGACGGCCGCGTACTGCTTCTGAGCCGGCTTGGCGCCCCACGCCCACGTGTCGGTGCGGTGCGGCCACGCCATCCAGACGCGCTCCTGCGACTCGAACTCGCCGGGCATGCGGAAGCCGTCGGCCTTCGGGGTGGACTCGGACTGGGTGATGGTCTTCATAACAGCATCTTTCCTTTCTGTGCCCGGGCGCTCTTCGCCCGGGATGAAGTCAACCGTTCTTCGAAGCGCGGCAGCGGCCTGTGTCGCTGCCGCGCGAACACTAGGCGGTCGGAGCAGCTTCCACCGCAACGCGGCCGGCAGGGGCGGCAGCGGCTGCCACGGCAGCGGCCTCGACATGCGCCGGCTCTGCTTCGTCGGACGTCTCATCGGCGGTCTCTTCCGCCAGGCGCTGGGCAGCGAGCTCGGGCGTCAGGCCGCGGTACTCGTCCTCTCGACCGCGAGCGGACCAGACGCGGACCACTTCGCCGAGCACGATGAACACCACCACGCCGATGAGGATGGGCAGCTTGTCCGCCACCTCGGCGCCGGAGAGCGGCACAATCGTGGCGATGATGGACAGCACGAGCTCAATGGCGGGCACGGCCAGGGCGACGATCATGAGCGTGCCCTTGAACGGGAACTTGAACACGCGCTCGCGCTGGGAGTCGACCTTGCGCAGCTTCAGGAACGCTGGGAACATCGGGATGTAGGAGATGAGCAGGAACACGACGTTCATGGAGAACAGCATCCAGAAGATGCCCTCGGAGATGGCCGGAATCGGCACCGGCTGCAGCAGCAGGGTGAGCGTGGCCACCACGCCATTGACCACGGCGGCGCCGGTGGGCATGCCGGACTTCTCGTTCTCGTGGGCGAAGACCTTCGGCATGTTGCCGTGCTTGGCGGCGTAGCTCGCCACGGAGTTCACGCCGAAGGACCAGGAGGCCATGTTCGCGAACAGCGTGATGAGGAAGGCGATGCAGATGATCGAGAAGATCGGGGAGCTGCCCACCATGGTCTGCACGGCCATAATCATGCCGAAGTCAGGGTCGATCTGGTCGGCCGGGATGGCGGCGCCGATGCCGAAGCCGCAGAACAGGTAGATCGCGCCGATGGCAAGGCCGCCCAGGATGATGGCCTTCGGGATGTCACGGGCAGGGTTCTGCATGTCGCCCGCGAAGGTGCAGATGACCTCGAAGCCCATGAAGTTGAACAGGATGATGGACAGGTACGTGAGCGCGCTCGTGTTGGTGAGGTCCGGCAGGAAGGTCTGGACGGACATGTCGCCGGCGAAGCCGTTGTTCATGGCGAACCAGATGCCCAGGGCGCCCACGGCAACGGCGATGGCAACCTTCAGGACCGCGCCGCCGTTCAGAATCCACGCGGCGTCGGAGACCTTCGAGAAGCTCATGAGCACAACGATCCACACGAACGCGAGCTCGATGACGAGCATCGGCACGAGACCGATCTCGACGCCGAACACCATGCCAAGGATGTCCGGGAACAGCGTCGCCAGGGAGGCGATCCACAGCGGGAAGTTGATCCAGTAGTACCACGAGACGCGGCTTCCCCACTTGTCGCCGAACGCGTCGCGAATCCAGTCGTACAGTCCGCCGTCGGAGTCGTAGGTGGTGCCCAGCTCGGCCACGACCATGCCGTACGGCAGCAAGAACGTGACGATGAGGAAGATCCACCAGAAGAACTGCGCGTTGCCGATGGCGGCGGCGGGGGCGGCAGCCTCGGCGACGAACACGACGCAGATGACGGAGAGGATGACGCTGATAAAGGAAAACTTCTTCTTACTTTCAGTCATAGGTGTCCCCTTGATTCTTCGGGCGGCCCGCCCTCCCCTCGCGAAGCAGGCGGGCCGTACATCAGTCGTGCGTCACTAGCCGATCTTGGCGAGCACGGCCTCCATGCGGGCCTGGGCGGCGTCAGCGGCTGCCTCGTCGACCTGCTTGCCGGCCTGCTGCTGCAGGAAGAGGTAGGCCAGGATGGCGCGGATGGAGTGCTTGCGGTTGTCGGCCTCCTCCCAGCACAGGCTGCGCTCGGGGTTGTCTATGACCTCGTCGACGACCTCCTCGCCGCGGGTGGCCGGCAGGCAGTGCATGAACTTGGAGTTCGGGCCGGCGTAATTCATCATGTCCATGGTGACCTGGTATTTCGGATAGAAGACGTCCATGTAGGAAGCACCTTCCTCCTCCTGGTCGTACAGGCCGTACCACACGTCGGTGTAGATGAAGTCGGCGCCCTCGATGCAGGAGATGTCGTCGGAGATGGTGATGGTGCCGCCGGAGGTCTCGCAGTTCTTCAGGCCGATGGCGAGCAGGTCCACGTCGGTGTCAACCTGCAGGCCGCCGTCGGTGATCTGGTGGCCCTTCGGGCCGAACTGCACGAAGTCCATGCCCATCTTGGACGCGATGAACATGAGGGAGGCGCACACCTGCGTGGCGTCGCCGATGAAGGCGAGCTTGCAGTCCTCGATCTTCTTGCCCTCGGGCAGGTTCTCGATCATGGTCAGCAAATCTCCCATCTCCTGGGTCGGGTGGTTGAACTCGGACATGCCGTTGATGACCGGGCACGGGGAGTACTTCGCGAGCGCCGCGACGTCCTTGTGACGGTCGACGCGCGCCATGAGGATGTCGCACAGGGTACCCATGACGCGAGCGGAGTCCTCGATGGACTCATGGCCGCCCAGCTGGATGGTGCCCGGGCCGTAGAACTGAGCATGGCCGCCCAGGTCGGTCATCGCGGTCTCGAAGGAGATGCGCGTACGGGTGGAGACCTGCTGGAAGATCATGCCGAGCGTCTTGTTCTCGAGCAGGCGCGGGTAGCGGTTGCCCTGCTTGATCATCGCCTTCATGGAGTTGGCGAGCTCGATCATGTCGAGCAGCTCTTCCTTGGTGAAGTCGTTGGTGTCGATGTAGTCCTTGACGGCCATGTTCCTTCTGTCCTTTCGGTTGTGCGGGCGTTGGCCCGCTGGTTTCCTTGCCGGCGATCCGTGCCGCCTCGCTGGCCCAAACTGTGCGTTCACCGAAAAGTTTTGTGAAGGAATAATGAAGATTATTTTTCAAACCGCGAGCCTATATCCCATCTAATCCCACCATATGTAGCTAACCATTTGAGGGTTTACGCAGCATCTTGTGGAATGTCATAGAATCGAAAAACTACGGCGCCATGGCACGACATTTGCCGATAAGATACGTCAAGGCCAGGTAAACGCGAGCGCCAGGGGAAGTTCGGGCGCGCCGGTCGTGTTGGCCGCTGCGAGGTCCGCCAGTTTATTCGGGATTACTCCGAGAGGGGCTGCATGGAAACAGCTTTTTTCGTCTACACCGTGGTCTTGCTGCTCGCTTTCACGGCGGCGGGCATCCTCGCCCTTTCCGCCTACTTCGTCTCCCGCAAGCGCGCATACCTGTTCGTGATGGGCTACTTCGCGTTCTACGTGATCGACCTCGCGCTTATATTCCAGTACGAGTACCTGGGCACCGTCGCCCCGTCCACCGCGGCGGAGTTCTACGCCATAGCCGACGCCCCGCTCAAGATCATCCTGTCGCTCGGCGTCCTTGAGTGCCTGTGGCTGTTCGTCTGCGATTTCCTTGACGAGCGCAGGAAGGCGCTGCTCGCGGTGCCCGCCGTGGCCTACGCCGTCGTGGAGGTTGCGCTCATCGCCTTCGCCCCCGAAGGCCCGTGGCGGCAATGGGCGTTCTACACGGTCCGTCAGGCGTTTTTGGCCTGGATGCTGGGATACGTGGCGTTTCGCTGCCTGTCCTCGCCCAACAGCGTCGCCGTGCTGCGCGTCAAACGGAACTTGCCGGCAATCCTCGTCGCTGCCGCGCTCGTCGTGCTCATCATCGGCGAGGACTCGTTCAGCATCTTCATCTTCTCGCCCGATTTCAGCCAACCGCTGCCGCTGCTGTACCTGAGCGAGCGCAACTTCTCGGAGAATATCCTTGCGCTGCTCATCGCGGTGTACACGTTCCGCAGCGCTTCTGACACCCTGCGACTGCGCTTCCAGGAACCTCCGGCCACCGACGCCCCGCAGGTGCAAACGCACGTCGACGACCTGCTGCCGCAGTACGCGCTTCGCTACGGCCTTACCGCGCGCGAGCGCGAGGTGGCGCGCTTGGTGCTGCTGGGCAAGGACAACCAGAACATCGCGAACGAGCTGCAGCTGGCGCTGGGCACGGTCAAAGCGCACGTGCACAATATCCTGAAGAAGACCGGCCAGCCCACGCGCCGCGACCTGGCGCAGGACTTCTGGAAGAAATAGGCGGCGCGCCCTCCCCTGCCCACTGCCGCGGTACAATGCCGCGAGCACGAAAAGGGCTCGCAATCTGAGGGAGGACGGCATGGGCACCGGCAAGCACGCGAAGCGGAAGAACGCGGTCCGGACGGCGCCGAAGCAGGCGCATCGTCCTGTGCAGGAGCGCACCGTGCCCTCCGTCCCGTCCCGCGCTGCGAAGTTCGCGTTGTGCGCTGACCTGCTGCGCTGTCCCGTCTGCGAATCCGGCATGCACCTTGCGGGCGGCAGCCTTGTCTGCGAGCGCGGCCACGATTTCGCCATCTCGCGCAAGGGCACGGTGAACTTCCTGACGCGCCCCCATCCCTCCGAAGGCTACGACCAAGCGTCGTTCGAGAACCGCCGCCTTGTCTTCGAGGCGGGCTACTACGACCACCTCATCGAGGGCGTCGCGCGCTTCTTCGACGAGCGCCCTGAGCTGCGGCGCATCATGGACGTGGGATGCGGCGAGGGATTCTACGCGAAACGCCTGTTGAACGGTAGCCGCACGCTCGTCGGCCTCGACCTGTCAAAGGAGGCCGTGGGCATCGCCGCGCGCGGCGGCAACGACGCCTGCTGGGTTGTGGGCGACCTCGCCTCGCTCCCTGCGCGCGATGCCAGCTTTGACGCCGTGCTCAACGTGTTCACGCCCGCCCAGTACGACGAGTTCGCGCGCGTGCTCGCGCCGGGCGGCCTGCTCGTCAAAGTGGTGCCAGGCCCGAACCACCTGCGCGAGCTGCGCCATGCCTTCCGCGACGTCATCCGCCACGAGGACTACTCGAACCAGCGCGTCGTGGACCACTTCCAACGCCATTTCCAGCTCATCGAGCGCACGCCGCTTTCGAAGACGACACCGACCACGCCCGAGACCCTGCGCGCGTTCGTGCGCATGACGCCGCTGCTCTTCGGCGTGGACGATGCCGTGGCGGAGAGCCGCGGCGTCGACGCCATCACCGTCGACGCCGAGCTGCTCGTCGGGCGCCCGCTGTAGCGCCCAGTACGCGCTGGCAGAATCTCGCGCGCAGTTTTGCCCACGTTCGCGCTACCATTCACCGTCGACGTAGCTTCCGCTGATGGCAAAGACGTGTGACACCCGGTACACGTGCGTACACTTTGGTCGACACGAACCGTTCCTTCCACACCCCTCCCTGCGAAGGAGACCACGATGGCCACGATAGACGAGCACGACACGGCAGCACGCGGCGCAGGGCATGCGCCGAACTCCCCGAATGGGCAGACCCCGCGCCCTCGTCGTCGGAAGCGGAAGATCGCCCTGGGCGTCGTGTGCGGCATCATCGCGCTCGTCGTCGTGGGCGTGGGCATCGCCGTGTTCGTCGGCCGCTCGTTCACGGCCCAGGAGACAGTGGTCCGCTCCGACTGGAGCGCCTCCGCCGAAGGCGAGCTCATCGGCCACGACGACCAGTTCGGCATCTCCCTGTACACTGCCGACCTTGCTTCCGACCTCATCGTGGCCCAGCTCGTCCCCGACGGGACCGACGAAGAGGGATTCACGTATTACGACACCGCCGTGCAAGACCGCATCGACGGCACCCTCGACCAGATACAAGAGCGCGTCGCGTGGACGGCGTCAAACCCGCTCGCCGTGCTGAATCCCTACGGCACGGGCAGCAACGGCCTGTACCTGTACTTCGAGACCGACCTGGACACGCGCATCGACTACACCGTCCACGTGGACGACCCCGCCATCCCCGACTTCACGGCCACGGCCCAGAACTGCGCCGAAGGCCATGAGGGCGAGAAGTTCTCGACCGTCCACGAATTCCAGCTCATCGGCCTCGTGCCGGGCAAGACGAACGAAGTCACGCTCACCGTCACCGGCTCGTTCGGCATCGAGCGGCAAGTGGTCACCTTCTCCGTCACCATGCCGGAGACGAAATCAGGCTATGCTACCCAGCTGGCTTCCATCGAAGGGACGAGCGCGGCACCACTCTCCGACGGCCTCTTCGCCGCTGTGCGCCAGAACGGATACCTGGGCTACGGCTTCTTCTACGACAACAACGGCATCCTGCGCTACGAGATGGTCACCGAGGGCCTGGGGCTCGATCGCATCCTGTACTATGGCGACGACATCGTCGTGTGCTCGTCGGCCGGGGGCATCGCGCGCGTCGACGGGCTCGGACGCGTCGTGTCTGCGTACGACCTGGGAGATTACGTGCTCCACCACGACATCAACTATTCCGGCGAGAGCACGCTCGTGGCACTCGTCGAGCGCGAGGGCGCCGAATCGGTGGAGGATATCGTCATCGAGCTCGACCTGGAAACGGGCGCGGTCACCGAGCTGGTGGACTTCACGGAGCTCATGGCCGACTACGTGGAAGAGTACGCGCACGTCATAGGCCCGTCCGACACGTTCTTCTGGCAGGCGGGCGAGCTTGACTGGATTCACCTCAACACCGTCGAGTACCTGGCAGAGGACGACTCGATCATCGTCTCCTCGCGCGAGACGTCCACCATCATGAAGGTCTCGAACGTGCACGCGGACCCGACGCTTGACTACTTCATCGGCGAAGAGGAATTCTGGGAGGGCACGCCGTACGAAGGGCTGAACCTGGCCCAGGTGGGCGACTTTAAGCTCCAGTACGGCCAGCATTCCGTGGAGTACGACGGAGAAGGCCCCACGCAGGGTAGCTACTATCTGCTCCTGTACGACAACAATTACTGGGCGCTCAGCACGCGCAGCGGCTACTCCCCTGACCTTGCCGACACGGACGCGAGCACCGACCTCTACAACGGTGTGGCAAGCTATGTCTACCGCTACCTCGTTGAAGAGGAGGCGGGCACCTTCGAGCTCGTCATGTCGTTCCCCGTGCCGTACTCGAGCATCGTCTCGAACGTCGCGCACACGCCCGAGTCCACGAACTACGTGGTCAACAGCGGCATCTCGCACGTCTTCGGCGAGTACGACGAGTCCGGTGCGCTCATCCGCCAGTTCTCCTACGACTGCCAGCTGCAGGGCTACCGCGTGTTCAAAGAGAGCTTCGAGGGCTTCTGGTTCGCCGACGACGGCAAGGAGGACGCCACGAGCTAACCAGGCGGTCCTGCCGTGCGCGGCGGCGTGACGCTCCTCTTTCGTGGGCACGCTCGTCCCGTCATGCGCGCCGAGAGCGCCCACGATGCACCCTGCGGCCCACCGCAAGCGCCCTTCAACCCGCCGCTCGCGCCCTTTCGGGAGTCTTGTCAATCGCGTACAATAAGGCGCACCCGAGACAGAGAGGAAAGGCACATGGCCACCATCGACACCATCAAAGACCTGCTTCAGGAGAACCTGGACATCAACCCGGACGACGTGACGGAAGAGTCCACGTTCGAGTCCCTCGGCATCGACTCCCTCGACATGGTCGAGCTCATCTGCGAGATCGAAGAGCGCTGCGACGTCGAGTTCGGCGAGCCCGAGGGCCTGGCCACCGTCGGCCAGCTCGTGGAGTACGTGGACGGCCTGTAAGCCGCCTCTCGCCCACCGAAGACAGCGAAACCCCCGCCGCGGCGGGGGTTTCGTGCGTTTTGGGATTGCGTGGCGCGACTGACGCGCCCGGTTTCGAGCCTACGACAGGGCACGGTGCAGTGCGCGACCCAAGCGCGCGAACTCTTCGAGCGAAAGCGTCTCGCCACGGCGTGCTGGGTCGATGCCCGCTGCTTCGAACAACGCCGGCAGCTCGCCCGCGATGCGCTTGCCCTCCGGCCCGCGGCCTGAGAAGTACGTCTTGCACGAGTTCGAGAGCGTCTTGCGGCGGCTGGCGAACGCGGCGTCGGCCATCGTGCAGGTGGCGCGCAGCTCGTCGGGCGAAAGCTCGATGCCGTCTTCCGCTAGGTCGCGCCGATCCAGGCGCAGCACGGAGGAGTCCACGTGCGGCGGCGGGAAGAAGTTGCCCGGGCTCACGGAGAAGCGCCCCGCGGGCTTCGCGTAGAGTGAGAGTTTTACCGTGTAGGCGCCGTAATTCTTCGAGCCCGGCTGCGCGCACATGCGATCCGCCACCTCAGCCTGCACCATGACGGTGGCGGAATCGATCCAAGGGAAATCCTGGAAGTACCCCAGCACGACCGTCGCGGCCACCGCGTAGGGCAGGTTCGCGACGAACTTGTTCGGCAGGGGCAGGCTGCCGGACGCAGGCTCGTGCTCGGATGCCACAGCATGCGGCGCGCCAGGAGCGCCCTCTTCGCCCTCCCCTGCTCCGAGCGACGCGATCGGGCACGCCAGCGCCGCGCGAACGTCCTCTTCCGTCAGGTCGACCGCGTCCTTCTCCACGAGCGAGAACCGCTCTGCCCACGGGCCGCACGTGCCGCGCAGCACGGTGGGCAGGTCGCGATCGCGCTCGACGGAAGCCACCGCGCGCGCTTCCTTCAGCAGCGGAATGGTGAGCGTGCCGATGCCCGGGCCCACCTCCAGCACCACGTCGTCGGCTCCCACTTCGGACAGCTCGAGGATCTTGCGCAGCACGTCGTCGTTCACCAGGAAGTTCTGGCCGAGCGACTTCTTCGTCGCCAGCCCGTGCGCCTCGAGCACCGCGCGCGTGGCGGCGGGCGTCGAGAGCGGGGAGATACGATCGGTCATGATGGTCCTTCCTTACGCGCCGAGCTGCCAGGCGGTCGGCTCGCGGTCGAGCAGGCCGCGCGCGTTGTCCAGCATGCCCTGCAAAAACGCCGCACGCCCCTCGCCCTCAGCGAAGCCCAGCTCCTCTGCCAGGCGCGCTGCCGTGAACACCGTGTGCGCCGGCCCGCAGAGCGACCCGCGCATGGGCTCGGGCGTCATGTAGGGCGAATCGGTCTCGGTGAGCAGGCGGTCCGCCGGCACGTCGTGCACGGCGGCGCGCAAATCGTCGAATGTCTTGAACGTCACCGGCCCGCCGATGGCCACGTGGCAGCCCGCCTCCACCCACGGCGCGAGCGTCGCGGCGTCCAGGTTGAAGCAGTGCAGCAGCGTGCCGCCCGCCGGGAAGCCCTCTTCGCGCATGATGGCGAGCGCCTCGTCGTGCGCCTCGCGCAGGTGCAGGATGAGCGGCAGGCCCGCCTCGTGCGCGATGCGGATCTGCCGGCGGAAGACCTCGCGCTGGGCGTCGCGCGGGCTGAAGTCGTAGTGGTAGTCCAAGCCGACCTCGCCCAGGCCGCACACGCGCGAATCGTGCAGCAGGCGGCGCAGCGTGGACTCCATCTCGTCGTCGTAGTACGACGCGTTGTGAGGGTGGCACCCCACGGCAATGCGCAGGTGCGGGATGGCGCGCTCGCTCGCCGCCGCGTCCGCCACCATGGCAGCCGTGCGCTCGGCGAACGCAGCGCGAACGGCGGGCGCCCATTCCGCCTCCGAGGCGTCAAGGGCGTCGAGCGTGGCTTGGCGCACGTCCGGCAGGATGGCCGCCGCCTGCGCGACCCACGCCTCCGTCTGCTCGAACGTGCGCTCCCACGGTTCTTTCACGTCCTCCATGCACACGACGAAGGTCACGCCGTTGAGCGCGCACCGTGCAAGCTCGAGCGCCGGGTTTCGCAGCATGACCACGTGCGCGTGCGTGTCCGCCACCGGGCCGTCCAAAAGCGGCGGCTCCACCAGGCGGTACTTGCCCTTCTTGCGTTTTTGCCGGAAGCACGCGTCGCGGAATTCCGGACGGGCCGGGCGCTCGGGCGCGCCGTCCTGGGGCACGCTCTCTTGCGGTACGCCATCGGAG